>NZ_CP017561.2:1582500-1899000 GCF_001865575.2 Paraburkholderia sprentiae WSM5005
ATGTATCCGGCGAAAGAGCAGCAGGTCATGGCCGCAAAGACGATGGCGTGGATGAACAATGTCTACGTCGCAGTGGCGAACGCCACCGGTTTTGATGGTGTCTATTCGTACTTCGGCCATTCGGCGATCGTCGGTTTCGACGGTCGCACGCTTGGCGAGTGCGGAACGGAAGAAATGGGTATCCAGTATGGCGAACTGTCTGTCAGCCTGCTGCGCGACGCACGCAAGAACATGCAGTCGCAAAACCATCTCTACAAGCTGGTGCATCGCGGCTATACCGGAAAGATCAATTCGGGCGAGGACGTCCACGGTGTAGCGGCATGTCCTTACGAGTTCTACACCAAGTGGATCAATGACCCCGAAGGCACGCGCCGCGAGGTCGAAGCCATCACGCGCTCCATGCCGGGGACCCCGGAGTGTCCGATCGAAGGCATTCCGCACGCCGATCCGCAACACCGCTAACACGGCTGGCGCCGGGAAACCGGCGCACCGATCGACAAGGAACGATGCCGATGAAGGATGTCCTCGCGCAATACCGATTGGCGACGGAGCGTTATTACCGGCCGATTGGGCAAGAGATCGAACTATTCGCCGCGGCACACGCGCGGCGCATGCCGATCATCCTGAAAGGCCCGACCGGATGCGGCAAAACGCGCTTCGTCGAGCACATGGCGGCAAGCCTGAACAAGCCCCTCATTACGGTCGCATGTAACGAAGATACGACCGCTTCCGATCTCACCGGTCGCTTTCTGCTGCGCGGCGATAGCACTGAATGGCATGACGGACCGCTAACCACGGCGGTCCGTTATGGTGCGATCTGCTACCTTGATGAAGTCGTCGAGGCGCGTCCCGATACGCTGGTTGTCATTCATCCACTGGCGGATGATCGCCGGGTTCTGCCGCTCGACAAGCGTGGCGAATTGATTCACGCGCATCCCGACTTTCAGTTGGTCGTGTCATACAACCCCGGATATCAGTCGTTCGGCAAGGAGCTTAAGGCTTCGACGCGGCAGCGCTTCGGCGCGATCGATTTCCAGTACCCCGACGAGGCGGCCGAGACCGATGTGGTCGCTCATGAGGGCGAAGTCGATCGCGACATCGCGCTCAAACTCGTGCGTATTGCA
This sequence comes from Paraburkholderia sprentiae WSM5005, assembly GCF_001865575.2. Classification (NCBI taxonomy): domain Bacteria; kingdom Pseudomonadati; phylum Pseudomonadota; class Betaproteobacteria; order Burkholderiales; family Burkholderiaceae; genus Paraburkholderia; species Paraburkholderia sprentiae. The sequence continues at coordinate 1,583,625 of NZ_CP017561.2, forward strand.
ACTCAATCGCGCGAGCTCCGCGGTCGAGGCCTGGCTGAGGGCATATCCACGCGCATGCTCGTGCACGCATGCGGCCTGATTCGAGGCGGAATCGACGCTCATGCGGCCTGTGCGCTCGCCATGACGCGCCCGCTCAGTGACGACGATGAAGTGCAGAGCGCGCTCGACGGCTTTGTCCGCGCGCAATTCGGAGCTTGATTCCGATGCCCGCGGAACGGATGGGTAACGAAAGCGGGTCGGCGATGCAAGGCGTCGTCGACGCATCGTTCACCGCAGCGACGCGGATGCTTGAATGCTATGCAGCCGGATTCGGGCAGTGGGATGTCGACGCAATGGAGGCGCGAAAAGAACCTGCGCCGACACGCGTCTGTGTGCAGACCGAGCGGCTCGACGAACTCGGCGGCGGCGCATTACGAACGTCGATCGGCGAAGGTGGCGTGATCCGCGTTGCGCCAGCCGTCGATGAGGGCAGCGAGCGCTCTGGCGCGGCGCGCCTATATCAAGCTTCGGTGGCCCATGCGCTGGCGCATTTGCGCTATTCGCGTCCCGCTTCGCCGATCGGCAAGCGGGGAGCGTTAAGGATTGCGGTGGCGTCGTTGATCGAGGATGCTCGTGTCGAGCGCTTGTTGATGCGTGATTACCCGGGCCTGCACAGCTTGTGGGGTGCGTTTCATACGGCATCGGGCGAACTCGGTATGTTGACCTTCTCGTCACTGGCGGCTCGCCTGGCGCGCGCGTTGCATGATGTCGGCTACGAGGATCCGAACGAATGGGTCTGTAAAGGCCGGAGACTTTTCGACGCCATTGCCGCGCATCACGACGATATGGCCGCCTGTCACGAAGTTGCCGACATACTGGCCGTTGACCTTGCGCAGATGCGCGTGAGGTTCGATGTATCGTCGTACCGCACTGAGCCGCGGTACCGCGACGACAACAGTTATTTGTGGACGACCGAGTCGGAACCGGTGCATGCACGAATGGAACCGGCCCCCGATGCGACCGACCGGACCATGGCGCGGCCGAACGCGGCGGACAACATGCGCCTACTCGACAATCCGCCCATCGAGACTGAAGCCTGGCGTGCTTATAGATATCCAGAGTGGCACTCACGAGTAGGGCTCCTTTTACCCGATTGGACCTGCGTCTACGACCGCGCGCCGGCCGCGGAACCTCTGAGCGAGAGCGAGCGTGCCGACGCTGGACTACTCGCCGTCCGGCGAGCGTTGCCATCCGGTTGGCAGCGATCGCCCACGCGCCTTCGCCGCCGATCCGAAGGTCCTGAGCTCGATCTCGACGCGCTCATCGATGATCGCATCGCCCGACGCATGGGTGCGGCCGGCGATGGAAGAATCTTCGAACAAAAGCGGCGCACGCCGCCAAGCATGTCCGTACTGTTTCTGCTCGATTTGTCCACGTCGACAAACGACAGAATCGGCGTAACACAACAGACCGTGCTCGATATCGAAAAAGAGGCCGCTGCGACGATCGCGTCCGCGCTGGAGCCGACGGCCACACGCGTTGCACTGCACGGGTTTTCGTCAAACGGGCGTCACGATGTCCGATACACGCGAGTCAAGGATTTCGACGAACCGTTTGGCAAAGCGCAGCGAGAGCGGCTGCTAGCACAGAAAGGCGCATTGTCGACACGCATGGGCGCGGCGTTGCGACATGCGGCAGCGCAGTTCGATGAAGAGCAAAGCGAGGCGAAGCTATTGGTGCTCGTCACTGACGGCGAGCCGTCGGACGTGGATGTCCACGACTCCATGCATCTGATCGAAGACGCCCGCCACGCGGTATCGGCTCTATCATCGCGCGGGATCTTGCCGTTTTGTTTCGCATTCGATCGCGATGGGCACCGGTATGTCCGGACCATCTTCGGTCCCGGCCATTACCTCGTACTGAATGGCGCCGGGAACCTCGCCCAGCAGGTCAGCAAGGTGCTCGCAAGCTTGAGGTGAGCGGCCGATGCTACTGGGACGGTGCCGAACATATGCCGGCTTTTTTTGGTCGGAGACAATGACGTATCGGGTCGCGCGGCGCCCGGTTATTCTGGATCAGGCGAACCAGGCAATTACAGGCGCGTAAAAACGTGGCAAATACCGAAACGATCAAAGTGGGCGTTCTGTTTTCCGAGACGGGTGTGATGTCGGCGATCGAGTCGTCGCAGCTTTACGGAACGCTTTTCGCAATACGCGAGATCAATGAGGCAGGGGGCATCGGAGGGCGCGAACTCGTGCCGATCCACCATGACCCCGCCTCCGATCCCGCGAAATATCGCATGTTTGCGGAACGGCTCATTCTGGCAGAAGATGTTCAGGTCATTTTCGGTTGCTATATGTCGAGCGCGCGAAAGGCCGTATTGCCGATTGTGGAGCGCTGCAATCGGCTGCTTTTCTACGCCACGCTCTACGAAGGCTTTGAGTTCTCCGATAACGTCATCTATACCGGTGCAGCGCCCAATCAGAACAGTGTGCAGTTGGCCGATTTCATGACGTCCAACTTTGGTGCGCGCGTCTATCTCGTCGGATCGAATTACATCTATCCCTACGAGTCGAACCGCATCATGTCTGACCTCGTGTCGCAATACCGGGGTGGCGTGAAGTTGGGCGAACGGTACGTCCGCCTTGGTGCCACGGAAGACGATTTCGCCGCAATCGTCGAAGACATTCGCGCGGCACGGCCTGATTTCATTTTCTCCACGGTGGTCGGCGACGCAACGCGGCACTTTTATCGCGCCTATGCGCGAGCCGGCCTCGATCCGGCATCGATGCCGATCGCGAGCCTGACGACCTCGGAAGTGGAAGTCGCCCAAATGGGCACGGACGTCGCCGAAGGTCACTTTACTGCGGCGCCTTACTTTCGCTCGATCGACTCTGCGGGCAATCTTGCCTGTCTGGAGAAATTCGGCCGGATGTTCGGCTCCGAAACGATTCCGAACGCGAGCTGGGAGGCGGCGTACTTTCAAGTTCATCTTTTTGCGCAGGCCATGCGGGCCGCCGGCTCGCCCGAGCTTGAAACGCTCATGCCGGAATTGCTGCGCTGCGAACTGGACGCGCCGCAGGGACGCGTCAAGATCGATCCGTCGACTCACCACACGTATCTGAATCCGCGTATCGGCCGGGTCAATGGCGAGGGACAATTCGACGTTGTGTGGCAAGCCGTCGCCCCTGTACGGCCGGACCCGTATCTCGTCGCGCATACGCTCGGCGACTGGATGGGTTCAACGATGAGCTGGAGCAGTGAATGAACGACGAAGAGGAAGCCGGCCGAGGCGTGCCGGCGCCGGCTCTCCCCATCTCTCACTTGCTGATGGATTTGCGGTCACTGCGCGTGTGCGTGTTTCATCCGCACGACCGCGACGGTGCGCAGCTTACCCAGCAGCTGCAGCGCATCGGCTGCCACGTGCAGGCGTTCTGGCCGCCGCTGGCTTCCGCACCGGCAGGCACCGACGTCGTTTTCTTCGCCTTGTTTCCGGACATCCTGGACCTCATTGACGATTGGTGCACGGACGACGACGCACCACCGTCGATTGCCGTTCTCAACTATGAGAACCCGACGCTCATCGAGGCGATGCTGCACATCGACGCAAAAGCCGTCGTTACGTCGCCCATCCGGTCGTTCGGTCTCCTCAGTGCGCTCGTCCTTGCACGCGAGCTCGGGCGGGAGCGCAGGAAACTGCGCAAGCGCATCATGCGTCTCGAAGAAAAGCTCGGTAGCGCGCGCAAAGTCGCGGAAGCACAGGAGATACTCTGCCGCCAGCGCGGCGTCAACAAGGCCGAGGCCTATCGCATCATGCGCGAGCAGGCGATGGCCAAGCGGATGACGGTAGAGGACATCGCTTCCGCGCTTATCAACGCGAACGACATTCTGTCGTCAGGCCGCTGACGCAGCGCCTGACGCGGCAACGTGATTCCGCCCCGGCGTGCGCGTTCGCTAGATCGCCGTGCGCGCAGCCGTGCCCGAGGCTGCAATCCGTCAGTCGTCATGTCGCGCACCGCGCGGTAACACGCCGTGTAGCCAGCGCCCTTCAGCCGACGCTTTGCCTTTACTGCGTGGTCTGCGGTGTGACCAGATTCAACGCCATGCGCGCGGCCGTGGTCCGAGTCTCCACGCCCAGCTTTGCGAAGACGTGTTCCAGGTGTTTGTTGGCCGTGCGCGGGCTCATACCGAGGATATCGGCGATATCGCGATTGGTCTTGCCGACAGCGACCCAATACAGCACATCGGCTTCGCGAGGGGTCAGCCGGAACGCCTGCATCAACGCGGCGGGTCCGGGCGAACCGGGCTTGGACTGGATCACCAGCAGTTCCTCGCCGTGAGCGCCGCGACGCGGTCGGCTGACTATCAGTTGTTCCGTTGCGGTCAGCAACTCGAACGGTCCGACCTCGGGCGCCCGCAGCGCCTCCTGGAGCCAACTGCACAATGCCGCCGGCAAGCGACCCTGGGCGTCGAGCGAGCCGCGTAGCCGCGCCTGGGCAAGCGGCGTCAGCCAGAGCACTTCGCCGCTGGGGCCCACGGCGACCACAGCCTGGCCGGCCGCATCCATCGCCGCACGGGTCTGCACGACCTGGCGCGAATTGCGCAGATGCGACGCGATGCGCACCATCACTTCCGCGGGACGGATCGGCTTCGTGATGTAATCGACACCACCCGCCTGGAAGCCCTGCAGAACATGCTCGGTCTCCGTCAGCCCGGTCATGAATATCACCGGAATCGGACGGGTCTCGAGGTCTTCCTTGAGCCGTCGACAGGTCTCGAAGCCGTCGATACCGGGCATCAGCGCATCGAGGAGAATCAAATCCGGCGGCAAGCGGCGCGCGCGATCCAATGCCCCGGCGCCGTCGGTTGCCACCAGCACCGTATAGCCCGATTTGTCGAGCAGGCTGTGCAGGATGGACAGGTTTTCGGGCGCGTCGTCAACAATTAGAACGACATCGCGAAGCGGATCGGGGCGTAGCATCGGAGTGGGCCTGCAAGGTTCGGTCAAGGTGTCGCACATATTCAGCCAGATCGAAGCGCTCGACGTGCGCGCGCAAAACGCCGGTGAAAACGCCATAGGACGGGTCGAGCTGGTCGATTTCCTCGAGCTTGTCGAGGATGCCGCGCACGTACCCAAGGCTGCCCAACTCGTGCAGACTGCGCAGCAGTTCGGGGCCGGGCAGCGCCGCCTTGGTCGGCAGGGGCGAGGGCGCGGCGGCGAGTGACAGGTCGACCGACGGTGTCTGCGCCGCTACAGCGGACGTTGCCGGGACCCATCGCAGGTCAAGGCGCTCGCGGATCAATTCGAGCAGTTCCACCACATTGACAGGCTTCACGAGAAAATCCTCGTTGCGAATGCCCGCGGCGTTTTTGCGGCCCTTGTCGAAGGCATTGGCGGAGACGACGATGATCGGCGCATTGCTCATCAAGTTGGCGCGAAACAGACGCGCGGTTTCCCAGCCGTCCAGCAGCGGCATGCCGATATCGAGCAGAATCAGGTCGGGCGCGAACGACGAGACGGCCTTCAGTGCCTCGAGCCCGGAGCTTGCTTCCTGAACCTCGAAGCCCAGCGGTTCGAGCAACTTGACGTGCAGCTCACGGTCCACCCGTTCGTTGTCTACCACCAGCACCCGCCGCGTCGGACCGGCGTAGCCGCCTATGGGCAGTTTCGGGACGGCTTGAACCGGCTGCGGCTCGCGTACTTCCGGTAAGAACAGCTGGACGCGAAAGGTGCTTCCGCGGCCGATCTCGCTGTCGACGGTGAGGGTGCCTCCCATGACGTCAGCGAGCATTTTGGCGATGGTCAGGCCTAGCCCTGTGCCATTTTCCGAGCCGCCCGGGACATTGCCGCCGCGCTGGAACGGCAAAAAGATGCGAGTCAAGTCATCGGCATCGATGCCCATGCCTGAATCGATGATTTCGAAGACCGCCATCTCCCGGCGGTATTGCAACCGCAGCGTAACGTTGCCGCGATCGGTGAACTTCACCGCGTTGCCCAGAACGTTGATGAGGATCTGGCCCACCCGCTTTTTATCGGCGCGCACCGCGCAGGGCAAATTGGGAGGAGCTTCGTAATGGAAGGCGATGCCTTTTGCGCTTGCCTGCAAGCTCACCATGTCGGCCAACTGCGAGACGAATTCGGGAAAACGGACTTCCTCGAATTCCAGCGTCATTTTGCCGGTCTCGATTTTGGCGATATCGAGCAACCCGTCGATCAACGATACAAGGTGTTCGCCGCTGCGGCGGATCACCGCCAGCGCGAGATGGTGGTGTGGGGGAATGGACATATCCTGCTCGAGCATCTGCGCATAGCCGAGAATGCTGTTTAGCGGCGTGCGCAGTTCGTGGCTGATGCCGGTAACGTAGCGGCTCTTTGCCAGATTGGCTTTTTCGGCTGTCTGCTTGGCACGCTGCAACTGCGCATCGGTGCGCTGATGGGCGTCGATTTCCTCGAGCAGCAGATGCGTCTGCCGATTCGATTCCTCTTGCGCAACGCGCCGGCTTTCGGACGTCAGCACGCTCCACCAACAACCAATCCCGCTCGCGAGCGCCAGTACCGCAAACAGTTTCAGGAATGCCGTGCGCAGCAGCACATCAACGGCCGGCGAGAGTTGGTCGACAAGCACCGACTCCTGCGTATAGATCAGGCCGAGAATGGCGGCCATGATCATGGTCACCAGCAGGAACAGCAGCAGGTATTGGCCGATGCGGGTATTGAAACGGGTTGACAGGGCCTTGGGCAAAAGCCAGCGTATCGTCGCACTGGTTTGTTCGGATAGCCGTGCGCCCGGTTTGCACATGTCATGGCAGCGCGCATCCACCGTGCAGCATAAAGAGCAGATGGAACCTTCATAAGCCGGGCAGTGCGCCATGTCTTCAGTTTCGTACGCCTTGTCGCAAATGCAGCAACGAATCGACTGATAGCCTTTGCCCAGTGGAACCCCGGCGAACGCAACCGGTTGGCGCGCGATGTAGTATTTGCCACCGGTCGCCCAGGCAATCGCCGGCGCGGCAATCAGAGCGGTGGTGAGCGCGATCAGCGCCGAAAACGCGTGGGCGGTCTCCCCCAGCACGTGAGTAAACGCCAGCACCGACAGCGACGAGGCAATCAGTGTCGCGCCGACGCCCACCGGATTGACATCGTACAAATGCGCGCGCTTGAACTCGATGCCCTTTGGGCTCAGGCCAAGCGGTTTGTTGATCACCAGATCAGCCACTACCGCACCGACCCAGCTGATCGCGATATTCGCATACAGCCCGAGTACTTGTTCGAGCGCGCGGAATACGCCCAGCTCCATGAGCATGAACGCGATCAGCACATTGAACACAAGCCACACCACGCGACCCGGGTGGCTATGCGTCAGCCGCGCGAAGAAGTTCGACCATGCGAGCGATCCCGCGTAGGCGTTGGTCACATTGATCTTGAGTTGCGACAGGACGATGAAGAACGTGGTGACCAACAGCGCGCATTCCGGCGAACCGAACAAATACTTGTACGCAACCAGGTACATCTGGGTCGGCTCGACCGCGCGGTCGGGCGACACGCCATGCCGAATCGCGAGCACCGCGAGGAAAGACCCGCCGAGCAGCTTGGCTACGCCGAGAACGATCCAGCCTGGGCCGGCGCTCAGCATGCTCAAAGTCCAGCGGCGCTTGTTGAGCGAGGTCCGCTCGGGCAGAAAGCGAAGAAAGTCGACCTGCTCTCCTACCTGCGCGATCATCGAAGTGAGCACCGTCGTGGCGGTGCCGAACATCAGCAGGTCGAAGTGTCCATGCCCGCCGGCGTTGCCGCCGAAGCTGGGCAACGCTCGCAATAAGCCCGGCTCTTTCCAGATCACGGCCGCATAAGGCAGCATCAGCAACACGAGCCACAGTGGCTGGGTGACGGCTTGCAGGCGGCTGATCAGCGTAATGCCGTGGGTGACGAGCGGGATCACGATGACTGCGCAGATCAGATAACTCAGTGAAAGGGGAATCCCAAAGTACAACTGCAACGCCATCGCCATGATGGTGGCTTCCAGCGCGAAGAAAATGAACGTGAACGACGCGTAGATCAGCGATGTGACGGTCGAGCCGATGTACCCGAACCCGGCGCCGCGGGTCAGCAGATCCATGTCGACGCCGAACTTCGCTGCGTAATAGCTGATCGGCAGGCTCGTCAGAAAAATGATCGCGCCGACAAGCACGATGGCCCAAAGCGCGTTGGTGAAGCCGAAACTGACGGTGATCGAGCCGCCAACCGCTTCGAGCGCCAGAAACGAGATCGCGCCAAACGCCGTATTGGCTACCCGGAACTCGGACCACTTGCGAAACGTGCGTGGCGTGAAACGCAGCGCATAGTCTTCGATGGTTTCGTCGGCGACCCAGGTGTTGTAATCGCGCCGCACCTTGATGATGCGCTGCACGGGTGTTGCGCGGGGGACCGCGGGTTCGGGAGACTGGTTCACCAAATTGTCCGGAATCGGGCTGTGGTTAAAGCGAAGCAGCCAAGAGTTGCAAGGCGCATGCCACATGTACGCGGCGCGTGATGCAGTCATCAGCGTGCAGCACTCCGCGCGAGCGCGCACGCGCGGCGCAGACTCAAAGCGGTGCGCGACGCATCCCAAATGTCGCATTGGCGCACCGCCACAGCGCGCCCCGTCACGTTGATCGCCAGGCCGTGGCCTACGCCACGCTTGCCCGCGTCGAGCATAGCGATGTGTGCCCGACCTGCCGATACGTCATTTGACGTAGGCCTGCGCATGCGCCACGCAGGTAAGTCAAATGACGTATTCCGACCGGAAATTCGGATCCCTATTCTGCGTCAGCCGCTCAACGACCAAAGAGCCGCCGTGTCCGCGCCATGCAGGCTGGCGCGCGCACTTCGCGTCACGCCGGGCTCGCCAGCCAGACCTGAAACCCACGCAGACAAGGACCTTGAAAAATGACACAACGCTTCGACGACAACGGCGACGACCAAGCTGGCGAATCATCCGCCCGCGCAGTGCAACTCGCTTCTCCGGGCCGCCGCAAAGTCGCACTGACACTTGCTTCTCTGCCGCTTGCGATGATGGTCAAGCCATCGTTCGCTGCTGCTCCGCCGACTTCGCAAGTCAACACGACGGGCAGGGCGATCACGGATACGACGGTGACGGTCGGTCAGCTGCATTCGTCGACCGGCACGATGGCGATCAGCGAGACCGGATCGATCCGCGCCGAACGCCTCGCGATCGAACAGATCAACGCGATGGGCGGCGTGCTTGGCCGCCAGATCAAGGTGATCCGGGAAGACGGCGCCAGCGACTGGCCGACCTTTGCCGAAAAGGCGACCAAGCTGCTCGAAAGCGACAAGGTTGCCACGGTGTTCGGCTGCTGGACCTCAGCGTCGCGTAAAGCCGTGCTGCCGGTCTTCGAAAAAGACAATGGCCTGCTGTACTACCCGACCTTTTACGAAGGCCTCGAGCAGTCGAAAAACGTCTTCTATACCGGCCAGGAAGCGACCCAGCAAGTGCTGGCCAGCCTGAGCTGGTTCGCCAAGGAGAAGAAGGCCAAGACTTTCTATCTCATCGGCTCCGACTACATCTGGCCGCGCACCTCCAACAAGATCGCCCGTAAGCACATTGAAAACGTGCTGCATGGCGAAGTGGTCGGCGAAGAGTACTACCCGCTCGGCAATACCGAGTTCGGTTCGCTTATCAACAAGATGAAGTTCAAGAAGCCGGACGTGATTTTCGCGGACGTGGTGGGCGGCAGCAATGTCGCGTTCTACAAGCAACTGAAGGCTGCCGGCGTGACAGGCGACAAGCAGCTGTTGCTGACCATCTCGGTGACCGAAGATGAGCTGCTGGGTATCGGTGGCGAAAACTTCGAGGGCTTCTACTCGTGCATGAAGTATTTCCAGAGCCTGGACAACCCTGCCAACAAGAAATTCGTTGCGGCGTTCAAGGCCAAATATGGCAAGGACGCGGTGATCGGTGACGTGACTCAGGCCGCGTACCTCGGCCCATGGCTCTGGAAGATGGCCTGCGAGAAAGCCGGCAGCTTCGACGTCAACAAGGTCGTGGCGGCTTCGCCGGGTCTGGAGTTCAAGGATGCGCCAGAAGGCTACATCAAGGTTCACCCGAATCACCACCTGTGGAGCAACACGTTGATCGGCCAGGGCCAGCGCGATGGTCAATTCAAGGTTGTCTACAAGTCGGACTTGATTGAACCGAATCCGTTTCCGAAGGGCTATCAATAAAACTGAGCATCATCGCCGGCGGCGGCCATGGTTGGCGCCGGCGGGAATCGCAAGTCGATATTGCACTTTTCGATGTTCAACACCGCCTGCTCGAACGCAGGCCGCGCAGGGGATTGACCATGGCTTGGTTCTCGCAGTTCGGCGCGATCGTCGCTATGCAGGGCTTCAACGGCCTCTCGGTATTCAGCGTCTTGCTGCTGATGGCGCTCGGTCTGGCTATCATCTTCGGGCAGATGGGCGTGATCAATATGGCGCATGGCGAGTTTTTGACGATCGGCGCCTACACGACTTATGTGTTGTCGGCCTTGACACACAAATATGCGCCGGCACTGCAACCTGTCTATTTCTTTGCGGCCATCGTGGCCGCGTTCGCGGTTGCTTTCGCCTTCGGCTACCTGGTGGAATGGCTGCTGATTCGCCATCTATACCGGCGTCCACTCGACACCCTGCTGGCGACCTGGGGCCTGTCGCTTGCCATGCAGCAAACGTTTCGTTCGGTGTTCGGCTCACAGGAAGTCAGTCCGGATCTTCCGCAATGGCTAATGGGTTCACTATCGCCCTATCAGGGCCTCGACATCCCGATCAACGGCCTGATGGTGATGGTCCTTACCGTGATGCTCACGGCGATCCTGCTGCTGTTTCTGTATAAATCGCATTGGGGTGTGACGGTGCGGGCTACCACCCAGAACCGGATCATGGCCGGCGCCGTCGGGATCAACACCGGCAAAGTCGACCGCCTGACCTTTGCGCTCGGATGCGGGATTGCCGGCATAGCAGGCGCGGCCTTCACTACCGTGGGCTCGACGGGTCCGACAAGCGGTTCGCTGTATATCGTGGACACCTTCCTGACCGTGGTATTCGGCGGCGCGCAAAGCCTCTTCGGCACGATTGCCTCCGCGTTCTCGATCGCCCAGACCCAGTCAACCACAGAGTTCTTTCTGTCTGGCTCAATGGCGAAAGTGCTGACCTTGTCAGCCGTTATCGTCATTTTGATGCTACGTCCGCAAGGTCTTTTCGCACCGAAAGTGCGGCGCTAACTGTTCGATCGCAGGAGAAAGCAATGAATTCGGGATCTCTCAAGTGGCTGGGTGGGCGCTCCGGTGTGATGGGGTTCGTCTGGCTGGGTCTTCTGATACTGGTGCTGCTGCCGTTGACGCTGGACATTTTCAGGCTGAACCTGGTGGGCAAATACCTCACCTACGGGTTCGTGGCGATAGGACTGACGCTGTGCTGGGGCTACGGCGGGATCCTCAGCCTGGGGCAGGGCGTGTTCTTCGGTCTGGGCGGCTACTGCATGGCCATGTTCCTGAAGCTGGAAGCATCGGATCCGGTCAGTACGAAGATCCAGTCCACGCCGGGAATTCCAGACTTCATGGACTGGAATCAGATTACCCATCTGCCGCTGATGTGGGAACCATTCAGGCACTTCTGGTTCGCTATCGCCGCGGTGCTGGTGATACCGGCTCTGCTTGCGTTTGTCATCGGTCTCGCCATGTTCAAACGACGCGTCGGCGATGTGTACTTCGCGATTGTGACTCAGGCGATTGCCGCCATTCTGTCTATCCTGATCATCGGGCAGCAGGGGCTGACCGGTGGCGTGAACGGTATAACCGATCTGCGCACGGTGCTCGGCTGGGACATCCGCACGACTTCGGCGCACTACGTCCTGTACTTCGTCAATGCCGGCCTGCTGTTCCTGTGCATCGCGTTTGGCAAGTTTCTCCTGTCGAGCAAGCTCGGCAAGCTGCTGGTGGCGATGCGCGACAAGGAGGAGCGGGTACGTTTCTCAGGCTATGACGTTGCGGCCCTGAAGATCTTCGTGTTCTCGGTCGCCGCCGTGTTCTCCGCCATCGGCGGCGCGATGTTTTCGCTGCAGGTCGGCTTCATGTCTCCGTCGTTCGTGGGCATCGTTCCGTCGATCGAGATGGTGATCTTTTGCGCCGTGGGGGGCCGCACATCCTTGTTTGGTGCAGTCTACGGCGCGTTGCTGGTGAATTTCGGCGAGTCGTATTTTTCGGAATCGTTCCCACAACTGTGGCTATTCCTGATGGGGGCGCTCTTCATCGGTGTGGTGATGTTCTTCCCGAATGGCCTCGCTGGTCTTTATGAAAGTCATGGCAAGCAACTGCTTGCACGCTTATCGGTGAGCGGCTATCTGAAGCGTCGCGCGCTCGTGACGCTGCCGGCTTCCGATCCCGAGGCCTGACGCAGGTCTATCCGCAAAAACAGAGAACACCATGGCTAAAAAAGATTTCGTACTATCGGTCGAGGATCTGACGGTTTCGTTCGACGGCTTCAAGGCCGTGGACGGGCTGAACCTCTATGTGGACCGCAACGAAGTGCGTGTCGTGATCGGACCGAACGGAGCGGGCAAGACCACGGTACTCGACCTGATCAGCGGGAAGACGCGAGCCACCAGCGGCAGCATCAATTTCAAAGGCCTGGAATTGACGAAGATGAGCGAGCACATGATCGTGCGCGCCGGGATAGGCCGCAAGTTCCAGACTCCTTCGATATACGAAAACCTCACGACGTACGAAAACCTCGAAGTGTCGTTTCCGCGTGGGCGCAGTGTGTTCGGCGCCATCGCTTTCCGCCGTACCGCTGACGTGGATGAGCGAGTGCGCCAGATTGCGGAGGAAGTGTTTCTCACCGAGATGCTGGATCAAACGGCTGAGTTACTGAGTCACGGGCAGAAACAGTGGCTCGAGATCGGCATGTTGCTGATGCAGGATCCTGAACTGATGCTTCTCGATGAGCCGGTTGCGGGCATGAGCGTGTCGGAGCGCGAAAAGACCGCCGAATTATTGTCGCGGGTCGCCAAAAATCGGTCGGTAGTCGTGATCGAGCACGACATGGAATTCGTCAAGAACATCGCACACCGCGTCACCGTGCTGCATCAGGGCAAAGTACTGGCCGAAGGAAGCATGGAGGCCGTGCAGTCCAACCCGAAAGTGATCGAAGTGTATCTCGGGCATTGAAGCGCGATCGCGTAGCGCCCGAACGGCAACTTGGCATTCAAAAGGAACAGTTTATGTTCAACGTTACAGGACTGGTCGCGGGCTACGGTCAGAGCGAAGTGATCCATCAACTCGATCTGAGCGCGGCCACCGGCGAAATCGTCGCCGTGATGGGCCGCAACGGCATGGGTAAAACGACCTTTTTCAAATCGTTGATGGGCATTCTCACGTGTCGTGCGGGCAAGGTGGAAGTGGCCGGTGTCGACGTCGCAAAACTGCCGCCGTTCGAGCGCGTCGCGCGAGGGATTGCGTATGTGCCGCAAGGCCGGATGATCTTTTCGACGCTCACCGTGCTCGAAAACATCAAGACGGGCTTGCCGAAAGCGGCGCGGGGCAGGGTGCCGGCGGAAATCTTCGATCTCTTTCCTGTTTTATACGATATGCGCGATCGCCGCGGCGGGAATTTGTCGGGCGGGCAGCAGCAGCAACTTGCCATCGCGCGCGCGCTGGTCACCAATCCAAAAGTACTGTTGCTCGATGAGCCTACTGAAGGCATTCAGCCCTCCATCATCAAGGACATTGCCCGCTCGCTGAAAGAGATTCGGGATCTCAGGCAACTCACCATCATCGTTTCGGAGCAAGTGCTGAGTTTCACGATGGAAATTGCCGACCGTCTGCTGGTGATCGAGAAGGGCCGCTTCGTCCACGAAGATGGCCGCGACGAAGTCGATATCGCGAAGATCAGCGGCTACCTCTCTGTTTGACGTCCCAACGGATGCAAGACAAGGCGGGCGTTTATCGCACGCTGCTTACTGGAAAGGAGTGAACACGATGCTGGGTTATATGTACTACAACCGCTTCGGCCATGCCGGCTTTACCGACAGGCATAAAGGCCGCAGTGTAGCCGGCGTGCAGACCTGTGCGGTTTGCCTGCTGCGCTTCGATGCACGCGGCGGCACCTTGCCTGACGGTACGGTGCTGGAAAAAGCCGAATGGACCGCCAAAGTATGTACGCAGATCAAGGACGACACGGTCAATGGCGGCTACCAGGCCGGTTGCGCCGCATGCGTCTATCGCGCAGCTTAGATCGAGCCCGCCCGCCGTCACCGCCAACACGTTCTGATACCACGGAGAGACTACATGCAACATTTCACGATCAAGCCAGGCGTGCCGCTTGCCGAACAAGCGGAACTGGGCCATAACCGCTGGCATCCGGATATTCCGTTCCTGTCGACCGTTAAGCCCGGTGAAGAGATCATCATCGAGTCGCTCGACTTTCTGGACGCGCAAATCAAGGACAACGACAGCACTGACGATGTGCGCGATATCGACCTGACTCGCGCACATCCGCTTACCGGTCCGTTCCATATCGAAGGAGCGGAGCCTGGCGACCTGCTGGTCGTCGATCTTCTCGATATCAAACCGATCACGCCGGTGGGCTTTTCCGGCGTGTTCGCGAAGAGCAACGGCGGCGGTTTTCTCGGCGACTATTTTCCGGATGCGGCCAAGGCGATCTGGGACCTGAAAGGGCTGTACGCCACTTCGCGCCATATCCCGGGTGTGCGCATCGCCGGGTTGACGCACCCGGGCCTGATGGGCTGTCTTCCATCGACCGAATTGCTGGCCGAGTGGAATCGCCGTGAGGCGCCGCTGGCGGAGCTGGGTCTTGCAAAACCGCCGGAGCCGTCGACCGCTGTGCTGCGCGGCGTACGCGGAGCCGCCTTTGACCGGATGGCGAAAGAGGCGGCCCGCACCGTTCCCCCGCGCGAGCATGGCGGCAATACCGACATCAAGGATCTCTCGAGCGGAACCCGGATCTTCTTCCCGGTTTACGTCAAGGGCGCGGGCTTCTCGATGGGCGATCTGCACTTCTCCCAGGGCGACGGCGAAATCAGTTTTTGCGGCGCGATTGAAATGGACGGCGCGACCCATGTCGGCTTCGACCTCATCAAAGGCGGCATGGCCAAGTACAACCTCAGCGCACCGGTTTTCATGCCTAGCCCGATCAGGCCGCATTACGACCGATGGCTGACCTTTGAAGGAATCAGCGTCGAGAACGGAAAGAACTATTACATGGACGCTACGGTCGCCTATCGCCAGGCTTGCCTGAAGGCTATCGACTACCTGAAGCAGCATGGATTTACCGGGCCGCAAGCATACATGTTGCTCACCGCGGCGCCGGTTGAAGGTCGCATTGGCGGCATCGTCGATATTCCGAACTGCTCGGCCACGGTGTCATTGCCACTCGCAATCTTCGAGAAGAACATTGCACCGACCGGAATGCTCAGCGAGCGCGCGTTCTGGGGCCACAGGGACTGACGGGCAGGTCCAGAGTCAGGGCGGCGGAGTGGGCGGCTCCGCCGCGAGACGCGCAGCAATGCGCGTCCGATCTTTTTACGACTGAAGGGGAGTACGTAACATGCCGCTTTACGACATGCGTTGTCCGTCATGTGGGGGAATCTTCGAGAAATTGCTAGCGGTGTCCATGCGCGACAATGTTCTCGACTGTCCCTATTGCGAGCAACGCGTTGCGCCCGAGACGATGATCACGGCACGCAACGTGCAACTCAACATCACCGAACGGTGGAGGCCGCAAAGTCAGGCCGAGCAATTGACGGGAGCCGGCGTGCAAGGGCCCGGAACACGCGCCGAGGCGGGACGCGCGAGTGTGTTGCATGTGTGCAAGGGCGGCAATTGCAGCCTTTGCGGCTAACGGCGTAGCTGGACACCGGCCTGCAGCACGAGGCCAATCTCGCATATGGGTGGGTGAAGCTCAGCGAGACCTACACGAATGGGTTCGTCGAAGAGGCGCGGCGCAAATCGCGCCGACACCGTTGGTGCCCCGTTCCTCAACGAACCAGAAGCGCCACTAGCCATGGGCTCGCGCGAGCTCAATCGTGCAACCGGCCGGGACATCACCCCTGGATCGCAGCCAGTTTGATTAACTAAGCTTCACGTTTGCGATGTGTAATCGCGCTGACCGGCCAGATATCGTGATGGCACGCATTCGTGTCGTTGGGCATCGGGCTCGCAGAGTCGATGACGACGGCGGTTTGCGATTTCTTAAAGTCGCGATAACCTGGAGCTCGATATGAACAGCCGATTCAAACTAACCTCAATCATCGCCTTGATGGTAATTAGCGTATCCGCGAGTGCAGCGGAAAAATTCTCGGCAGAGGAATGTCACTCGTATCCCTTTGTAGCGACCAAAGCGGGGTTAACACATCGCGACATCATCCGGGAATTGTCGGAGCTCGAATCGGTTGGATACCAACCGGCCAGAAACGATCCGGAGTATCCGAACCAACTCGAGCAGGCGGAGGCGCGCCTGCATGCCAAGTTCGTTGCCGATTGCGCCCCGGCAACGCAGACGTCCGCAAAGGGGAATCAGGACACCGCGGCAAGCTCCTGACCTGTTGGCTCGGCCCACGCCCGCGCCAACTGCCTGGCGAGCTGCTTTCCGAGTAAGGATCGCGAGATTTAGTCCTCCGAATTCGATTCGCGCTACGCCTGGCCTCCGAAGATTCCGATTTCAGGGTCTGCACATCGCTGCGTCGCCGCCCACGGCATGACCTTTCTGTCACGCATCGTCATCGGCGAGGCGCGCTGCCCGAACCCTATCCGAAAGGAGCATTGCATTGGTAACGAAAGAAAAAAAATCTGACAGCGACCACGACGATCCCGATCGCTCGCGACGAAAGTGGATGGTTGGCGGCGGCGTGGCCGCAGCCGGCATGTTGCTGTCAGGCGTCGCGCAGGCTCAGAAGTCGACCGGCGGCGCTGCGACGATGGACGGGCTGCCCGTGCCGGTACCGCCGGCGGATAAGACGGCCGGGCCGATCGTCGCTGGCCGGGATTCCAGGTTGCAGGGACGCGTTGCGGTCGTCACCGGAGCGGCCCGCGGAATCGGTCGCGCCATTGCGGTCGAGTTCGCGGCAAATGGAGCGGACGTCATTGCGCTCGACATCTCGGGACCGGTCAGTCCCGCCTCTGATGCAGCACCCGCCACGCCGCAAGAGCTGGCTGAGACGGTCAGCATGATCCACGCGTATGGGCGCCGCGCCGAAGGTATTCGCGCGGACGTCCGCGACCCGGGCGCGTTGCGCGCCGCCGCTAATCGCATCGAACAGCGTTACGGAAAGATCGATATCGTGGTAGCCAACGCCGCCATTCAGTACTGGAAGCCGCTTCTGGATCTAGAGGATACCGAATGGACGGACGTCATCGACAATAACCTGAACGGGACCGCGAATACTATCCGGGCATTCGCACCCATGATGGTGAAGCGCAACTATGGCCGCATCATCGTGGTGTCTTCGATGCAGGGACGGCACGGTACGAAAGACGCAGCCAGTTATGCGGCGTCCAAGTGGGGCATCTTTGGACTGATGAAGTCGGCGGCCCTCGAACTCGGTCGCTACAACATTACAGTCAACGCCGTGGTGCCGGGGCTCGTCGCCACCGCGTTGACGCTGTACGAAAAGCGACTGACCGAAAGCGTCGGTGAGACCGGCTACCACAAAACGAACGGTTTCCTGACGCCGCAGGAGGCGTGGGACCGCCGCGCGGCAACGATGCCGCTTGGAGTCGGGTGGGTGCAGCCGGAAGACATCTCGCCTGCGGCGGTCTATCTTGCCTCGGATGCCGCCGCGATGGTCACCGGCTCCGAAATCGAAGTGACGGGCGGCGACAGCGCGAAAAGCCTATAGCGGGATAACAACGGTCCAACCGGCGCAGCTGCCGCTCGCGTATATCCGGCACAGGAAAGATAACAAGAGATAGGGGGGGGCTCACGCATAGGCGGGCTTGTGACTGACTCCGGCAAGCTAGATTTGTGTTGACTAATGTTTTGAAGTTGACCGATAGTCACTGCCGAAAAGTCCGTTACTTCCAGGCCCGTGCGTGAAAGACACAACCCACTCCCGCTCATCGCGCGCTGACCATGTTTACTTCAGCGTGCGCGACGATATCTTCGAGATGCGCCTGCTGCCCGGCGATCGTATGACCGAAGGCAGTATCGCCGAGCGCTTCGGCGTTTCGCGCACGCCGGCGCGCGAGGCGCTGCAACGGCTTCAAAGCGACGGTTTGATGCGCGGCTATGTGCGAGGCGGCTGGGAAGTCGTGCCGATCGACTTCAAGCGCTTCGAAGATCTGTACGAAATGCGCAAGCTGATCGAGACGTTTTCGGTCAGCCGGCTCTTTGGGGTCGACGGCACCTTGTCCGCGACCGCCTTGCAGATGCTCGACCGGCTCCACCGTATCTGGAACGTTCCTCACACGCAGCGGGTTCGCGACGGCCGGCAACTGGTGTCGCTCGACGAAGCCTTTCACGAGGCGCTGGTCCTCGCCGCCGGCAACGCCGAGCTGAGCGCGGCCATGCAGCGCGTGACCGACCGCATCCGCTTGGTGCGGCGGCTCGATCTCGTTTATGGCGATTGCATCGACGACACTTACGACGAGCACATTGCGATTCTCTCGGCCATCCGCGATCTTGCGGCGGACCGTGCGGTCGCGTTGCTGGGGTCGCACATACAAGGGAGCCGGGCGGAGGTACGCACGCTCACGACCGAGCGCCTGCAACGCGCCCGCACCGCATCGGAGCCTCACAGCGCTCCCTATGCACCACCGAGGTTGCGCGGCACCATCTAGCAACACGGATTCGAGCGCCTCGATTGCTCAAGCGCCTTCTGCACGCGAGCTTTGCCGGGACTCTATCCGTTGGCATGGTTCTCGCATATGCATTGGCCATGTATACAAGCAAGCCCCTGTGCCGCCAATGCCATCCGAATTCCTGAACCCGAGCCGCGCAACCCGCGGCATGGCGGTCGCGCCCCACGCGCTCGCCGCGGCCGCGACGATCGCGGTCGTCTATCCGCACATGAACAGCATCGGCGGAGATGGCTTCTGGTTGATCTCGCGTCGTTGGCTGCTGGGCCGCACCTGGGGCCAGTCGACCGACACGCTCAAGCTCGAAGCGCGTTTCGCGCCGGACACCGTCGCGCGGCTCGTAGCGCTCGGCCACGACGTCGAGACGATGCAGGCCCTATGACGAGGCAATGGGACATGCCGGCGCGATCGTTCGGTATCCAGATGGATTGATCGAAGCGGGCTACGATCCGCGCAGTGACGGGGCAGCCGCGGGCTGGTAGACGCACACGCGCGCTTTTTTCAATCAGATTGCAGGTCCGGCCCTCGCGGCCCGGAGGACGCTGCACGCCTGCCGGTCGCCGGCAGTCATTTGCTCAGTAAATGGAGTCACCATGACCACACGCTTGCAATCTTCGTTGCAACCTGTCGCATCGGCGGAACTCGGCACCACTTCGTCGGGCGCGATCCATAACCGCTGGCTTCAGCTAGCCTTGGGTCTCGTCTGCATGATGGCGATTTCGAGTCCGCAGTATGTATGGACACTGATGACCAAACCGCTCGCCGCAAAACTCGGCGTAGCGCTGCCTGAACTGCAAGTCACGTTTTCGCTGCTGATCATCTTGCAGACGTTTTTCTCGGCGTTTCAGGGCAAGCTGATCGACCGCTTCGGGCCGCGCATGCCGATCTCGATCGGGACCGCGATGGCGGGCCTGAGCTGGGTGCTGGCCTCACAGGTGCATAGCGCGCCGATGCTCTATCTGACCTACGGTGTGATCGGCGGACTGGGCACGGGCATTGTGTATGTCGGCGTAGTGGGACTGATGGTGCGGTGGTTTCCGACCAACCGCGGCTTCGCGGCCGGCGCGGTCGCGGCCGGCTATGGCATGGGTGCGATCGTCACGACGTTTCCGATTGCCACGTCGCTGCAGGCACGCGGCGTCGAAGCCACGCTGTGGATGTTCGGCATTGCCTTCGCGGTGGTCGGTCTGCTGGCTTCGCAGGGCCTACGTGTGCCGCCTTCGCACGACGCCGCCGCCGCCGCCGCTTCCGCGAGTTCTATTTCCACACGAACGGTCGCGAATTTTCGCCCGTCGCAGACACTGAAGACGCCGCTCTTCTGGCTGATGTTCGCGATGATGACCATGATGTCCACGTCAGGTCTCATGGTCACCTCGCAGATGGCCACCTTCGCCGCCGACTTCGGCGTGACCAAGGTGCTGGTGTTCGGCATGGCTGCGCTACCGCTGGCGTTGACCATCGACCGCTTCACGAACGGGCTCACGCGGCCGCTGTTCGGCTGGGTGTCGGACAAGGTGGGGCGCGAGAACACGATGTTCTTCGCGTTCGCGCTCGAAGGCGTGGCCATGGCGCTGTGGCTGCTCACGCGCGATGACGCCGTGCTGTTCGTACTGCTGTCGGGCGTGGTGTTCTTCGGCTGGGGGGAAATCTTCTCATTGTTTCCGGCGACGCTGACGGACACCTTCGGCACCCGTCACGCCACCGAGAACTACGGCTGGCTTTACATCTCGCAAGGGATTGGCTCGATTTTCGGCGGCCCGCTCGCGGCATTGCTGCATCAGCACGCGGGCAGTTGGGAGCCGGTGTTCTCCACCGCGATCACGCTCGACATCGTCACCGCACTGCTGGCCATTGCCTTGCTCAAGCCGATGCGCCGCCGCTTTCTCGCCGCGCAGCGGGGCGTTTGACGCCGCCCGCCGTCTGCCGCAATGCACACCGAACCGTCGTCGAGGAACAAACATGTCAGTTCAGCTTGCGTTACGCAATATCCGTAAATCGTTTTCGAACAAAGTCGGTTCGGTCGACGTCCTCGGCGGCCTGACCTTCGATATTCACGAACGCGATTTCGTCAGCATCATCGGGCCGTCGGGCTGCGGGAAAACCACCGTGTTCAACGTGATCGCCGGTCTGCTCGAGGCGGATAGCGGCGAGATTATCTATCGCGGGAAAAGCGTCGACGGCTTGCGCGGCAAAGTCGGCTACATGATGCAGCGCGATCTGCTGCTGCCGTGGCGTACCGTGCTGCAAAACGTGCTGATCGGACCGGAATTGTCACGTATGCCGGCTGCCGAGGCGCACGACATGGCGATGGAATACCTCAACACGTATGGTCTCGCGGGCTTCGAACATGCTTATCCCCGCATGCTGTCGGGCGGCATGCGTCAGCGCGTCGCGCTCATCCGCACGCTGATCAACGATCCCGACATCATCCTGCTGGACGAGCCGTTCTCGGCGCTGGACTACCAGACACGCCTGTATCTGGAAGGCGTGTTGATGGAAGCTGTCGACACGTTCCACAAGACAGTGGTGCTCGTCACACACGACATCGACGAAGCGGTCGCCTTGTCCAGGCGCGTGGTCGTGCTCGGCGGCCGGCCTTCGCAAGTCAAGAAAATCTATGACATCGACATCGCCGCGCGCTCGCCGATCGGTGCGCGCAGCGACCCCAACTTCGCGGGTTATTTTCATGCGTTGTGCGGCGAGCTCGATATTCAGACGGAGGTAAAGGCAGCATGACGCAGTCCGTTTCCATCGATAAATCCGCACCGGCACGGCGCGCGCCGAAGGCTCGCGGGCGTTACGCACTCGACAGCGGCTTGGGCCGCTCGCTGTTGCAACTGGCGGCCGTGGTTGCGTTCTTCGCCATCTGGGAGGGTGCGGCGCGCCTTGGCTGGGTATCGAATTTCCTCGTCGGCTCACCGTCGAAAATTCTTGCGGCGCTCGTGCGCGACATCGAATCGCAGCAGCTTTTTATCGACACCGGTTATACGCTTTTCGAAGCCATTCTCGGTTTCGTGTTCGGCACGGCGGTCGGATCGGTGTGCGGGCTCGCGCTGTGGTATTCGCCGTTCGTCGCTCGGCTGATCGAGCCATTCATCGTCGCGATCAACAGTGTGCCGAAGATCGCTTTCGCACCGATCGTCATTCTATGGTTCGGCACGGGGCTGATCTCGAAGGTCGCGCTGGCCATTTCGCTGACAGCGATCGTCGCGCTGATCGCCGCCTATGAAGCGGCCAAAGACGCCGATCCCGATTTGCAGGCGCTGCTTGTCACGCTCGGCGCGAACAAGAACGATGTCTTCATGAAAGTGGTGGTGCCGTTCACCCTGCCTTACGTGATCTCCACCTTTCGCATCAACGTCGGCTTCGGTCTGGTCGGCGCGGTAGTGGGCGAATTCATCTCGTCGGAGAAGGGCCTCGGACACATGATCTTCACGGCGTCGAGCCTGTACGACCTCAACACCGTGTGGGCGGGCCTGTTCGTCCTGATGGCGATCGGCTTCGTTCTGTACTTTTTGATCGACCTGCTCGAGCGCAAGCTGCTGCCGTGGCGGCAGGCGTCGAATACCACCACGCTCAAGGTCTAACGCATTTCCGGCAGTCCCACCATTTCATCTTAGGACAGACGATGGCACGAACCGCAATAAAGGCGCTGAGCGCGCTGAGCACCGCGTTAATAGTTGGCGTTGCAGCCGTTTCGACACCGGCGCTGGCAGCCGGCAAGAAAGTGACAATCTCACAGGCGTTCCAGTCGATGCTGTATCTGCCGCTCTATGTGGCGATCGACGGTGGCTTCTTCGAGAAGCAAGGACTCGACGTCGACAAGCAGACGGCGGGCAGCCCGAGCGCGGCGCTCTCCGCCGTATTGTCGGGCAGCGCCGATTTCTCGCTGCACGGGCCGGAGTGGACGGCCGTGGCGGCCGAGAAGGGCGCGGACGTCGACGTGATCGCCAATGTCGTGAACGGCGCGGCGGTATGGATCGCGGTTGCGCCGGACGTGAAGTTCAGCGGCATCAAGGATGTGAAGGGCCAAGTTGTCGTGGCGGGACAGATGCCGACTACGAGCACGTCGCTGTTCTTCAAACTGCTGAAGGAGAACGGCATGTCGCAGAGCGACGTCAAGCTGGTTCAGGTGCCGCTCGGCTCGGAAATTGGACCGCTGGTCGCCGGCCAGTCGAAGATCGCGGTGATGTATGAGCCGGGTCTCGATCAGGCCGTCGCGAAGGGCATGAAAGTCGTGCTCGGCTTCCCGAAGCTCTATGGCGAGTACGCGTTCTCGTCGATCTCCGCCAAACGCAGCGTCGACCCCGATGCGGCCGCGCGGTTCGTGAAGGGGCTGCAGAACGCGCTGGTCTACATGCAGGGCCATCCTGCGCAGACCGCGGCGATCGCTCGCAAGGAATTTCCCACGCTCGATCCTGTGGTAGTCGATGCAGCCGTCAAGCGCATGCTGGACGAAGGCGTGTATCCGAGAAACGTCGGCATCACGCCGAAAGCGCTGACCGTCGCGATGGACACGCAGATCGCACTGGGCAACCTGAAGCAGCAACCCAACTACGATAGGTTCATCGTTCAGAGTTACATTCAGCCGGCGCTTGCCGCGAAATGACACCGTTTGCCGACGCTTCCATGACCACGTTCGCTGCTTCTTCCATCCCCCCGATTCCCACCATTGCCCGGATTCGCGCCGAGATTGCGTCGGGCGACGCCGGCGTCGAGCAATACGTCGCGCGCGCCTATGACGCGGCGTGCGAATCGCAGGCGTCATTGCATGCGTTCTGCTATTTGCCGGAGGCTGCGCCGATCAATGCCGCTGATGCGACGGCCCCGTTGGCGGGCGTGCCTGTCGCGGTGAAGGATGTTCTGGATACCGCCGACATGCCGACCGAATTCAACTCACCCGCCTACAAGGGCCGACGCCCTGAGCGCGATGCGTGGGTGGTGGCGCGTCTGCGTGCGGCGGGAGCGTCGATTATCGGCAAGACCGTGACCACCGAATTCGCGTGGCGTCAGCCGGGTGCGACCGTCAATCCATGGAATGGCGCGTTCACGCCGGGTGGTTCGTCAAGTGGCTCTGCGGCGGCGGTGGCGGCGGGCATCGTGCCGCTCGCGCTCGGCACGCAGACCCAAGGCTCGGTGATCCGACCGGCGGCGTATTGCGGCATCGTCGGGTTCAAGCCGACTTACGGCGCGATCGCGCGCACGGGCGTGTTGCCGCTCGCGTGGTCGCTCGATCACGTCGGCATCTTCGCGACGCGCGTCGCCGATGTGGCCTACACACTGGCGCTGGTTGCCGGCGCCGATGCAGCCGATCCACACGTCTCGTGCGTTCCGCACTCTGCAGCGACGGCGCGCGGCACTCGGACGCGGCGTATCGGCGTGCTGTCGAGACAGGCCGGCGGCGAAATCGAGCCGGCGCAGCAGGCCGCGCTGGACAGGCTCGCGGCCCAGCTCGCGCGAGACGGCGCGGAGATCGTCCCGGTCGATCTGCCGGCCGAGATTTTCGAAACGCCCGCGTATGCGTTGAAACTGATGTCCGTGGAAGCGGCGGTCGCCCACGGCGAACTCGTCGATCGCACGCCCGAGCTCGTGAGCCCGGCAATGCGCGGTCTCGTCAACGACGGGCGCAAGCTGCCCGCCACCGCATACGCCAGCATCAAGGCGGCGCAGATGCCGATGGCGCGTCGCTTTCACGACTGGCTGACGCGCACGATGGCGCTCGACGCGCTACTGGTCGCGCCGGCCACCGGCGAGCCGCCGCGCGGCCTCGACTACACGGGCGACGCATCGTTTTGCGCGCCGTGGACCTTCCTCGGCGTGCCGGCCGTGACCGTGCCGGCGGGGTTCGGGCCGGCCGGCTTGCCGCTTGGCGCGCAACTGGTGGGCGCCGCTCACGGCGACCTGGATTTGCTGATGCTGGCGGAATGGGTCGAAGCGCGCACAGGTTGGCAAACGGCCGTGGCACAGCGGCGAGCTTGAATGCGGTGGCAGACTGGGGCATCGAGATCAAGGCGGCCGATGCCCATGTCGCGGCAGGCAATGACTGAACGCTATCTCGCCCAGCGCTCTGTGGAGCGCTGGGCTCAAACGTCATCGTTTGTCGTGCGTGCGATAGCTCGCCGCCTTAGAAGCGATGAATCATGGCGACGCGATAGACCATCTGGTTCTCGCTGCTAGACATACCGGCCGCGGCAGGGATATCAGCAAAGTCGAAGTCAGTGCCGGTGTGCGCGCTGACGACGTGCTGGTAGGCACCTTGTGCATAGACCGACGTGCTCTTGCTCAGATCGTAGTTAAGCGTGAGACCCAATTGATGCCACTTGGGAGTAAAGGAACCGCTGGTGGAGTGAAGGTGTGCGACCGTAAACGTGTAAGCCGCTCCGAGCCACAGGTCCGGTCGGAAGAAGTACTGCTCGTTTGCTTCGAAGTTGTCGAATTTCCAGGAATTCCATGTCCCGCCGGAGGGCCCGTTGTTGGACGTGAAATACGAATTGGAAGTCGGGTCGTACACGTCGACGTGCGAATAGGCGAGTCCGGCCAGCGAATGCGCAAAGCGGTAAGTCGCGGCCACGCCGATGTCCTGCTGCGATGAGGCGGCAAACAGCGTGTCGCCGGAAACGGCGCCGCTGGCGTTTGCACCGGGGTTGTCGAGCTTAAGATAGGAAGCCGCCGCCGTTAAGCCACCGTTCTGGTAGTTCAACGTCGCGCCCCAGGTGCGGTTATTCGCGAACCCGCCCGCCTGGTTGCTAAAACCGTACATCGCTTCGCCAGTCAGGCCGCGGTATGTCGGGCTCACATACTTGACAACGTTGTTGACGCGGAAATCCCAGTCTGCGTTGTCGTTGTCGAACGGATGCGCGTTCACATCGCCAGCATAATTTCCGGCCGCAGTGAGGCCGCCGAAGCCAAGCTCGTCGACGCTCGTATCGTACTGACGGCCGAACGTGACGGTGCCGTACTGATCGGACGACAATCCTACGTACGCCTGCCGGCCGAATAGACGCCCGCTCTGGCCTGCCTGTCCACTGTTTGTATCGAAGCCGCTTTCCAGCTTGAATACCGCCTTCAGACCGCCACCGAGATCTTCCTCGCCTCGCAAGCCCCAACGGCTCCCGTACGTGTCACCGCTTTTCATTTGATACGTGGCGTGTCCGTTTGCGTTGCTCGTGAAGTTGAGGCCCTCATCGAGAAGCCCATAGAGTGTCACGCTCGATTGTGCGTGCGCGACGCCGGTGACCAGCGTCAACGAGGCGACAGCTGCCCACGTCAAATTCGTCTTTTTCATTTTGACTCGCTATTTAAGGATTGTCCGCATGATGTTGCCAGGAGCCGCAGAGACTGCCTACGCAATTTCGCTCGCTCGGCTCCAAAGGCGAAGCCAGTCTAGGCAGCGAGAATTGCTACCGTTCACAACAAAATGAAATCGAGCATTCAGTAAAGTTGAACAAGGCGCGTGAGTTGTTCTCGGCGGGGAAAGTGCCGGCAGACAGACGTGTTGCGGTGGCGCAAGCCGTTGTATTTGGCTACCCCCCGCTTGACTTGTTTTTTTTAGCGTTGGTGTCGGCACGAAGCAAAACTAAAAAAGGCTTCATCAACGTGGAGCGGGCACTTTAGGGGAAGCGAGCAATGATGCATCCATCGTTCAACCATGGGCATTGCGTCATGAATCAGCTTCAGGCTATGCGCGTCTTCACCCGTGTGGTCGGCCTCGGCAGTTTTAATCTGGCGGCCAAGCAGCTTGGCGTGTCAGCGGCATCGGTCACGCGCAGCATTGGCTTGCTGGAAGCTCATCTGAACACACGCTTGATCAACCGGACTACGCGCACGCTGTCGCTAACGGAGGCAGGTCGCGATTATCTCGAAGGCTGTCGCGTGATTATCGAGCAGTTGGACGAAATGGAAACGTCCCTCGTACAGTCGACCCGGGAGTTGCGCGGGGCGCTGCGGATTGCAAGCGTGGCAACCTTCGCTGACGGCGGACTCGTACGCCTGGTTGCCGCCTACCGCGAGTTGCATCCTGGCGTGTCTTTCGAGGTAACGACTTTCGATGTCCATATCGACATGGTCGAAGGTGGCTTCGACGTCTGCTTCTCGGACGATCCTGGGCTATTCAGCTCAGCGCTCGTTTGCCGGCCACTTCTGCGCATCCCACAGGTTGTCGTCGCATCGCCTCAGTACCTGTCCAGGCACGCCACGCCGATTGCCCCCGCGGATCTGACCCGACACACGTTGCTGTACCGGTCGGGAAGCGGGGCGCGCTGCTGGGAGTTCGTGGATCGTAGCCAGGTGTCACGCGTCACCGCATCTGCCGGGATTGCGTCGTCCAGCTATGCGATGCTGAAGTCCGCATCCATGCACCACTTGGGAATCGCTTTGTTACCCCGTTCGATCGTCGAACCGGAATTGCAACGCGGCGCATTGGTCGAGCTATTCGAACAGTTCAATGTCGGCAGCGGCGCGAGAAATCTTTGCGCGTTGTATTCGTCGCCTGGGCTGTTGTCGAGGAGGGTGCGAAGCTTCGTAGACTTCGCGGTGGACCACTACCGCGCAATGGATCGCACGTCATCGCTCAAGGCGGTTGCTTGAACTTCGAGCCACCGTCTTTCAATGAGGCTTTGCGGCAAGCTCCGCACTGCACGTGAGAACTGCGCGTCCAGCCGGCTGGGTGAAAGTTATCTAACTCGCAAAGCCCCGCAGCGGGCAGCAATGCGCACAAGTGTCCCCGATCTCTGCGGTGCTGCGTCGAGCTTTCGTCCATGCGAGTCTCGCTAACTAAAAGTTCCTTAATGTTCGAGGTAGAACACTGTTAGCGCCCTACGTCGAGAATCCCCATATAAACATGCGTGCCATGCATCAGGCGCATACCGATGCCTGCGCGCGATGACCATGCGCTTTCCTGAATGGAGCTGTTCCAATGTTGAAACTGGTCAGGCTGGCGTTGACGCGGCCCTATACGTTCGTCGTGCTCGCGATGCTCATTCTAATTCTGGGCCCTTTATCGGCATTGCGCACACCGACGGACATTTTCCCCGACATACGCATTCCGGTGATTAGCGTCGTATGGAGCTATACGGGACTTCAGCCTGACGACATGGCGGGTCGAATCGTTACTTACTACGAGCGCACGCTCGGTACGACAGTGAACGATGTTGCGCATATTGAATCGCAGTCGTTCACGGGCTACGGCATCGTCAAGATATTTTTCCAGCCAACGGTCGACATCCGGACCGCGACGGCCCAGGTCACATCGATCTCGCAGACTGTGCTCAAGCAGATGCCACCCGGCACGACTCCGCCGCAGATTCTCAACTACAACGCATCGACTGTTCCCGTATTGCAGTTAGCGTTGACAAGCGACACACTCGACGAGCAGCAACTCGCCGACTACGCGACAAACGCGATTCGCCCGCAATTGCTGAGTGTGCCGGGCGTCGCGATTCCGACGCCATACGGCGGAAAGACGCGCGAGGTGCAGATTGACCTCGATCCCAAAGCGTTGCAGGCGAGAAAGCTGTCGGCAGAAGACGTCGCCGCGGCGCTTGCCCGGCAAAACCAGATCATTCCTGTCGGCACGCAGAAGGTTGGTGCATTCCAGTACAACGTCAAGCTGAACAATAGTCCGGTGGACCTCGAGGAGTTGAATGCGCTGCCCGTGAAAGTAGACGGTGACGCGACAATCTACATTCGCGATGTTGCGCATGTACGCGACGGATATCCGCCGCAAACCAACATTGTCCGCGTTGACGGCCGCCGCGCGGTGCTGATGAGTATCCTGAAGAACGGGTCCGCTTCGACACTCGACATCATTTCTGGCGTCAAGGCGAAACTGCCGCTCGTCGAAGCTTCGCTTCCCCCGCAATTGAAGCTGGTCACGATGGGCGACCAGTCAAAGTTCGTCAAGGGTGCCGTGAGCGGCGTGGTGCGTGAAGGCGTCATTGCCGCGGCCCTCACGTCCGCCATGATCCTGCTCTTCCTCGGCAGTTGGCGCTCGACCCTCATCATCGCGGCGTCGATTCCGCTAGCCTTGCTTGCGGCAGTGGCGGCGCTTTCGGCGATGGGCGAGACGCTGAACGTGATGACGCTAGGCGGGCTCGCGCTGGCAGTAGGAATACTTGTCGACGACGCCACGGTCACCATTGAGAACATCAATTGGCACCTGGAACAGGGGAAAGATGTGCAGCGGGCGATCATGGACGGCGCGCAGCAGATCGTCACGCCAGCACTGGTTTCATTGCTGTGCATCTGCATCGTGTTCGTTCCGATGCTGTTGCTCGACGGCATTGCGCGGTTCCTTTTCGTGCCGATGGCGGAAGCCGTGATGTTTGCGATGATCGCTTCGTTCATTCTGTCGCGCACGTTTGTGCCGATGATGGCACAGTACCTCCTCGCCCCTCATGCGTCGGGCGGGCATTCAAGCGGTGAACTCGCGGCGATAATCGAATCTCACGGCAGCATGTCCACAAGCCCAACGTCGCGCAATCCGTTTGTACGTTTCCAGCGCGGCTTCGAGCAATGCTTTGTGCGCGTGCGAAACGTTTACCGCGTGCTTCTCGGCCTTGTGCTGACGCACCCGAAGCGCTTTGTGGTCGGCGTACTGGCCGTCGTATGCGTGTCTTTCCTGCTTTCACCGTGGCTCGGACGGAACTTCTTTCCCGACATCGACGCGGGCGAGATCGCCTTGCATGTTCGCGCGCCGGTTGGGACACGCATCGAAAATACGGCAAGTATTTTCGATCACGTTGAAAACACCATTCGCCAGGTTATTCCGCCGGATCAACTCGGCAGCGTGGTGGACAATATTGGCCTGCCAGTCAGCGGTATCAACCTGACATACAACAACAGCGGCACCATCGGCTCGCAGGATGGCGACATCATGATCGCGCTGCGTGAGAATCATGAGCCGACGGCGGGATATGTGAAAAGGCTACGCGAAGTGCTGCCCGCAGCGTTTCCGGGTACGACCTTCTCTTTCCTGCCGGCGGACATCGTTAGCCAGATCCTGAATTTCGGCGCACCGGCACCGATCGATCTGCAAGTCGCCGGGCCGGACCAGGCCGGGAATCATCGATACGCGAACGAACTGTTGCGACGTGTGCGGATGATCTCCGGTATTGCCGATAGCCGTATCCAGCAGGCGGTCACTTATCCGCAGTTCACCATCGCGGTGAATCGCTCTCACGCGGGACGACTGGGCATTAGCGAGGAGGATGTGACGAACTCCGTCGTAGCAACGCTCGCCGGTACGAGCCAGGTGGCGCCCACGTACTGGCTCAATCCAACGAACGGGGTTTCGTATCCGATCGTCGCGCAAACCCCCGAATACTGGATGGCATCGCTGTCCAATCTCGAGAACCTGCCGATAACGGACTCGAGCGGCAGGTCGCAATTACTGGGCGGTGTCGCGAGCATCTCGCGCGGCGTTGGCAGCGCGGTGGTATCGCATTACAACATCGAGCCGCTGTTTGATATTTATGCCACTCCGCAGGGCCGCGATCTGGGTGCGGTCGCGAGCGACATCGACGGCATCGTGCGTGCCACAGCGAAAGATGTGCCCAAGGGCTCAACGGTCACGCTGCGTGGTCAGGTGCAGACGATGAATAGCGCATTTACCGGGCTGTTACTCGGCCTCGTCGGTGCAATCGCGCTCATCTATCTGCTCATCGTCGTCAACTTTCACTCGTGGGGCGACGCCTTTGTGATCGTCTCCGCGTTGCCTGCGGCGCTGGCTGGCATCGTGTGGATGCTGTTTGCGACGCACACGCCGCTGTCGGTGCCTGCTCTCACTGGTGCCATCCTCTGCATGGGTGTGGCAACCGCGAACAGCGTGCTGGTCGTCAGCTTCGCACGCGAACGGCTCGCGGTGACTCACGACGCATTGCGAGCGGCCTTCGAAGCGGGCTTCTCGCGGTTTCGCCCTGTGTTGATGACGGCACTCTCGATGATCATCGGCATGGCTCCGATGGCGCTGGGTCTCGGCGACGGCGGCGAGCAGAACGCACCGCTCGGGCGAGCCGTTATTGGTGGCCTGATCTGCGCAACCTGTGCCACCTTGCTGTTCGTTCCTGTCGTTTTCAGTCTGGTGCACCGGCGCGACGCCGCCCCACCCGACGCTGGGCCGAGCGAACCACAACGCGAGTCATACGACCATTCATCTTCCGAACCTGGAGTCATCCATGTCAACTGACATCGACATCGCAGCGCCGCGGCGGCTGCGGTCTCTCAAACTCGCAGGAGTTGTCGCTCTGCTGGCTGCCGCAGCGGTTGCAGCGACCGGCATCGCAACGCGCGTCCATGCAAAGGAGCAGATGGCCAAATGGTCGGCCGCGCAGGCGATTCCAACGGTCGTCGCCAACCCGCCGTTGCATGACAGTTCCGCGCAGGTGCTAGTCTTACCAGGCCAATTGTCGGCCTATGTGAAGGCACCGATCTATGCGCGCGTGTCGGGTTATCTGCATGCGTGGTATGCGGACATTGGCGCGCACGTGAAGGCCGGGCAGTTGCTGGGCGTAATCGATACACCCGATCTCGATCAGCAACTCGCTCAGGCACGTGCCGATCTGCGCACCTCACAGGCGAACGAAACGCTCGCGGCATCCACGTCGCGCCGGTGGACCCAGATGCTGCAGCAGGACTCCGTATCGCAGCAGGAGACAGACGAAAAAACGAGTGACCTTGCGGCAAAGCAGGCGATGGTGGCCGCGAACCAGGCGAATGTTGCACGGCTGGAAGCGCTTGAATCGTTCAAACGGATCACCGCACCTTTCGACGGCGTCGTGACCGCGCGAAAGACCGATGTCGGCGCGTTGATCAGCGCGGGCGGCGGCAACGGACCGGAGTTGTTCACCGTCTCCGACGCACGGCAACTGCGCGTGTACGTCAGCGTGCCACAGAACGAAGCCGCCGTGATCCGGCCCGGACTGGTCGCGAGTCTGACCGTGCCTGAACGCCCCGGCATGCAGTTCTCCGCAAAGCTTGTCGATACGGACGACTCCATCACGCCTTCTTCAGGGACGCTGCTGGTGCAATTGGCAGTCGACAATTCCAGCGGCGTGCTGATTCCGGGCGAATACACGGAAGTTCATTTTGAACTGCCCACGGACAAGCATGCGATGACCATTCCTGCTAGCGCGCTGATGTTCCGGGAAAGCGGTTTGCAAGTGGCAGTGGTCGGTCCGGGCAATCACGCCATGCTGAAGCGGGTGAGCGTCGCGACCGACTTGGGTACCACGATTGTGATTGCATCGGGTTTGACTGCCACCGACCGGGTGATCGACAACCCGCCTGATTCGCTGGCAAACGGCGATTCAGTGCGACTGGCTTCGACATCCGCGACGACCGCGCTGACACAGCATAATGAAGCGGAGCGCAGTCATGGTTAGGCGTCGCGTATGCACGGTTCTGATTGCCGCAGCGCTCGTCAGCGGCTGTTCGTTCGCGCCGCCGTATCAGGTGCCGCCGTCCGCCATACCGAGCGCGTTCAAGGAGGCCCGCGGATGGCAGCTCGCGCATCCTGCCGACCAAATGCCGCGCGGTGAATGGTGGACTGTGTATCGCGATCCGGTGCTCGATGGACTGGAAAGCAAGGTCGCCAGCGCTAACCCCGACGTGGCCGCCGCGATCGCTCGCCATGACCAGGCGCAAGCGTATCTGGACCAGGCTCGCGCTGGCCTCTTTCCCACCATCGGCGCGTATGCGCAGGTCTCACGTTCGCGTCAGTCCGACAACCGGCCATTGAGGGGCGCTACTCAACCAGCGCTCTACAATTCGGCGACTGTCGATGTCGGCCTGAACTACGACCTCGATCTATGGGGAAAGGTGCGCAATGAGGTTGCCGCGGGCAAGGCGGCCGAGCAGGCGAGCCAGTACGACATCGAGTCATTGCGATTGAGTTTGCAGGAAAAGCTTGCTGAGGCGTATTTCCATCTGCGTGGTCTCGATCAACAGCAGGAATTGCTGGGAAATACCGTTCGCACCTATGAGCATGCATTGCAGTTGACTGAAAGCCGGCACGGTGGCGGTATCGCATCCGATCTCGATGTGTCTCGTGCTCAAACCCAACTTGAATCGGCAAGGGCGTCGGTTGAAGACGTGTCGGCACGAAGGGCCTTGTACGAGCATGCGATCGCGACTATTGCGGGTGAAGCGGCCTCAGGATTCTCCCTGGCGCCCGCCGTCGCCCCGACGTATTTGCCGTCGATCCCAGCTGGCGTGCCTCTCGCACTGCTGCAACGTCGGCCCGATATTGCGGCCGCCGAGCGCCACGTCGCCCAGGCGAACGCGCAGATCGGCGTCGCCAAAGCAGCTTTTTTCCCGGATGTGTCGTTAGGTCTTGACGGCGGCTATCAAAGCACAACTTTATCCCCGTGGCTGGCAGCGCCTAACGAGATGTGGTCGATCGGTCCGAGCCTGCTGATGACCTTGTTCGACGGCGGCCGGCGAGCGGCTGTCACGCGGCAGGCGCAGGCCAAGCTGGCGGAAAATGGTGAAAAGTACAAGGCCACGGTGCTGCTGGCGGTACAGCAGGTGGAAGATCAGCTGTCGCAGTTGCATTACCTGGGCAACGAATCCGCGAAAGAAGGACGCGCGCTTGCGGCTGCGCAACGTACGCTCGAGTTGTCGATGTCGCGTTACCGCGATGGCGTCGTGAGTTATCTGGACGTCGTGAGTGCGCAGGCAATGGAACTCGAAACGCAAACCTTGGTGCTGGATTTGCAAACTCGCGAGTTGATCGCCTCGGCTGCATTGATAGACGCGTTAGGAGGTGGATGGGCCAACGAACCCGCCGGCACGCCCACGTCCACAACGACCAGGTGAACCGTCACGTTTCGCAGAACAGGATGCCTCGCAGCGGTTTGCGGCGGTTTGCAGCGACCGGCGGCGAGGCGTCCTGCTCGTCATGCGCAACGCGAGTTAAAGACAGAGGTCTAGAAGCGGTGGCGCAAGCCCATTGCGACCACGGTCTGCTGATTGCCTGCTGACGGTGCCAGCGTGAAGATCGAAGCGTTGCCGAGCGCCGGTATGCCGCTGGCGCCGGACACATGCTGATAGACCCCTTCAAGATAAACGTCTGTCTGGTGCGACAGCGCATAGTCGGCTTGCAGCATCACCTGATTCCATTTCGGCGATGCGACGCCGCTCGCGCTGCTGAAATGCCCATCGGTGAAGGTATACGAGCCACCGAGGCTCAGGGCCGGCGTCAGCGCATATCGCGCGTTCAGTTCGTAGTTGGTGAACGTCAACAGGTCCCCGTTCAGAGCGACGTAGGTACCCCCTTGCGCGACTTGAGCTGGGTCGTCCATGATCGTGCGCGTGACGACCAGGCCGACGGTGGCGGCCCCGAATGCGTAACGGCCCGCTGCGCCGAGGATGCGTTGACGCGCGCCCGTCAGCATCGCGTCGCCGTCACTGCTGCTGATCGCACCGCCTGTGTTGGTGGGCGCGTCGACGCCGCCTGGATGATTACCCTGAAAATATCCGACTGCCAGGTCGACCGGCCCGCGCGACCAAGCGGCGCCGGCGCTGAATGCGTTATTGTTGCTGAAGCCGCCAGCCGCATTGCTGAATGCGTAAGCCCAGCCGAATTTGAAACCGTGGTAATCCGGGCTGCGGTACTTGACCGCATTGTTCATGCGGAAGTCGTTAGCCAGGTTGTCGTTATCGAATGGGTGATCCGCGAGATTTCCGCCGAAGCCAGAGCCGGTTGCCGACAAGGGCGCGACAAAGTCGACGAGGAAGTCGTATTGGCGCCCCATGGTCACCGTGCCCCACGTGTTGCTCGACAATCCCACCCACGCCTGCCGCCCGAAGAGGTCTCCGCCATTAGCCAGTTTGCCGTTGGCGATGTTGAATCCGTTCTCCACATCGAACACCGCGTGCAAGCCGCCGCCCAGGTCTTCGGTGCCGCGCAGCCCCCAGCGGTCACCGTTGAGATTACCGCTCGCCATCATCCAGTTGTTATGTCCCTGACCGTTGGCTGTCTTCTGGTTACTCACATAGTCGATAGCCGTGTCGAGCGTGCCGTAGAGAGTGACGTTGCTCTGAGCGTGCGCGGCTGTGGCGAAAGCCGCCGCCAGCGCCGCACAGGTTGTTGCCAATGCTTTATTCATGTGGTTTTTCCCTGGAGATAGATAGGTCTGCCGCGCTTTTCGGGCGCGGGTTCACGCCTCGATGCGAGCGACTGGCGGGAATGTATTCGGACACGATTGGCCGCGGATGATAAAAAGCGATCGATTAAATGAAATTCCTTTAATTTTTCGATCCGCGCGGGTTCAGCGAGTCGTGATCACCACTATGTCCTCGATAAACTAATTTTCACCGTTCAGCTAGTCATCCGATAAAGGTGGCTGGTTATGCTGATCCTCAACCGGTTCTCGCGAGGCATAACGCGCAGCGACCGGCCAATTAACCTAAATGTTGAGGATTAGAAAATGAAACGGATCACATTGGCGATCGTTCTCGCTGGAACACTGTCGGCCGCAACGGCCTTTGCACAGTCGGCTCCGGCCGGTTCCGCGGGTAGCATGCAGATGAGCAGTCAGGCGGCTCAGGTCGCGTCAAATGTCACATCGGCGGGTGCTGCCAGTGGCCAATGGGTGGCGCCATATGGTCAACCGGAGGCGCCGAAGACCCGCGCTCAGGTCTACCAGGAACTGGTGCACGCCGAGCAGGATGGGCAACTTGCTTACCTGAACTCGACGATCTATGCGCACCCGTAACGCAGCAAAGCGCTTGGCCAACGGCGGCACGATGACGTCGTTGGCTGAGATTCGTGCCCTACAAACGCTTCTAATCTGGAGCCGAGATGAACCGAAGCCGAACCACGACATTCCGCGTGGCCCTGATTCTGGCGACCGTTGCTAGCGCTCTCCTGTCCGGCTGCGCGTTGGAAGCAACGAACACCGCCGACCAATGTGTCGGTCCACCAAGCTTTTGCAACGTCTACTTTGGTGGATCATAGGGAGTGCGCTTCCCTTGCTCGGGAAGCGTACAGTCAGCGGCTTGCGAAGCGGGAGAGAAGCGGAGAAGAAGCGGGAAAGCCACTATGTGTCGGATCGACCGGCAACTGTCGTCAACCATTCGTCAGCGTGAGCTGATAGCCGTAGCGTTTTAACGTATCGATGTGCACATCGGGATGATGCGGCGCGAGCTTGCGACGCAGACGCGATATCACAAGATTGACGCTCGAAGCAGCAACGTCATCGTGATCAGGCCACGCGTATCGGATCAGATCGAATCGTGATACAGGCAGATTCGGCTGGCGCAGCAGGCATTCGAGCAGCATGGATTCGCGGCGCGTTAGAGAGAGCCGCTGTCCTCTCAGCACCAACTCCCGCGTGGCGGTATCGAAGGTGGGAGAAACGGGCACCTGTCCCTCGCGTTGGACCGCATCAGGGCTAATGCGCCGCAATGCATGCATGCGCTCATGCAATTCAATGAAAGACAGCGGGTGGCAGAAGCAGGCGTCAGCACCGGCTCGCAGTACCTGGGTCCTTTCCTTTGCGTGAGCCGCACCGAGCGTCACAATAATCGGTGCACCGCGGCTTTCGCTCGCGAGTTTGGGTAGCGCAGCTAGCAGGCAGGCATATGGCGGAACGTCTGCCGACATGACAATCACTGCGTCAAAGCGCTCCTGCCCTGCGAGGAAGATCGCATCCTTCAAATCGTCGACCTGCTCGAGGCTGTGCGCGCTCTCGATCAGGGCTTTGTGAAGCCAGGCGGCTTCCGGTTGTGTACCGATCACTAGTAGGACACGCATGAACTGTCGAGTGCGAGGGGTTGTTTGAGAAAATCGGTCATGTCAATGTCTTGGTCCAGCACTGAATCGTCACGCGCGTGCCCGGGTTCGCATCGCTGATCTGCATGCAGTAGTCATGCACGTTCACGACTGCCGAGACGATGCTCAGCCCGAGACCGGAACCCGGCAAATGTCGCGTCCGGTCGCTGCGGTAAAAGCGCTGCAGGACCGCGTTGCGTTCATCCGCCGGAATGCCGGGACCACTGTCGATGACATCGATCTGCGGGCCGCGCGACGTCCGAATGAGTTCGAGCCTGACGGTGCCGCCATCCGGCGTGAACTTGATCGCGTTGTCAAGCAGATTGCTGAGCGCTTCGAAAATCAACGCGCGGTCCGCATGCGTCGTACCGACGTTCGCAATGTGTGTGACGACGCCGATCGATCGGCTCTCGGCCAGCGGTTCAAAGAGTTCGCCGACTTCCGTCAAAAGCGACGCCAGTTGCATTTCCTCGAAACCGCCGCGACGTTGCAGGCTTCCGATCTCGGAGATGCGCAGCATCGCGCGGAAGCGCTCCAGCAGCGCATCGGTGTCGCGCCGCGCGTCGTTGACTAGCCTGTTCAGCTCTGCGTCCGGTAGTCCGGCTATGCGCTCGTCAATGTGCAGCAGCGACGTGCGTATATGGCTAAGAGGCGTTCTGAGATCGTGAGCGATTCCGTCACAGGTTCCTTTCACCTCGTTCATCAGCCTTTCGACTTCGGCAAGCATGTGGTTGACCAGTTGAGCAAGCATATCGATTTCATCGCGTCCCCCGGTCGGCAGACGCTGTCCGAGCTCGCCGCGTTGCGCGATACGTTGGGTCACGCGGCGGATCGCTTTCAGGCGTCGAGCCTGTCTGACGCTCAGTGCTAGTCCGGCAATGATGCCCGCGCTGAGACAAAAAAGACCACCGCCGATCAGCGCGATGATCATAGTTTCCCGTATGCGCAAGACGTGGGTGAGATCTCTCGCGATTACCAGTGTGTCGCCGTTCGCGCGCTGGGCGGCCATGACGCGAACCATCGGGGCGGTTTCGTTGCCGCCGAGTGCGAGTTTGTCTCCGAGCGTCATACCCACGCGATTAACGGGGACACCAGGCGGGCGCGCGAGTATATCGCCAGCCAGATGCCGTCCGTCGGAACCAAACAGGCCGTAAAAGTTGGGGTGCATGCGCTCGTGTTCGGAACGCTGACGAACGGCGTCGGCGAGACTGTCGACGGGCGTGGTATCGAAGTAGATCAATTGCCAGTGGAGGACTGCATCGGTTTCGCGGTCCATGACGAACGTGACCGAACGTTCCACCAACACTAACAGCAGCATGACGGAGACGGAGAAGATCGCCGCGTAGACCGTCACGATGCGCAAGGTCGTTGAATGCCAGCGGCCGCCCAGCACCGGCTGCGAGGAGAATGGCTGGTCGCTCGACATGCCGCTAGCCAAGTAGATATCCTGAACCGCGTACGGTCTGGATCAATGGTTGCACGCCAGGCGGATCGATTTTCTTGCGCAGACGGCCCATATGAACATCGATCAGATTGGTGCCCGGGTCGAAGTGATAGCCCCATACTGCTTCGAACAGCATCGTGCGGGTGATGGTCTGACCTGCATGGCGCATCATGTATTGAAGTACACGATATTCGGTGGGGAGCAGCACGATCTCTGTGTTGTCTCGTGTAACCGTGCGTGCGACCAGATCGAGTTCGAGAGGACCGACTCGCAAGGTTGCCTCGGACTGTGCCGGTTGCATTTGCCGGCGGCGTAGCAGCACTTCTATACGTGCTGCCATCTCGTCGGCGTCGAAGGGTTTGGTGAGATAGTCGTCGCCGCCGGCGCGCAAGCCGCGAATGCGTTCGTCGACGTCGCCCAGCGCGCTGAGCATGAGCACAGGCGTCTGAATGCCGATGCCGCGCATTGTCTTGAGTATCGTCAATCCGTCGGCGCCTGGCAGCATGCGGTCGAGGGTGATGACGTCGTACTCATCGCTGAACGCGCGCGCCATTCCCTCGCGGCCGTCCGCAACCCAATCGACGGTGAAGCCACGATCATTTAGCTCTCGCACGATTTCGCGCGCCGTCATCTCGTCATCTTCTATGGTCAACACTTTTGACATCGTCTTTCCTCGGTTCGCGTCCAACAGAGCAGCGCGAGATGCGCTAATTCGGCATGCAATGTTCCTGGTCGAGGGCCGCCAGATGCCGGGTTATCGCTTCGCGCAGTTGTGTGAGGCTGTGCGTCGGTAATGCGAATCCGGTCCATCCCAACCCGCTATGCCGAAGGATCAGTACCGCACCGTCGTACAGCGGGTGCTTTTCGGTATGCCAGCATGGGTCCATCTCCAGTACGAACTGCTGCTGTGGGGACGGCTGCAAGGGAATATCGGGGCGCATGCTCGCACGCAGGTAGCTCAGACGGTGAATCACTGCGTCGATGTCTTCCGCGTCTAGAAGCACCCCTGCATGTCCGATACCCACGCGTACCGCGGGTTTTCCGTGTTCGTTGACGACTTCCAGGCTCATAGCTTGTGGCATTGCGTGCTCCCAGGATAGTTTTTCCTCGCCCATTATTGCGCGCGGAAAACCCCGGCTGTCTGAAAGAGCGCGACGCTGCGATGAAACTTTCTTTAAGCACGAGACTAGCCTGAGAATTCCCGCTTGGAAGAGGCATGTTGCAGCTTAGTCCGGGTCGTATTTCGGGGCTTTCGCCCGCACATTAAAAAATTTTAATGTGGCGTCGGCTCCTCAACGCTGCCGCTGGCAGATTAACTAATCTTCATCGTTTGGCTAGCAAGCCGATACCGGCGGCAGACTACGCTGGTCAGCAGCCTGTTTACACGTTTAGTACCCAAGCGGTCGGCTATCCGGCTTGCCCGGCAACTCAGTATCAACGTCGTGATGTCGCATTCGCGCCGATTCACTACGTCTTTGGTCGTGCCCAAACGACGATAGCCAGCACCTGCAAAACGCCAACAAAACGGGAGATCGCCATTCCTTGGAGACAATCCATGCAGTCCAGCTCAACTGACGCCCACCGCCGACAGTCGCCGCTTATCGCCATCTTTCGCGTGACAGCCGGTAATTTTCTCGAGCAATTCGATTTTTTTCTCTTCGGCTTTTACGCCACGCAGATCGCCGCCGCCTTCTTTCCTCTGCATAGCGAGTTCGCTTCGTTAATCTCCACCTTTGCGGTATTCGGTGCCGGGTTTCTGATGCGCCCGCTTGGCGCGGTATTTCTCGGCGCCTACATCGACGACGTCGGCCGGCGCAAGGGCCTTATCATGACGCTTGGCCTCATGGCCAGCGGTACCGTACTGATAACGTTCGTGCCTCGGTACTCGACAATCGGGCTGCTGGCGCCGGCTCTCGTGCTGATTGGCCGCTTGCTCCAAGGCTTTGCGGCGGGCGCCGAGCTGGGCGGGGTTTCTGTTTACCTGGCGGAATTGGCGTCGCCAGGAAAGAAAGGTTTCTATACCAGTTGGCAGTCAGCCAGCCAGCAATTGTCGATCGTCGTTGCAGCGAGTCTCGGGTTCGCGCTGAACCGACTGATGGATGCGGCGGCTGTCGCGGCATGGGGATGGCGTATCCCATTCTTCATCGGTTGCCTGGTTGTGCCGTTCGTGTTCATGCTCCGATACAAGCTCGAGGAAACAGAGGCGTTCAAGAGGCGCGAGACTCGACCCGCGATGCGCGAGGTGATCCGCACCTTGGCCGCTAACTGGAAGGTCGTGGTAGCTGGAGCGATGCAGGTAGCCATGACCACCACGACCTTCTACCTCATTACTGTCTATGCACCGACATTCGGCAAGACGGCCTTGCGCTTGGGTACGGCGGACAGCCTGCTCGTGACCGTCTGTGTCGGCCTGTCGAACTTTATCTGGCTGCCGGTGAGCGGTGCCTTGTCGGACCGGGTAGGGCGCCGGCCGCTGCTGCTGTCGGCAACTGCGCTTGCGCTCGCCACCGCGTACCCCGCACTTTCGTTTCTGGCCGACGCGCCGACATTCGGCAGAATGCTAGCAGTGCTGCTTTGGCTTTCGTTCCTCTACAGTATGTACAACGGGGCAATGGTCGCGTCCCTTGAGGAAGTGATGCCACCGGAGGTGCGCGTTGCGGGGTTTTCGCTTGCTTATAGTGCTGCGACAGCGCTATTCGGCGGCTTCACGCCGGCAATCTCCACCGCATTGATCCACGCCACGCACGACAATGCGGCGCCTGCCTGGTGGTTGAGCTTCGCTGCGGCATGCGCATTCTTCGGTACCTTGGCTTTGTGTCGGCATAAGCCGGCGTCTGTGAGTCCGTCTTCAGCAGCCGAATCTCGGTCTGTTCCGCGACCTTAGTCGGCACGGCCGCTTATCCCTTCTGACCGCCAATCCGAATCAGCGCATGTCGAATAGCTCCTGATGGAAGTCTTCGTGCGCTAATCCACCTGCAACCAGATCGTGCCGCAAGTTCTGGCCGAAACTCGCTGGCCCGCAGAACCAGACATCGGAGCACATCCAGTCGGGCACGATCTCACGGACGCGCTGCCCGGTCAGGCGGTCGTCCTTGCCGCTAATCAGCACGTGAAGACGCACTTGGGCGGCAATTGCCAGTTGACTCAGCTCACGGACGAACTCGTCGTCCATCGCGTTGGTGCTATAGAACAGGTCCACTGCGCGTTTATCGGAATGACGCTCTCGCGCTTGCATTCGCGCGAGAAATGGGGTTATTCCAATTCCGCCGGCGATCCAGATCTGTCCTGGTTTGTCGCTGCGAAAATCGAAGCGGCCATAGGGCCCCTCAACGCTGACGCGGTCGCCAGTCTTCAGAACGGCCGGCAATTGCTCGGTGTAATCGCCAATGCTCTTGATATGAAAGCGCACTTTGCCATCGTCGTGCCACGCCGAGGAGACGGTGAACGGATGCGCGCCCTCGTGCGCGTCGAACGTGACGAAGGCAAATTGTCCAGCGGCATGACCCAACCAGCGGTCCTTGAGTTTGATGACGATGCTCAGTACCCGCATCTCCCGGTAATGCACAAGCTCCTCGATATGCCCGGCTGCTTGTCGCGTTCGTCCGATACGGCGCAGCAGCGAGACGGACGTGGCCACCATAGCCAGAAAAATCAGCAGTGTTATGACTGGGCCAATCGCCGTGGTCCAGTAGCCGTGATTCATGAGTACCACCGCATGGAACGCTAATAACGGGTACGCAACTGCCAGCAGACGATGTGTCTTGGAGAAATGTCGGTAAGGAAAGACTTTCAGCAATGCAACGACGATGATCGCAACCGTTGCATAGAATGTCCATTCGCCAATCCCTTTCGCGAGCCCATGCTGCGCGTCGAGAATCTGGACCAAGGCTGACGGCGCGACCGATGATGCCAAGGCGCGCTCGCGCAACGGCCTTTGTATCCACCCCAGGCCGATTAGCCAGTTTGGAGACTTTACACACAGCCAGTGAAGTGTGGAAAGCAACAGTGCGCTGATACCGAGCCATTTGTGCAGTCGGTACATCTTGTCCAGCCCGCCGAGAAAGCGCTCCATGCTGGTCGGCCGAACTGCTATAACGATGCCCGCGCTCATGCAGCCGATCGCGAGAATGCCGGTCAAATTGATCACTGACAGTTGCAAGGCGCGGAATCCATGCGACCCGGGCAATGAAATTTCAGCGATTAGCCAGAGCAGGGCCAGCCCTGTCAGCAAAAGCAGATAGGTTAATCTGATGTTTTTCATGATGTCGATGCGCCGCAGTGTGACTCCGGTGCGCAGTCGTCGAGCCGCGCTGGAGCTGAGAACACGGTTGAAACGGCCTGCCGTCAGTTGACAGCAGCCGCGAGCCTTGGTCCGGCTATGTCGACGGTTTTTCGGAGTGCCGAGCTTACTGCCGGACGGTGACCGGACCAGACTGACGCAATCGATCAATAGCCGGGGGGCGGGCGATTGGATGTATGCGATGTTGAGGGTCGGCAGATCCGGAAAGAAGCTTCCGACCCGTCGCCGTTTCGTGCCTGCGCCCGGTCACTATTCTCGTGAGCTAAAGAAAGTTTGCGGACGAGCCAATGTAGCCCGTACAGCCTAAAAGGTGAGCTGCCGGAACATGAAGTTATTTTTATGCAGTTGTCAGTGCAATCGCTCACCGAGCGTTGCCTGGGCCGCGTCGCGGCGAGACGCGGACTTGCGAGATGAACTAGCTTGCCTTGCTGAGAGTGCTAGAGTCAACGTGACTGAACGACTTGCCGTACACATGTAATTGCGTTTTTTGCGCGTATTTCAATGTATCTCCCGTCATGTCGAACGTGATCGAGAAAACACTTGTCGCGTCGTTCTTCAGCATGTACTGAGATTCGGCTACCCCGTGAGATTTTGACGTTAGCGTCATCTTATCGCCGGCTTTTCCTTCCGCCACAACGCAGACCGCCCGGGGAATACAAAATGAGTCATAGACAGTCTGGTTCTTCTTGTCGTAAATCAGATAGCCGCGTTGGTCATGGAACTGTTTGTTGTCTCTTTTTCGGAACACCTGCAGCGAGTAAGCCATGGCCACCAGGTATTGATCACTGGCATTCGTTGCATCCGCTGCGGGTTCAAAGGTCAACTGTTCGTAATAAGGTTCCACTGCGGGATTGCCTGTGCCCACTTTGGAACCCACTTGACCGGGCGCCACGTCGAGGCCGCCGGCAGCAACGGTTTTCCAGGTTCCGGCCAGTTTGGCTAATGGACCGAAGTCCATTCCTTTAAGGACGGTTCCCTGCGCGTAGGCGGTGGACATCGTCGACAGGGCGATTGCAAAACAAACGACGTATTTATTCACGATTGGCGTTCCGTTATTCAAAAAAAGTTTTCGTGTCTGACGGCTATTTGACAACAGAAGCTCACGCGAATTGTTTTATGTCCTGTAATTCCGGGTTTCAAAAAAGTCCGCGCGCCGATCGATCATCGGCTATCTGCCAGTTGGCTTTGCGCGGGTTTGAACAGACTGATCTCGCAACCGACGTCCGCGTCGTGGAACGCCAGCGTCATGCCGTGCATGCCGGCCACGGCGGCCACAAGACTGAGCCCCAGGCCGCTGCCGGGCGTACGACGGCTGGCCTCGCCACGATAGAAGCGGCGCAGGACGGCATCGCGCTCGGCCGGTGCGATGCCTGGTCCATCGTCCTTGACAGTGACGCCGGTGCCTCTCGCGTCGTGCCACAGCGTGATATGCACGACTCCGCCATCCGGTGCGAACTTGATGGCGTTTTCGACCAGATTCGCCAGCGCCTCGAACAGCAGGTTGGGATCGCCCCGGATCTCCAGCGGCCCGGACACGGTGCGCTGCAGTCGGAAGCCGATCTGCTTGTCTTCGGCGGTCGGCTCGTAGAATTCGAACACGTCGTCGGCCACCGCGGCCAGATCGACGCTGGTGAAGCCGGCGCGCCGCACCCCGCTTTCGATCTCCGAAATGCGCAGCAGGGCGTTGAACGTGCGTAGCAAGCCGCTGGTTTCCACGATGGTTTCATCAATGGCCGCGCGATACTCTGCCTCGGTTCTGGCGCGCCGTTGCGCACGTTCGAGTCCGCCGAGCACCCGCGTGAGCGGCGTGCGTAGATCGTGCGCAATCGCATCGCACACGCCTTTGACCTCGTTCATCAGGCGTTCGATTTCGTCGAGCATGCCGTTCACGACGACCACCAGCCGGTCTATGTC
This sequence comes from Paraburkholderia sprentiae WSM5005, assembly GCF_001865575.2. Lineage (NCBI taxonomy): Bacteria > Pseudomonadati > Pseudomonadota > Betaproteobacteria > Burkholderiales > Burkholderiaceae > Paraburkholderia > Paraburkholderia sprentiae. Next base: position 1,627,881 of record NZ_CP017561.2, read on the forward strand.
GTCGCGTTTCGCATGCACCGGCAAGCGTCTGCTGAGATTGCCGGCGACGATCTCCTCGATCGAAGCGGTCACCGCATCGAACCGCCGCATCGCCGAAATGCCAATCAGGGTCGCCCCGAGCAGGCCGATCACGAGCGTGATCATCGCGGTGGAGAGCAGCGCATGCAGCAGTTCGTTGTCGAAGTGGTCGAGCTCGAGGGTGTTCTGGCATTGCAAAGCGATGCGGTCATCGGGCACGTGCGCAGCGATGCATCGCCCAGGCGGTTGGCCCGGCAGATTGACGAGTCGCATCGAAAACGGCTGGTCAAAGACCGGGATCGCCGGCTGAGCGCCCGCATAGCCGCCGGCAAGGTGTTTGCCGCCGGCTTCGAACAGGCCGAACGGGCGCTGGCGGCGCGGATCGAACTGGTCTTGATGTTCGAATCGCGCGACCAGTTCATCCGGCGCTTCGCGTTTCAACTGTGCGTGCTCGCGAAGCAGCCAGTCGTCGATGCGTTCCTGTTCGAAGCCGGTGATCTCGCGGTACAGGTAACCGAACAGCAGCAGCGCGATCACGCCGAACAACACCAGAAACAGCGTGGCGAGGCGATAGCCGGTGGTGCGGTGCAGTTCAGTCAGGCGCATGGAGCATGTACCCGGAACCGCGCACGGTATCGATCATCGGAGCCGTGCCGTCCGGGTCGAGCTTCTTTCTGAGACGGCTGATGTGCACGTCGATCACGTTGGTCCGCTCGTCGAGCCGGTAGTCCCATACGGCTTCGAACAGCATGGTGCGGCTCACCACCTGGCCCTGGTGCTGCATCAGATATTCGAGCAGCCGGTACTCGCGCGGCAGCAGCGGTACCGGGCGGCCGGCGCAGGTCACTTCGCGTTTGAGCGGGTCCAGACGCAACGGGCCGACCAGGTACTCCTGGACACCGGGCGCCGCCTCGCGACGGCGCATCAACGCATCGAGGCGCGCGGTCAGTTCGATGAACTCGAACGGCTTGGTCAGATAGTCGTCGCCGCCGGCGCGCAGACCGCGCACACGTTCGTCGACCGCCGACAGCGCGCTCAGGATCAGCACCGGCGTGAGCACGCCGGCGCTGCGCAACGCCGACAGCATGCCGAGCCCTTCGAGACCGCCCGGCAGCATGCGATCGAGCACGATGGCGTCGTAACTGTTGGCGACCGCGAGCATCAAACCGTCGCGGCCGGTACTCGCCGTTTCGACCCGGCAGCCGTGATCGTTGAGCGCTTCGACGATCTCGGCGAGAGTCTGCTCGTCGTCCTCGACGACCAATACGTTCAACATGCCTTTTTCCAGAAATGAGCGAGCGTCGAACCTGCGCTGGCCGGCCGATTTACACTAGGCTCGTACCTACGACGTGGGTAGTATGCCGTGTGAAGCCGTGCAGGCGTTTCGCGCCAACATGAAAAAATTTTAATGTAAGCCCCTCAAACGTAAGCCGCAGCGCATGCGAATCCTGCTGATCGAAGACGACCTGCGCGCCAGCCAGTTCCTGGCGCGTGGCCTGAGCGAGAGTGGTCTGGTTGTCGACACGGTGGCCGACGGCGCGACCGGGCTCGCCTATGCGCGCGAAGGCATCTACGACGTGATCGTGACTGATCGGCGCTTGCCGGCGCTTGCCGGCACGGTCCTCGTCCAGCAGTTGCGCGCCGGCGGAAATACGACGCCGGTGCTGATGCTGTCGGCGGTCGGCGGCCTGAACGAACGCGTGGAGGCGATTCGCGCAGGCTGCGACGACTATCTCGTCAAGCCATATGCCTTCGTCGAAGCGCTGGCAAGAATCGAGGCGCTCGCGCGGCGCGCCGATCGCAGCAGGATGAGCGAGCGGCTCGAATGCGCGGATCTGGTACTCGACACGCGGGCGCGGACCGCAAACCGCGGCGGGCGCGATCTGCGCCTGCAGCACCGCGAATTCCTGCTGCTCGAATGTTTGTTGCGCCGCGAGGGGCAGGTGGTGACGCGCAGCATGCTGCTCGAGGCCGCATGGAATTACGATTTCGAGCCGCGCGGCAACATCATCGATATGCACATGCATCGGCTGCGGGCCAAGGTGGACCGCGACTTCCCGCTGGCGCTGATTCATACGGTGGTCGGCGCCGGATACGTGCTGAACCCGGCGCCCTGACACGCGCGCAAAGCCTTGCAAGCCCCGATTCGGTGCGCCGAGGCTACCTATCGCGCCGCATTAAATTTTTTTAATCGATGGGCGAAAGCGCCGACAGGACCCGCTGACTAATCTGGCGACATTGCCTTGTTAGGGTTCTCCCATGTCAGGACTGTCCCGTTCCGCGCAGACGTCGCGCACAGCGAGTCCTCCCGTGCTCCTTTTCACCGTGCGCGTCGTCTGTGCGCTCGGCCTCGCGGTGCTCGCCGGCTGCTCGCTCGTGCCCGCCTATCATCGGCCTGGCGCGCCGCTGGCGCAATCCTTCGACGGCGCGGCCGGTGGCTCGCTCGCCGCTACCGTGCCGGTCAGAAGCGGCTGGTGGCGCGAGTATCACGACCCCGCGCTCGACGCGCTGGTCGACCGCAGTCTGCGCAACAACTTCACGCTAGCGTCCGCGATTGCGAGCGTCGAACAGGCGCGCGGCAACGCCGAGCAAGCCGGTGCGCCGCAGTATCCGTCGCTATCGCTCGGCGCCAGCTTCGATCGCAGCCATCAGGGACGTGGCTCGACCACGAAGACCCAGAGCCTGTTCGCCGAAGCCAGTTACGAGGTGGACTTCTGGGGCTTCAACGCCGCCAACGCCGGCGCCGCCGACTTGCTTGCGCGCGCCTCCGGCTTCGATCGCGACACGGTGGCGCTCACGCTGACCGCATCGGTCACCGACATGTATTTTCAGGTGCAGAGCCTGCGCCGCCGGCTGGCGATTGCGCGTTCCATTTCCGACGATGCCGCGCGCATTCTGCAACTGCTGCTCGCACAACAGCGGGCGGGCGTAGCGACCGAATTGCAGGTGCAGCAGCAGCGCAACGCGCTGGCCACCTTCCAGGCGGCCGTGCCGGCGCTGCAACAGCAGCTCGACACCGACATTCATGCGCTCGCGGTGCTGGCGGGCAGCGCGCCTGAACACTTCACCGTCAGCGACGCCACGCTTGCCGACATCCCGATTCCCCAGCCGCGCCCGAATCTGCCCGCGAGCCTGCTGGAAACGCGCCCCGACATCCGTTCGCAGGAAGCGCAGTTGCAGTCGGCGAATCAGAGTGTCGGCGCGGCGCGCGCGGCCTTTCTGCCGAACATCGTACTGACCGCGGACGGCGGACTGGGCAGCAAGTCGCTGTCGCATTTCCTGTCGAGTCCCTTCGCCAGTCTCGCCACCTCGCTGGCGGCGCCAATCCTCGACGGCGGCGCGCTGCGTGGCCAGTTGCACGCGAGCCGGGCGGCCGAAGCGAAGGGCGTCGCGGATTACCGGCAAGCCGTCATCTCCGCGCTGCAGGACGTGGAGGACTCGCTCACGGCGGCGCAACAGCAGCAGCTCGCGGAAGTCGCCGACCAGGACGCCGCCGACGCCGCCCGCAAAGCCGCCGCGCTCGCGCAAACCCAGTACAAGCTCGGCACCGTCGACTTTCTGACCGTGCTTGACGCGCAACGCACGCTGTATCAGTCCGAAGACACCCTGGTGCAGGCGCGGCTCGCGCGCCTGCAGGCGTCCGTGAGCCTGTTTCGCGCGTTCGGCGGCGGCTTTGGCGTGACCGACGGCAGCAGCGCCCCTTCTTCTATGGCTTCCAGCTCATGAAATCCGCAGATCTTCCGAACCGTGAAGCGCCGCATGCGCGCCGGCGCGTCCTTCTCGCCGCAGCGTTCGTCATCGTTATCGTGATTCTCGGGGTGTCGAGCTGGCCGAAGCATCGGGCGGCCAAGCCGGCCGCCGCCGTGCCGGTCAATGCCGGCCATCCGGTGAGCCGCGATTTCCCGATTCGCGTCGCGGCCGTGGGGACGGTTCAGGCGCTCAATACCGTGGACGTCAAAGTGCGCGTGGACGGCCAGTTGCAGCGCATCGCCTTCGCCGAAGGACAGGACGTCAAAGCCGGCCAACTGCTCGCGCAACTCGATCAGGGACCGCTCACTGCCCAGTTGCATCAAGCGCAAGCGGCGCAGCGCAAAGATCAGGCATCGCTCGACAACGCGCGGCTCGATCTCACGCGTTACTCGCAACTCGTCGGCGTCGGCGCGGCGACGACTCAGGCGGTGGATACGGCGAAGGCGCAAGTCGACGAGCTCTCGGCGACGGTCGCAGCGGACGCCGCGCTGGTCCAGAGCGACCGGCTACAACTGGGCTTCACCACGCTCGCCGCGCCGTTTACCGGACGCGTCGGCGCGCGCGAGGCCGATATCGGCGCGATCGTCCATCCGACCGACACCACCGGCATCGTCACCGTCACGCAGATGGAGCCGATCACCGTGCTGTTCTCCGTGCCGCAGGACGTGCTGCCTGAAGTGCTCGCGAATCAGGCGAAAGCGCCGCTGGGAGTGAACGTGACCACGCGTTCCGGCAGCACGCCGCTCGCCGACGGCACGCTAGTGTTCATCGACAGCACGGTCGATCCTACGACCGGCCAGATCAGGCTCAAGGCGTCGTTCACCAACCAGGACCGCAAGCTGTGGCCCGGCGAGCTGGTGAATGCGCGTGTGCTGGTGCGCACCGATACGCAGCGGCTCGCGGTGCCGAGCCGCGCGGTGGTGAATTCGCAGAACGGCACCCAGCTCTATTTGATCGCCGCGAACGGCACCGCGCAGCTGCGCCCGGTGCAAACCGGTATCACCGTCGACGGCATGACCGAGATACGCCGTGGCATCGCGCCCGCGGATCTCGTCGTGTTCGATGGCCAAAGCCGCTTGAACCCGGGCGTGCCTGTCACGGCGACGACGGTTCCCGCCAGTGCCGAAGCGCCGCCCAACGCGAATCTGGCAGGCAGCCAGACTGATCAGGATATGCCGTCGTGAGCCTCATGGAACTGTTCATCAAGCGGCGCATCGCGACCAGTTTTCTGGCGATCGCGGTGCTGCTGGTCGGCGCGGTGGCGTATTTTCTGTTGCCGGTCGCGCCACTGCCGCAGGTCGATTTTCCGACCATCCAGGTTGTCGCCCAGTTACCCGGCGCGAGCGCGGAAACCATGGCGACCTCGGTGGCGACACCGTTGGAGCGGCAACTTTCGCTGATTGCGGGCGTGACGCAGATGACGTCGTCGAGCTCGCTCGGCAATACCAGCATCGCTGTGCAATTCGATCTGTCGCGCGACATCGATGGCGCGGCGCAGGATGTGCAGACGGCGATCAATGCAGCCGGCGGCACGTTGCCGAAGAACCTGCCGAACCCGCCGACCTATCAGAAGGTGAACCCGGCCGACTTTACGTTGCTGTCACTGGCGCTGACGTCGCCCTCGCTGACGCTCACGCAGCTCGACAGCTACGCCGAAGACTATCTGGCGCAACAGATCTCGCAGATGCCCGGCGTCGGTCTGGTTGATTTCCACGGCCAGCAGCGCCCCGCGGTACGTATTCAGCTCGACCCCGACAAGCTCACCGCGCGCGGCCTGACGCTGGAAGATGTGCGCTCGATCGTCGGCGTGCAGACGGTCAATGCACCGAAGGGCAGCCTGAACGGCCCGGATCGCTCGGTGATCTTCAACGCGACCGACCAGATCACGACCGCCTCGCAGTACCGCGATCTGGTGGTCGCGTACAAGAACGGCGCGCCGATTCGCGTGTCCGATCTCGGCACCGTGCTGAACGCCGCCGAGGACGACCAGCAGGCCGCATGGCTTCAGTCCGAACGCGCGATCGTGCTCGATATTCACAAGCAGCCGGGCTATAACGTGGTGCAGACGATCGCCAACATCGAGGCGAAGCTGCCCGCGCTCGAAGCGATGCTGCCCGCGGCCGCGCATCTGCATGTGGTGGGCGATCGCACGCAAACCATCGACGCGTCGGTGCACGACGTGCAGTTCACGCTGATGCTGACGATTGCACTTGTCGTGATGGTGATCTTCTCGTTTCTGCGCAACCTGTGGGCGACGGTCATTCCGAGCCTGACGATTCCGCTGTCGCTGGTCGCCACGTTCGGCGTCATGTACCTGCTCGGCTATAGCCTCGACAATCTGTCGCTGATGGGCTTGACCATCGCGGTCGGCTTCGTGGTGGACGATGCGATCGTCGTGATCGAAAACGTCATGCGGCATATCGAAGAGGGCGTGCCGAGAATGAAGGCCGCCTTGCTCGGCGCGATGGAAGTGCGCTTCACGATCATTTCGATGACCATCTCGCTGATCGCCGTGTTCATCCCGATCCTGTTGATGGGCGGCATCGTCGGGCGGCTGTTTCGCGAATTCGCGATGACGGTGAGCGCCGCGATCGTGATGTCGGCACTGGTATCGCTGACCGTTACACCGATGTTGTGCGGCTGGCTGATCCGTTTGCCCGAGCCGGGTGACGGCGGCCGGATGCGCAGGCTCGAAGCCTGGCTGGAAGCGATCTTTAGCGCGGTAGAGCGGCGCTACGAGCGTGGCCTCGATTGGGTGCTGGACCACCAGAAGCTGATGCTGGCTGTCACCGTGGCGACGATCGTTGCGACCGGCGCGTTGTTCGTCGCGATCCCCAAGGGATTTTTCCCGCAGGAGGACTCCGGCCTGATCATGGGCGTCGCCCAAGCCGCGCCGGACATTTCGCCCCGCTCGATGTCGCAGAAGATGCAGCAGGTGGGCCATATCATCGAGGCCGACCCCGCCGTCGACAACGTTTACTACTGGATGGGCGCTAACCCGACCGTGAGCCAGGGGCGCGTCATGATCAACCTGAAACCGTTCGCTCAGCGCAAGGACAGTGCTGTGCAGGTGCTCAATCGCTTAAAGCCGCAGTTGGCGAAGGTCATGGGCATCTCGGTGTCGATGCAGGTCCGGCAGGACATTCAGGTGGGGGGCCGTATCAGCGCCGCGCAGTATCAGTACACGTTGCAGGATCCTGACATCAACGAGTTGAATCACTGGGCGGGCGTACTGACCGAGCGCCTGTCGAAACTGCCGCAACTGGCCGACGTCACGTCCGACCAGCAGGCCGCCGCTACCAGCGCAACACTGGTGATCGATCGCAGCACCGCGTCGCGTTTCGGCATCACGGCGCAAGCCATCGACGACACGCTTTACGATGCATTCGGCCAGCGGCAGATCGCGACGCTGTTCACGGAGCTGAATCAGTACCACGTCGTCGAAGAAGTCGACCCGCGCTTTCAACTGACGACGGATGCACTGGCGCATCTCTACGTGCGCTCGCCGCTCACGAACGAACTGGTGCCGCTCGATACGCTCGCCAGGATCGAAAACGACGTGTCGCCGATCTCGGTGAATCACCAGGGCTTGTTCCCGGCCGTGACGATCTCGTTCAATCTGGCGGCGGCTCAGTCGCTTGGCAACGCGGTGGCGGCGATTCGCCAGGCCGAAGTCGCGGCGGGCAAGCCGGATAGTTTGACGGGCTCGTTTCAGGGCACCGCGCAGGCGTTCCAGGCGTCGCTCGCGACTGAGCCGTATCTGATCGCCGCGGCGCTCGTGGTGGTGTATCTGATTCTCGGCATCCTGTACGAAAGCGCGATTCACCCGCTCACCATCATTTCGACGCTGCCCTCGGCGGGTGTGGGCGCCTTGCTTGCGTTGATGCTGTGTGGTCAGGATCTGTCGATCATGGGAATGATCGGCATCATCTTGCTGATCGGCATCGTCAAGAAGAACGCGATCATGATGATCGACTTTGCGCTGGTGGCCGAGCGCGAGCATGGTTTGTCGCCGCGCGATGCGATCCGGCAGGCCTGTGTGCTGCGCTTCCGCCCGATCATGATGACGACGCTCGCCGCGCTGTTCGGCGCGCTGCCGCTGGCGCTCGGGCATGGCGCGGGTGCCGAATTGCGCGTGCCGCTTGGCATAGCGATTGTCGGTGGACTGATTGTTTCGCAAATGCTGACGTTGTTCACGACGCCGGTCGTGCACCTGTGGTTCGACCGTCTGTCGCATTGGCACGCTGATCGGCGCGCGACAGACAGTGTCGTCGAGCGGGAGGCCGTCGGTTGACTGCCTTCTGCCTGCCTGGGGCTTCTTACTGTCGCCATGCGCGCCGCTGATTCCGCACGGCGGCCGCGCGCTGAATTCCGTTGCCAAACTGCGACATTTGCGGCAAAATCTCAGATCGTTGTAGATTCGGCGGCAGTGTTTTCGGCAGCGAACGTAGCAAAAGCGCAGTATAAGGAGTGGTAGTTCAGTCGGTTAGAATACCGGCCTGTCACGCCGGGGGTCGCGGGTTCGAGTCCCGTCCACTCCGCCAGTATCCACGAAAGGCGAACTCCGGTTCGCCTTTTTTGTTGCCCGCTGTTGTAAGATCGGGCGTTCTGTTTTTGGCACCCCTCACGCATGCTCGATTTTTTCCGCAATCACCAACGCCTGATGATGTTCATGCTCATCCTCGTCATTTTGCCGGGGTTGGGTTTCGTGGGTATCCAGGGCTTCCGCGGCTTCTTTGACGAAAGTGCAAACGTCGCGAGTGTCAACGGTCACAAGATCACTCGCGTCGAATACGACGACGCGATGCGTCAGCAGATCGATCGCGGGCGCCAGATGCTCGGCGCGCAGTTCGACATGAAGTTGTTCGACACGCCGGAGCGCCGTCGCCAGATGCTCGACGGCATGATCGAGCAGCGCGTGCTCGCCGACGAAACCCAACGTCTGCATCTGACCGCATCGGACGAAGCGGTGCGCCGCGCGCTGCTGTCCGATCCGGTGATCTCGTCGCTGAAGAACCCCGACGGTTCGATCGACCTCGACCGCTACAAGCAATTGCTTGCGATGCAGGGCATGACGCCCGATCAGTACGACGAACGCGTGCGCTACAACCTCGCGATGCAGGAACTGCCCGCGAGCATCGAGGCGAGCGCGTTCACGTCGAAGACGCTCGCGCAGCACCTGACCGAGCTCGCCCAGCAGCAGCGTGAAGTGCAGGGCATCGCATTCCATCCGCACGACTACGCGGCGAAGATCCAGCCGACCGATGCGCAGCTGCAAGCGTATTACGACGCGCATCGCAACGACTTCGCGACGCCCGCTACCGCAACGATCCAGTACCTGGTGATGTCGCCCGCCACGCTGAGCGCATCGGTGCAGCCGAGCGACGCGGACCTGAAGAAGTACTACGACGACAACATCGCGCACTTTCGCACCGAAGGCGAAGTGCGCGCGAGCCATATTCTGATCGCGGCACCGAAGGACGCGAGCGCGGCCGACAAGGCCAAGGCGAAGCAGAAAGCCGAGGCGTTGCTCGCGCAAGTCAAGGCGCATCCGGACCAGTTCGCGCAGATCGCGCAGCAGAATTCGCAGGACCCGGGCTCCGCATCGAAGGGCGGCGATCTCGGTTACTTCGGCCGCGGCATGATCGCGGGCGGCCAGGCCTTCGACGACGCGGTGTTCGCGCTGAAGAAGGACGAAATCAGCGGCATCGTGCAGACCGACTTCGGTTTCCACATCATCAAGGTCACGGATGTGAAGCCGGCGGTCACCAAGCCGTTCGACGAAGTGAAAGACCAGATCGCCAAGGAGTTGAAGACGCAACTGGCGAGCAAGGCGTTCACGGACAGCTCGGAAGCCTTCACGTCGCTCGTCTATGAAAAGGCCAAGAGCCTGCAGCCGGCTGCGGACAAGTTCAAGCTGCAGATCCAGACGGCGACGGTCACGCCGCAGCCGGATCCGAAGCTGCCGCCCGATAGCCCGCTGAATAACCCGAAGTTCCTCGCGGCCGTGTTCGCGAACGACTCGGTGTCGGCGCACAACAATACGCAGGCCATCGACGTCGGCAACAACACGCTGATTGCCGGGCGCGTCACTGACTACAAGCCCGCTGCCGTGCCCGCATTCGACGCGGTGAAGGATGCAGTGCGCCAGAAAGTGATCGCCGAGCAGTCGAACGAAGCGGCGCACAAGGACGGCGTCGCGAAGCTGGCCGAGTTCGAGAAGTCGAAGTCGACCGCCGGTTTCTCGTCGCCGCTGAAGGTGTCGCGCAATGACGCGCAGGGCGTGCCGCCTGCCGCATTGAGCGCAATCTACAAGGTCGATGCGCAAAAGCTGCCTGCCTACGTCGGTGTCGATCTCGGCGACGACGGCTATGCGATCTATCGCGTGAACCAGATCTTGCCGCCGGCTCCTACCGATGCACAGCATCTCGCCGTCGCGCAGCAGCAGATTGCGCAGGTGGACGCGCAGTCGCAGGTCGAAGCCTATCTGAAAGCGCTGCGCGAGCGCTCCAGCGTGAAGTTCTACGGTACGCCCGACAGCGCTGCGCAGACGGCCGACCAATAAGCGTTACCTGGTCGGCAAAAAGAAAAGCCCCGCGGATGCGGGGCTTTTTTTGTCTACAGCCCGAGCGGCAGCTTCACAGACAGCCGCTGATCGCACCGGTGGCGTTGCTGCCGCCAGCGCCGCCGGCGCGGAAGCCGACCCAGGTGCCCTTGCCGCTATACGACGGACGGACCACCGCGGCCGCGCCGTTGGGTGGCTGCTGGCCCGGGACATAGACGTCCATGGCCTGATCGTTGGCGAGGGTGCTTTGCAACACCACCTGTTGCTGCGAGCTATCCGCCCATTTCTGCGCAATGCAGGTTGCGACGGCGCGAGGCGGCTGCTGGCTTTGACCCACCGACTGAACGCCGGCCGGCGGTTGCGCCGCGCAGGCCGAAATGGCAACGGTCAAAGCGATTAACGGTAAATATTTCAACGTTATCTCCTCAGAAGTCGCTCAAGAATGAGCCGGGTGGCACGGGATGGCGAATGTGTCGGGGCTACGATCCGTGCTCCCCAAGTTCCGGAAACAAGTCGTTAGCAGGCTTTTCAGTGCGGCGAACTTGTGCGAAGGAGTGGCTTGACAGCGGGCCACACGTTGTTGAGTAGCAGCGGCTGTGCCTGCTGCGTGGGGTGGATCTGATCGGCCTGGAACATGTCCGGTTTATCCGCGATGCCGGCGAGCAGAAACGGCACGAGCGGCAGATGGAATTCCTTCGACAACTGGCCGTAGAGGCCGTGGAACTTTTGCGTGTAGTCGGGGCCGTAATTGGGCGGCACGTACATGCCGATGAGCACGACCTTCGCGTGGCCTTGCTGCGCCTGTTCGATGATCGTGCGCAGGTTGTCCTCGGTCGTGGTGAGCGGCACGCCGCGCAATGCGTCATTGGCACCGAGCTCGACGATCACGATGCTCGGCTTGAGCCGTTCCATCAGCGCGGGCAGACGCGCGCGTCCGCCGCTCGTCGTGTCGCCGCTGATACTCGCATTGGCGACGCTATAATCGATGCGCTCTTCGGCAAGACGCTGACGCATCAACGCAACCCAGCCCGTATCGCGGGGCAAACCGTATTCGGCTGAGATGCTGTCGCCGAGCACGACGATCACCGGCTTCGCGGGCTGGGGCGCATTCGCCGCGCGAGCCTGCAACGGTAACGAAACCAGCGCGGCGGCCATCATGGCCGCGCCGAATGCCGCAGTCAGCGCCGCGGCGCGAGGGGCGATGGCGCGCACTTTCAACCTACGCTTCACCATGCCAAACAGAACTGATCCAGTCATTGAAGTGCGGGGTTTGTGCAAGAGGGTTAAGGATGCGACGGGTGAACTGACGATTCTCGATCACATCGATCTTGCCATCGATGCCGGCAGCAGCGTGGCGATCGTCGGTGCATCCGGGTCGGGCAAGTCTACGCTGCTCGGCTTGCTCGCGGGATTGGACAGCGCGAGCGCGGGCTCGGTTCGGCTGCTGGGCCGCGACCTCGGCGAGCTCGACGAAGACGGGCGCGCCGCGTTGCGCAGCGGCGCGGTCGGTTTCGTGTTCCAGTCGTTTCAATTGATGCCGCACCTGACCGCGCTCGAAAACGTCACGCTGCCGCTCGAGCTGCAAGGCGGCATCGGCACACGCGAGGCCATCGCGCGTGCGCGCGAGCTGCTGGAACAGGTCGGGCTCGGGCAGCGTACCGGTCATTATCCGAAGCTGCTGTCGGGCGGAGAGCAGCAGCGCGTGGCGCTCGCGCGCGCGTTCGTCACGCACCCGGCGATCCTGTTCGCCGACGAACCTACCGGCAGTCTCGACGCGGCGACTGGCCACGCGGTCATCGATCTGATGTTCGAGATGAATCGCGCGCATGGCGCGACGCTCGTGCTCGTGACGCATGACATCGAACTCGCGCGCCGTTGCGATACGACGGTGACTATCGAAGCAGGGCGGCTCGCTTGATGATCGGGCGGATCGCAGGCTTGCGCTCGCGTACCTCGAGCGTGTCGTCGTCGCGGCAAAAACGAAGCGGGCCGTAGCCCGCTTCGTTTATCGCCCGTTATCGCATGCTATTGCGCGCTTCAAACTGCCGAGTCAGCGCTTTAGCGCAGCACGCGCCCGCGCGATCAACGCCGAAGTCGACGAGTCATGCTTCTTCACGTCGGCGCTTGCGGCGCCCAGGTCGGCCTCGACCACCTTGCCGAGGATCTTGCCGAGCTCGACGCCCCATTGATCGAACGGGTTGATGTTCCACACCGACGCCTGCACCAGCACCTTATGCTCATAAAGCGCGATCAGTGCGCCGAGCGTGCGCGCGGTCAACGCGTCGAGCAGCAGGGTCGCGGTGGGGCGGTTGCCAGGGAACGTCAGGTGCGGCGCGAGTTCCGGTTTGTCGGGGCCGGCCACCTTCTTCGCTTCTTCAAGCGTGCGACCCAGCATCAATGCTTCGCTCTGCGCGAAGCAGTTCGCGAGCAGCTTCGGATGATGGCTCGCGAGCGGATGCTCGGGCGTCAGCACCGCGATGAAATCGATCGGCACGATCGTCGGGCCCTGGTGCAGCATCTGGAAGAACGCGTGCTGTCCGTTCGTGCCCGGTTCGCCCCACGTGACCGCGGAAGTCGCATAGTCGACCATCGCGCCGTCGAGACGCGCGGACTTGCCGTTGCTCTCCATTTCGAGCTGCTGCAGATACGACGGCAGGAATTGCAGCGCCTGCGAGTACGGCGCGACCAGATAGCTCTGCGAGCCGAAGAAGTTGCGATACCAGATGCCGATCATGCCGAGCAGCACCGGCAGGTTCTTTTCGAGTGGCGCGGTGCGGAAATGCTGGTCCATCTCGTGGGCGCCGGCGAGCAGTTCGTCGAACTGCTGCGGGCCGATCGCGATCATGATCGACAGACCGACGGCCGACCACAGCGAATAGCGGCCGCCGACCCAGTCCCACATCTCGAACACGTTCTCTTTCGCGATGCCGAACTTCACGACTTCGGCGGGATTGGCCGACACGCCGACGAAGTGCTTTGCAAGCGCGCTTTCCGGACAGCCGTTCTTGATGAAGAAGTCGCGCAGCGAGCGCGCATTGGTCATCGTTTCGAGCGTCGTGAAGGTCTTCGACACGATGATCGCGAGCGTCTCTTCGGGATCGATCTGCTGCATCACGTTGTACAGATCGGCGCCGTCGACGTTCGACACGAAGTGCGTCGAGATCTCGGGCGCTGCGAGATGATGCAGCGCGTGCACGACCATCTTCGGCCCGAGATCCGAGCCGCCGATGCCAATGTTCACGACATGACGAATCCGCTTGCCGGTATAGCCGGTCCATGCGCCGCTGCGAACCTGCTCGGCGAACGCGGCCATTTTCTTGCGCTCGGCCTGCACTTCGGCGAAGAACGGCGCGTTCGGGTCGGTTGCGCGCAATGCGGTATGCAGCGCGGCGCGGCCTTCGGTCGGATTGACGATCTCGCCCGCGAACATCGCGTCGCGGCGCTTTTCCACGCCGGCCTCGCGCGCGAGTTGCACGAGCAGCCGCAGCGTTTCTTCGGTGATGCGGTGCTTCGAGAAATCGGCTGAGAGACCGCCGCCCGCGAACGTGAAGCGTTCGGCGCGGGTGGGAGCGGGATCGTTCTCGGGGGCGAACCAGTCGCGCAGATGCGCATCGCGAATCGTGTCGTAATGCGTCTGCAGCGAGGACCAGGCGGGGAGCGAGTTCTGGGTCATAGCGTCCGTCTAACCAAGGGGCACGAAGGAAGGCGCGCGCATGATGCTCTGGCGCGCGGCGCAGAGGCAATCAGTATAGCGGGGATGCGCGACGGGCAGCGGTGCGTTGCGCGCGTTCGCGATGATTGGGATCGCGCCGTGTCATCGGTGCGAACGAGCGATGCGAGCAACCCGCGCGCGATACGTGCGTCAAGCCAGCGTCGCCGGATAGAACAGCCGGTTCAACAGGGTCCGCACCATCGGCGCCAGCTCGCCGGCCGTCAGACCCGCGGGGCCATCGCCTTGCGCGCTCAGCGTATCGGCGGCAAGGCCGTGCAGATAGACGCCCGCGAGCGCCGCCTCGAAGCGTGGCAGGCGCTGCGCGAGCAGCGCGCCGATGATGCCGCCGAGTACGTCGCCGGTGCCGCCCGTCGCGAGCGCGGCGTTGCCGGTCGGGTTGAGCGCGAGGCGGCCATCGGGCGCGGCAATGAGGGTGCCGACGCCCTTCAGCACGACGACGCTCGCAAAGCGCGCCGCGAGCGCGCGGGCGGCCGCGAGCCGGTCGCGCTGCACGCTCGCCGCGTCGCTGCCAAGCAGACGCGCCGCTTCGAGCGGATGCGGCGTGAGGATGCATGGATCGCCTTGCACGCCGCGTGCGGTGACTTCCGCGGCGAGCGCGGGATCTTGGGCGATCAGGTTGAGCGCATCGGCATCGAACAGCTTCGGGACGTCGAGCGGCAGCACGTCGTGCAGTACGCGCGTAGCACGTTCGCCATGCCCCATGCCGCAGCCGATCGCAAGTGCGTCCATCGAATCGAGCGGCAGCGTGTCGATCGGATGCAGCATCAGTTCTGGGTGCGGCGGATCGTAGGGCGGGGCGCCTTCGCCGAGCAGCGCGACGTGCACCTTGCCCGCGCCGGTGTAGAGCGCCGCGCGCGCCGCGAGGATCGGCGCGCCGCACATGCCGGTGTCGCCGCCGACCACCGCGAGGCTGCCAAAGGTGCCCTTGTTGGTCGCGAAGTCGCGCGGGGGCATGAAGGGGCCGAAGAGGGCGGGGGCGCTGAGCTGGATCGCGGCGCGCGGGGCGCCGGTGCCGGCAGCCGGGCTGCCGTCGCCGTCCATCCCGGCGGCGAGCCCGATCGGAGCGACCGTCACCCGGCCGGCGAGATCGCGGCCCTGCGCGGTGAAAAGCCCGGGCTTCGCGCCGATGAAGGTGATCGTGTGCGTCGCATGGACCGCCGCCGCGCCGTTGACGTCACCGATCACCGCGCCGGTGTCGCTGTCGAGGCCGCTGGGCACGTCGAGCGCGAGCACGGCGCCTTGTGTCGGGCGCGTCTTCGTGCGCTGCGACAACTGCCGCGCGAGTGCCGCGAACACGCCATCGAGCGGCCGCGCGAGGCCGATGCCGAACATGCCGTCGACGAGCCAGCCATAGCCGTCGAGCGAGGCGGGCGGCGCCGCGTCGATCGGCACGCCCGCGGCGCGCGCGGCGTCGAGTGCCCAGCGCGCGTCGGCGGGCCTCACTTCCACCGGCATGCAGACTTCGACGGCGATGCCAGCCTTATGCAGTTCCGTCGCGACCACCAGCGCGTCACCGCCGTTGTTGCCGGGGCCGGCGATCAGCCACACGCGCTGCTGCGACTTCGTCACCGATGTATCGGCGGCGATTCGTTCGAGCAGCCAGCGCGCGGCCGCGTGGCCGGCGCGCGCCATCAGCGTATGTTCGGGGAAGGTCGCGGCGGCCTGGGATTCGGCGATCCGCAAATCGGTCAGCGTCAGCAGCGGCAGCGCGCGCGGCTGCGAGTCGCTCAGCGGATCGAAAAGAGTGGGCAGCGAGTTTTCTGCGTCTGTCATGGCGAAGCCTGGCGGTGTGCCCGCGGCACGGCGGGCAGACGTTGGAATCGCTATGGTAGTGCCGATGCGCGCATGGCGTGCGGCTGTTTCGGTTGCAGAGGAGCGCGCGCGAGGCCTTACTGGAACCGCTGCGGCCGCAACGCCGCGAGCGTGTCCGGTGGCAGCGTCGGCGTCTGTTCCGACAGCAGTTCCGCCACCAGTTTGCCCGCGCCGCACGCGAGACCCCAGCCGGCCGGGCCGTGTCCGAGGTTGACGAACAGCCGCGGATGCAGCGCGTTGCCGATCACCGGCAAGCCATCGGGCGACAGCAGTTTCACGCCTTCCCACGGCAGCGCCGCCGAAATGCGCGCGGCGCCCGGAATCCAGTCGTGCGTCGCCTGACCGAGCAGCGCAAGCGCCTCTTTTGTCAGCGCTTCGCCGAGCGGCTTGTCGATCTGGCTGGCGCTTTGCAGCACCGCGCCGCCCGCGATGCGTAGCCGATGGTTCATGCGGCTGATGCCGATGCGCTTGACCGCATCGACGATCGCGACGTGCGGCGCGCATTCCTCGTGCGCGATGGGCGCGACCAGCGTATGCAGCCGCAGCGGATGCAGCGGCAACCTGAGCCCGGCGCGCTCGAGCAGCGCGAGGCTGCCGTAACCGGCCGCGACCACGACCGCGTCGGCCTGGACCACGTCGATGTCGCGCGAGCGCGGCGCGTTATCTCGCGGCGCCAGTTCGACCGCCGCGCGTTCGCTTTCGAGACGAATGCCTGTCACCTCGCAGTTCGGCATGAACCGCACGCCGCCCAGCGTATCGAGCACCTGTTTGACGAGCTTCGTGAAGAGCGGACAGTTCGCGGTGCGCTCGTGCTCGAACCGCACGCCGCCCGCGAATTCCGGGTCGGTCGGCACCGCATGCTCGAACGCCGCGCATTCGACCGGGCCGAGCACGTGATGCGGCACCTCGAACTGGCGCAGCAGATCGAGCGCGGCCGTGCTCAGTTCCCATTCGTGTGCGGCGCGCACGAGGTACAAGAGCCCGCTCGCCTGCTCGAATTCGAGACCGAAGCGGGCTTCGACGTCGGCCATCGCGTCGCGCGAGGATTCGATCAGCGGCCGCAGCAGCGCGTACTGGCGCGCGAACGCCTCGGGTTCCTGCCACGCTCCGAGCTGCTTGATGAACTGCCGCGCGGCGCCGTTGAAGCCGGTCTTGCTGATCACGCCGTTTTTCGCGTTGTGGCGGCTCGCCATGAAGGTCGGGCCGAACCAGACGTCGAGCGGCGTCGGCAGCACGCTGCCGCCTTGGCCGTAGGTGGCGCCTTGCGCGACGGTCGCATGACGCTCGACGACGCATACCCGGTGGCCGGCCGCGCGCAGGTGATAAGCGGTGGCGACGCCCGCTACTCCGCCGCCAATGACGATGACATCCATGCTCTGATTCGATGTGCCGACGAGCGGCTCGCGCGTCCCGTTGGCTGTGACATGCGGCGCGCTGCCGGGTGAAGCCCGGGCCGCGTGCGCCGATCTGGTGAAACGCGAATGATAGCAGTCAAAACACGCGCGCGGCGACGTGGCGGGCAGCGCGGCGCGCCCGGCCGCAGCCCGCCGTCCACGCACTCCCGAGCCCGCTGGAAGCCTGCTCCCGGGGTATAATCTCGGACTTCCTTTCCGCCTCACGTCGCCTGCATGCGCGGCTCTCCGGCATCATCGAGCGACGCAACGTCAAGTCCCATGGCCCACTTCTCGTGTTTCCCCGGCGCTTCGGCCCTTTCCGATTTCCGTCAAACCCGCCTGCTCGACACGCTCACACGCATCGACGCGAATGTCACCGGCGTGCGCGGGCAGTACCTGCACTTCGTCAACGCACAGACCGAACTGTCCGCTGAAGACCGCGCGAAGGTCGAGGCGCTGATGCACTACGGCGATCCGTTCGAAGCAGGCACGGAGCGTGGCGCCGTCGAGCGCTTCCTCGTCGTGCCGCGTTTTGGCACCGTGTCGCCGTGGGCCAGCAAGGCAACCGACATCGCGCATCTGTGCGGGCTCACGCAGGTGCGCCGCATCGAGCGCGGCGTCGAATACACGGTGACGCTGAAAAGCGGCCTGCTCGGCGGCAAGAAGACGCTGTCCGACGAAGCGCGCGCGGCCGTCGCCGCGGCGCTGCACGACCGCATGACCGAGAGCGTCGCGCCGTCGCGCGACCATGCGCTGCATCTGTTCGACGAACTGCCGGCCAAACCGCTGCAAACCGTCGACGTGCTCGCGAGCGGCCGCGCCGCGCTCGCAACCGCCAATGCGGAACTCGGCCTCGCGCTCGCCGACGACGAAATCGATTATCTGATCGACGCATTCAACAAGCTCGGCCGCAATCCGACCGACGTCGAGCTGATGATGTTCGCGCAGGCCAACAGCGAGCACTGCCGCCACAAGATCTTCAACGCGGACTGGACGATCGACGGCGAGAAGCAGGACATGTCGCTGTTCAACATGATCCGCAACACCGAGAAGCTGAACCCGCAGGGCACGATCGTCGCGTATTCGGATAACTCGGCGATCATGGTCGGCGGCATGGCAGAGCGCTGGTTCCCGCGTACGCCGGCCGAGCTCGGCGCGAGCGAGTTGCCCGAGCACTATGGCCGCAGCGTCGAGCTCACGCACACGTTGATGAAGGTCGAAACGCACAACCATCCGACCGCGATCTCGCCGTTCCCGGGCGCCGCGACCGGCGCCGGCGGCGAAATCCGCGACGAAGGCGCGACCGGCCGCGGCGCGCGTCCGAAGGCCGGCCTCGCGGGCTTTACGGTGTCGAACCTCGAACTGCCGGATGGCGTCGAGACGTGGGAAAACGCGCGCGATACCGCGCAGCCGCTCGCCCAGCGCAATCCCGCCGAGCAGCACGAAGCATACGGCCGCCCGGACCGCATCGCGTCGCCGCTGCAGATCATGATCGACGGCCCGCTCGGCGGCGCCGCGTTCAACAACGAATTCGGCCGGCCGAATCTCGGCGGCTATTTCCGCACCTACGAGCAGAATGTCGCCGGCCTCGTGCGTGGCTATCACAAGCCGATCATGATCGCGGGCGGCATTGGCAATATCTCCGACCAGCACACCCACAAGCACGATCTGCCGGAAGGCTCGCTGCTGATCCAGATCGGCGGTCCGGGCATGCGCATCGGCATGGGCGGCGGCGCCGCGAGCTCGATGGCGACCGGCACCAACACCGCCGAGCTCGACTTCGACTCGGTGCAGCGCGGCAACCCGGAAATCGAGCGGCGCGCGCAGGAAGTGATCAACGCGTGCTGGCAGCTCGGCGACAAGAACCCGATCCTGAGCATTCACGATGTCGGCGCGGGCGGTCTGTCGAACGCGTTCCCCGAGGTGGTGGACGGTGCGGGCAAGGGCGCAGTGTTCGAACTGCGCAAGATCCAGCTCGAAGAGAGCGGCCTGTCGCCACGCGAAATCTGGTCGAACGAAGCGCAGGAGCGCTACGTGCTCGCGATCGCGCCGGCCGATTTGCCGGTGTTCGAGGCAATGTGCGAGCGCGAGCGCTGCCCGTTCGCGGTAATCGGCAAGGCCACCGCCGAGCGTCAGCTGAAGTTGATCGATGCCGAACTGCAGGAAGGCGCGCATCAGCCGGTCGATATGCCGATGGAAGTGCTGCTCGGCAAAGCGCCGCGTATGCACCGCGACGTGAAGCGGGTCGAGCGCAGGCTCGAACCGGTCGACGTGACCGGCCTCGCGCTGCAAGACGTCGCGCAGAGCGTGCTGCGTCATCCGACGGTCGCGAGCAAGTCGTTTCTGATCACGATCGGCGACCGCTCGGTCGGCGGTACGACCGCGCGCGATCAGATGGTCGGTCCGTGGCAGGTGCCGGTGGCCGACGTGGCGATCACGACGATGGACTACGCGGGCTTTAGCGGCGAAGCGATGACGATGTCGGAGCGCACGCCGCTCGCCGTGATCGACGCACCGGCCTCTGGCCGTATGGCGGTCGGCGAGGCGATCACCAACATCGCGGCCGCGCCGATCGCGTCGCTCGACAAGCTGAAGCTGTCGGCCAACTGGATGGCCGCGTGCGGCGCGCCTGGCGAAGACGCGGCGCTTTACGACACGGTCAAGGCGATCGGCATGGAACTATGCCCGGCGCTCGGTATCGGCATTCCGGTCGGCAAGGATTCGCTGTCGATGCGCACGCGCTGGGAAGAGAGCGGCGTCGCGAAGGAAGTGGTCGCGCCGGTGTCGCTGATCATCTCCGCGTTCGCGCCGGTCGAAGACGTGCGCCGCCATCTGACGCCGCAACTGCAGCGCGTGAGCGACGTCGGCGAGTCGGTGCTGATCGCGATCGATCTCGGCCGCGGCAAGCAGCGCCTGGGCGGCAGCATTCTCGCGCAGGTCACGCAGCAGGTCGGCGACACGGTGCCCGACGTCGACGATCCGCAAGATCTGAAGCGCTTCTTCGATGCGATCCAGGCGCTCAATAGCGACGGCAAACTGCTCGCGTACCACGACCGCTCCGATGGCGGCCTGTGGGCGACGGTCTGCGAAATGGCGTTCGCAGGTCACACGGGTGTCTCGCTGAACGTCGACATGCTCGTGCTCGACGCGCACCACGAATCCGATTACGGCGACGCCAAAGACTGGGCGAAGCAGACCAGCGGCCGCCGCGAGGACCGCACGCTGCGCGCGCTCTTCAACGAAGAGCTGGGCGCCGTCGTGCAGGTGCGCGCGGCCGATCGCAACGCGGTGCTCGCCGCGCTGCGCGAGCATGGTCTGTCGGCCTGCTCGCACGTGATCGGCAAGACCAACGAGCGCGACGTGATCGAGATCTATCGCGACGCGAAGAAGGTCTACGACGCGCCGCGTGCCGAACTGCATCGCACGTGGAGCGAAGTGAGCTGGCGCATCGCGCGTCTGCGCGACAACCCCGCTTGCGCCGACGCCGAATACGACGCGCTGCTCGACGCGGCCGACCCAGGCATCACGCCGGTGCTGAGCTTCGATCCGGCCGACGATGTCGCCGCGCCGTTCATTGGCAAGGGTGCGCGTCCGCGCGTCGCGATCTTGCGCGAGCAGGGCGTGAACTCGCACCTCGAAACGGCCTATGCATTCGATCGCGCCGGCTTCGACGCGCACGACGTGCACATGAGCGACCTGCTCGCGGGGCGCGCCAACCTCGCCGATTTCGCGGGCGCGGTTGCGTGCGGCGGCTTCTCGTACGGCGATACGCTGGGTGCTGGCGAAGGCTGGGCCAAGACGATTCGCTTCAATGCGCAGCTGGCCGACATGTTCGCCGCGTTCTTCGGTCGTGACGACACGTTCGCGCTCGGCATCTGCAACGGCTGCCAGATGATGAGCAGCCTCGCGTCGATGATCCCGGGCGCCGAAGCATGGCCGAAGTTCACGCGCAACAAGTCGGAGAAGTTTGAGGCGCGTTTCTCGCTGGTCGAGGTGGAGGCGTCGCCGTCGATCTTCTTCGCCGGCATGGAGGGATCGCGCATTCCGGTCGCGGTCGCGCACGGCGAAGGCTTCGCGGATTTCTCGCAGCAGGGCGACAAGTCGAAGGTCGCGGTCGCGATGCGCTACGTTGATCACCGTGGTCAGGCGACCGAGCAGTACCCGTTCAATCCGAACGGCTCGCCCGAGGGCATTACGTCGGTCACGACGGCCGATGGCCGCTTCACGGTGCTGATGCCGCACACGGAGCGCGTGCATCGCGCGGTGCAGATGAGCTGGCATCCGCAGGGCTGGGGCGAAACCGGCACGGACGCGAGCCCGTGGCTGCGGGTGTTCCAGAACGCGCGCCGCTGGCTCGGATGAGTCGAAGGGCGCCGCCGCCGCGCATCTCGCAGCAACAAAAAAGCCGCCCCACGGGGCGGCTTTTTTGCATTCGGGCTTCAGCGCCAGGCGGCGCCGAGCCTTACTGAATCTTCGCGTTCTTACGCAGGCTCTCTTCGAATGCCTGCAGCTTTTCCTGCTGGATCTGCTGGACGATCTGCTGGCGCACCTGCTCGAGCGGCGGCGGCGTGACGGCACGGATGTCGTCGACACGAATGATGTGCCAACCGAATTGCGTATGCACCGGCGTGTCGGTCATCTGGCCTTTCTGCAGATGCGTGGCCGCGTCCGCGAATTCAGGCACGTAGGCCTTCGGGTCCGACCAGTCGAGGTCGCCGCCGTTCTTGCCCGATCCGGGATCCTTCGAGTACTGCTTGGCCAGAGCCTCGAAGCTTGCGCCGGCCTTGATCTTCGCGATCAGGTCTTTGGCCTGCTGCTGATTGTCGACGAGGATATGGTGCAGATGATATTCCTTGCCGCCCGCATCCTTGACGAGCGCGTTATAGCGCGCGGTGACTTCGGCATCGGTCGGCTGATTGTTCTTCACGAAGTCTTCGATCAGCGCGCGCAGCACCACGGTTTGTTGCGCGACCGCGATCTGCGCCTTGACGTCCGGACGGTTGGGTAGCCCGCGACGCAGGGCTTCCTGCATCAGAATTTCGCGATTCACGAGCTCTTCGCGCACAGCTTGCTGCAGCTGCGGCGTGTTTTGCTGGCCTTGGTGAACCAGCTGTTCGATCAATGCATCGGCGCGCGACTTCGGAATCGGCGTACCGTTCACGACGGCGATGTTCTGTGCGAATGCAGGTGCGGCCGCGAACGCAGCCAGCAATACCCAGAGGCGGGTTTTCTTCAAGGTCATCGAAAGGTTCCTAGCGGGGCAACAAAGCAAATTCTTCGGGCGTGTACGCCGTGATGGCAAGAGCATGGATGCCGCGCTGCATGGCATCGGCCAGCGCATCATACACCATGCGATGCCGCGCCACGCGGGGCTTGCCGGCAAACGCGACGGCCACGATCGTGACACTGAAATGACCGCCGGCGGAGGCGCCCGCGTGGCCCGCGTGCTGCGCGCTGTCGTCGGTGATGCGGATCGACTCGACCGGCGCGAGCGCGGCCGCGAGGCGCGCTTCGATCAGCGCGGCGCGCTCGGCGGTGCTGGCGTGCATGAACAGGTCGCTCATGTCATTCCTCCTTCATGTACTTCGACAGCCACAGGCTCTGTCCGACGATGAACACGAGCAGGCAGCCGGTCGCGCCGAAGAGTTTGAAATTGACCCACTGATCCGTCGTGTAGTGATACGCGACGAACAGGTTCAGGAGCCCGAGCAGCACGAAAAACACCGCCCAGATCAGGTTCAGCTTGCCCCAGATCGCGTGCGGCAGCGCGATCTGCTTGCCCATCATCGCTTCGATCAGGTTCTTGTTGAAGCCGAGCTGCGACACGATCAGCGCGACCGAGAACGCCCAGTACAGCACGGTCGGCTTCCATTTGATGAAGGTGTCGTTGTGCAGCACGAGCGTCGCGCCGCCGAATACCACGACGACGCCGAGGCTCACCCACAGCATCGGGTCGACCTTGCGGTGGCGGAAAGCCACCCACGCGATCTGCACCAGCGTGGCGACGATCGCCACTGCCGTCGCCGTGAAAATGCCCCAGATCTTGAAGGCGACGAAGAACAGGATGATCGGGAACAGATCGAACAGGAATTTCATTATCTGGTCGGGAAGTCGGAGAATGAGTCGAACGGTGAAAGGCGCCAGGCTGGCGTGCAAGGCGCGCGGTGCCCGCTGGCGAGCGGGACTGCCGCGTTGGAAGGGCGCCGCGCGCGGTTCGTGCCGAGGCGCCCAAGATGCAACGGCCTGCTGCCGCCGCCGCGTTACTTGGGCTCGAATTGTAACGCAGCCGAATTGATGCAGTAGCGCAGACCGGTCGGCGCCGGTCCGTCCTCGAACACGTGGCCCAGATGCGCGCCGCAGTTCTTGCACTGCACCTCGATGCGCAACATGCCGTGCGAGCGGTCGGTCTTCTCGGCGATCACCTCGCCGTTGATGGGCCGAAAGTAGCTCGGCCAGCCGCAGCCAGCGTCGAACTTGGTGTCCGATTCGAACAGCGGCGTACCGCAGCACACGCAGTCGTAGATGCCGCGTTCCCAGTGATCGTGGTAGCGGCCCGAGAACGGTCGCTCGGTGGCAGCGTGGCGCGTCACCTGGTATTCGATGTCGGACAGCTCCTTGCGCCAGTCGGCGTCGCTTTTCTGTGCGGCTGGCGCGTCATGCTTGAGATCGTCGGGGTTGCTCATGGTCGGGTTCCTGTCTCGGGTTTGTCTCAGTTTGTGCCGGTGTTGCGTGGCGGGCGGCCGTGGCGATCGAGCAGCGCCGGCGCGTCAGGACGAACAGCTCACCTCCAGCGAGTTCGCCCAGTCGGGCGGCAGGCCCGCATACGACGCGTGTTCGGGCTGTTCGTCGAACGGCCGACGCAGCACGGTCGCGAGCCGTTCCACTTCGGAAAAATCTTTCTCTTTCGCACGCTGGATCGCCGTTTCCGCCAGATGGTTGCGAAGTACGAATTTGGGGTTCACGCGGTTCATTGCAATGGCGCGCGTGGTGTCGTCGCGTGACTCTGCGGCGAGCCGCGCGCGGTAGTCGTTCGCCCATGCGTCGAAGGCGACGCGATCGAGGAACAGGTCGCGCGCCGGCGCATCGCCGCTCGCATCGTGTTTCGACAGGCGCGCGAGGTTGCGGAACGTCAGCGTGAAATCGGCGCGGTTCGCGTGCATCACTTCGAACAGCCGGTTCACGAGCGCATCGTCGCCGTCGCGCGCCTGTTCGAGTCCGAGCTTCGCGCGCATGCGGTTTTCGAGCGCCGGCGCGAAGCGTTCCCGGAAGCCGGCAAGCACGTGCTGCGCGTCTTCGACCGCCTTGTCGGCGCGTACGCTTTCGTCGTGCCGTGCGCCGAACAGCGGCAGCAGTCCCTGCGCGAGGCAGAAGAGGTTCCAGTACGCGATTTGCGGCTGCAGCCGGTACGCGTAACGGCCCTGCGTATCGGAGTGATTGCAGATGTGGCCGGCGTCGAAGCCATCCATGAAGCCGAACGGGCCGTAGTCGATCGTCAGGCCAAGGATCGACATGTTGTCGGTATTCATCACGCCGTGACAGAAACCGACCGCCTGCCAGTCGACCATCAGATCCGCGGTGGAACGCACCGCTTCGGCGAGCAGCGCGAGATACGGATCGTCGGCCTCCTTGCAATGCGGACAGAAGCGTTCGATCACGTGATCGGCCAGCGCGCGCAACGCGTCGATGCGATCGTTCGCATAGAAGTGCTCGAAGTGGCCGAAGCGCACGAAGCTCGGCGCAACGCGCGTGAGCACCGCGGCGGTTTCGATCGTCTCGCGCCGCACCGGCTGGTCGGAGCCGATTACGCACAACGCGCGCGTGGTCGGAATGCCGAGATGATGCATCGCCTCCGAGCACAGATATTCGCGGATCGACGAGCGCAGCACCGCGCGGCCGTCACCCATGCGCGAATAGGGTGTGCGGCCCGCGCCCTTGAGTTGCAACTCCAGACGCTCGCCGTCGTGTTCGAGCTCGCCGAGACCGAGCGCGCGGCCGTCACCGAGCTGACCGGCCCATACGCCGAACTGATGGCCCGAGTACACCGACGCATAGGGCAGCGCGTCAGCTGGCCAGTCGCGCGTCGCGTTACCGCAGAACAGCTCGACGAAGCCCGGATCGCGTTCGATGCCCTCAGGCATCCCGAGCCGCGCGGCGGTCTCGGCCGAGAAGCCGACGAGGTAGGGCGCCGCGAGCGGCGCGGCGGGCAGGCGCGTGAGGAACGAGCCGCCGAGGCGCGCGAACGCGTTGGATGGGGGAGTGGCGAGTGTGTTGGAAAGATCCGTCAAAGCTGCGGATAGCCCTGCAATGCTTGGGGAAAACGACATGTTGAGCGCCTCTGGATTAACCGATATTGTAAGTCCGCGTCCGCGGCGCTGCTGGCCAGCCGCCTTTATCGTTCGGACCATGTTGCCGCGTTCGACGCCGCCACGATCTTCCGCCTCGCGCTTCATGGCGCGTTATCCGTTTCGCGATCACATACCCAGCCATACCCGAGCCCATCCCATCGACACCGACAAGCCGAGGAGACCCCGCCTTATGACGACGCCGCTGCTGGGCCAGATGATGGACGTCCCGCTCACCGTGTCATCGTTGCTCGCGCATGCCGCGCGCCATTTCGGCAGCACCGAGATCGTGTCGCGGCGCATCGAAGGCGACCTGCATCGCTACACGTACCGCGATTGCGAGCGGCGTGCGAAACAGCTCGCGCAGGCGCTGCTCGCGCTCGGCGTCGAACCGGGCGAACGGGTCGCGACCCTCGCGTGGAACGGCTACCGGCATCTCGAAGCGTATTACGGCACGACCGGGTTCGGCGCCGTGTGTCACACGATCAACCCGCGGCTTTTCCCCGACCAGATCGCGTACATCATCAATCACGCGGACGACGCGTACGTGCTGTTCGACACGACCTTCGCCGCACTCGTCGATACGCTCGCGCCGCAGTGTCCGCGCGTGCGCGGCTGGATCGCACTGTGCGACGAAGCGCATCGGCCGTCGATGCGAACGCCGGATGGCCGGCCCCCGGTGCTGTGTTACGAAACGCTGATGGACGGGCAGGACGGCCGCTTCGACTGGCCTGCGCTCGACGAGCGCCAGGCGTCGTATCTCTGCTATACGTCGGGCACGACCGGCAATCCGAAAGGCGCGCTGTACAGCCATCGCTCGACGGTGCTGCACGCGTACGGCGCGGCGTTGCCCGACTCGATGAACCTGTCGGCGCGCGACGCGGCGCTGCCCGTCGTGCCGATGTTCCATGTCAACGCATGGGGCCTGCCGCATGCGGGGCCGCTGACCGGCGCGAAGCTCGTGTTTCCTGGCAAGGACCTCGACGGCAAGTCGTTGCATGCACTGATGGAGAGCGAACGCGTCACGTTTTCGGCCGGCGTGCCGACCGTGTGGCTCGGTCTGCTCAACTACCTGCGCGAAACGGGCGCGAGGTTTTCGTCGCTCGAGCGCACGGTGATCGGCGGCTCCGCCTGTCCGCCCGCGATGCTGCGCACGTTCGAGGACGACTACGGCGTGCAGGTGATCCATGCATGGGGCATGACGGAGATGTCGCCGCTCGGCACCTTGTCGAAACTGACGTGGGAGCAGAGCCAGCGGCCGCTCGCCGATCAGCGCAAGCTGCTCGAAAAGCAGGGCCATGCGATCTATGGCGTCGATATGAAGATCGTCGGCGAGGACGGTTGCGAGCTGCCCTGGGATGGCGTCGCGTTCGGCGATCTGCACGTGCGCGGGCCGTGGGTGATCGACCGGTATTTCCGCAAGGAAGACTCGCCGCTCGTCGACGGCTGGTTCCCGACCGGCGACGTCGCGACGATCGACCCCGACAGCTTCCTGCACATCACCGACCGCTCGAAAGACGTGATCAAGTCGGGCGGCGAATGGATCAGCTCGATCGAAGTCGAGAACGTCGCGATCGCGCACCCGGCGGTCGCGGAAGCCGCCTGCATCGCGTGCGCGCATCCGAAGTGGACCGAGCGACCGTTGCTCGTCGTCGTCAAACGCGCGGGGCACGACGTCACCCGCGACGAGCTACTTGCGTTCTACGACGGCAAGGTCGCGAAGTGGTGGATTCCCGACGACGTCGTGTTCGTCGACGAACTGCCGCACACGGCGACCGGCAAGCTGCAGAAGCTGAAGCTGCGCGATCTGTTCCGCGACCACGTGCTGCCGTCCGCGCTCGAAGACAGCCGCAACTGTCCGCTGACACCCGGGGCTTAGGGAAACCCCGCGCAGCAATAAATGGAACGTTCGTGCTTTTTACGTGTATTCTGCCTGCTGACCCCGGAATCGTCGCTTGCAAAAGCCTGACAATAAGCAGGCTCGATGAACCGGCAGGCGGCGCATCATGCGCCGTCTCAATGCATGGATCGCACGGAGGCACGCAGATGGCAGTGGACTACACAACTCATGACGGCGTGGCCGTTCTCACGCTGAACAACCCGCCCGTCAATGGGCTCGGTCTGTCGACGCGAGCGGGTATCGTCGAAGGACTCGAGCGCGCGCAGAACGATCCGGCTGTCAAAGCCATCGTGCTGACTGGCGCGGGCAAAGCCTTTTCGGGCGGCGCCGACATCACCGAATTCAATACGCCGAAGGCGACCCGGGAGCCGACGCTCGCGACCGTCATCAAGGCGCTCGAAGGCAGCGCGAAGCCGGTCGTCGCCGCGATTCACAGTGTCGTGATGGGTGGCGGCCTCGAGCTTGCGCTCGGCGCGCATTACCGCGTCGCCGCGACCGGCGCGCAGATCGCGCTGCCCGAAGTGAAGCTCGGCATTCTGCCGGGCGCGGGCGGCACGCAGCGTCTGCCGCGCGCGATCGGCCTGGAAGCGTCGCTGAACATGATCGTGTCGGGCGCGCCGGTGCTCTCCGACAAGCTCGCCGATTCGGGGCTGTTCGACGAACTCGTCGCGAATCCCGCTGAACTGGCCGACGCCGCACTCGCGTTCGCGCGCAAGGTCGGCGCGCAGGCCAGCTCGCATCCGAAGTTGCGCGAGCGCAAGATCGAGCATCCGAACCCGGCCGGTTTCATCCAGTTCGCGCGCAACAGCGTCGCGGCGATCGCAAAGCACTTCCCGGCTCCGCTCAAATGCATCGATGCGGTCGAAGCCGGTGTGAAGGACGGCTTCGACAAGGGCCTCGCATTCGAGCGCGAATGCTTCGTCGCGCTCGTGCAGACGCCAGAGAGCCGTGCGCTGCGTCACGCGTTCTTCGGTGAGCGCGCGGCGAGCAAGATTCCCGACGTGCCGTCCGATACGCCCGTGCGCGACATCGATCAGGTGGCCGTGATCGGTGCCGGCACGATGGGCGGCGGCATCGCGATGAACTTCATCAACGCGGGCATTCCGGTCACGCTGCTGGAAACGAAGCAGGAAGCGCTCGACCGCGGTCTCGCGACGATCCGCAAGAACTACGAGGCGACGGTCAAGAAAGGCAAGCTGAAACCCGAGGTCATGGAACAGCGCCTCGCGCTGCTGAGCCCGACGCTGTCCTACGACGACCTGAAGCACGCCGACCTGATCGTCGAAGCCGTGTTCGAAGAGTTCGCTGCGAAGGAGCAAGTATTCCGCCGGCTCGACGAAGTCGCGAAGCCCGGTGCGATCCTCGCGTCGAACACGTCGACACTCGACATCGACAAGATCGCCGCATTCACGAAGCGTCCGCAGGATGTGGTCGGCATGCACTTCTTCAGCCCGGCCAACGTGATGAAGCTGCTCGAAGTCGTGCGTGGCAAAGAGACCGCGAAAGACGTGCTCGCCACCGTGATGAAGCTCGCGAAGAAGATCGGGAAGACCGCGGTGGTGTCGGGCGTGTGCGACGGCTTTATCGGCAACCGGATGATCGAGCAGTACATTCGTCAGGCGCTCTTCATGCTCGAAGAGGGTGCGCTGCCCGCGCAGGTCGACCGCGCGATCGAGAAGTTCGGCTTCGCGATGGGTCCGTTTCGCATGAGCGACCTCGCCGGTAACGACATCGGCTGGGCGATCCGCAAGCGTCGCTACCTCGAGCATCCCGACATGCACTACGCGAAGATCGCCGACCGTCTGTGCGAGATGGGCCGCTTCGGCCAGAAGACCGGCGGCGGCTGGTACGACTACCAGGCGGGCGATCGCACCGCGTATCCGTCGGGCGTGGTCAACGACATGATCGGCGAGTACTCGAAGGAAACCAACGCCGAGCGCCGCGCGATCAGCGACGAGGAAATCGTCGAGCGTCTGGTGTTCGCGCTCGTCAACGAAGGCGCGAAGATTCTCGAGGAAGGGATCGCGTCGAAGGCGTCGGATATCGACATGGTCTATCTGACCGGCTACGGCTTCCCGCTCCATCGCGGCGGCCCGATGCTGTACGCGGACACGGTCGGGCTCTACAACGTCGAGCGCGCAATTCGCCGCTATGCGGCGCAGCCGA
Organism: Paraburkholderia sprentiae WSM5005; assembly: GCF_001865575.2. Taxonomy (NCBI): domain Bacteria; kingdom Pseudomonadati; phylum Pseudomonadota; class Betaproteobacteria; order Burkholderiales; family Burkholderiaceae; genus Paraburkholderia; species Paraburkholderia sprentiae. The sequence goes on from NZ_CP017561.2 coordinate 1,657,561, forward strand.
ACGGCGACGCGTGGCAGCTCGCGCCGAGCATCGCGAAGCTGGCCGCCGAAGGTCGCGGATTCACCGGCTGAGAACGGCTGAGAACGGCTGAATTTAGCGCACGGACTGAGCGGTGCGGGCTGCTCCCGCATCGTTCGCATCAAACGACAAAGCGGCGCGGTGAGGCGCTTTCGAACGCACGGCGAACAGCCGGCGCGCCGCTTTCGACATTGCACTGGGAGACACGCATGACTGACGCCGTAATCGTATCCACCGCCCGTACGGGCCTCGCCAAATCGTGGCGCGGCGGTTTCAACATGACGCACGGCGCGACGCTCGGCGGCCACGTGACGCGGGCCGCGGTCGAACGCGCGAAGCTCGACCCGGCGCGCGTCGAGGACGTGATCATGGGTTGTGCGAATCCGGAAGGCGCGACGGGCGGCAATATCGCGCGGCAGATCGCCTTGCGCGCGGGTCTGCCGGTCAGCGTGCCGGGGATGACCGTGAACCGTTTCTGCTCGTCGGGATTGCAGACGATCGCGCTCGCGTCGCAACGCGTGATCGCCGGTGAGGGCGACGTATTCGTCGCGGGTGGCGTCGAGTCGATCTCGTGCGTGCAGAACGAGATGAACCGCCACATGATGACCGACGGCTGGCTCACCGAACACAAGCCGGAAATCTACTGGTCGATGCTACAGACCGCCGAGAACGTCGCCAAGCGCTACGCGATCTCGAAGGAGCGTCAGGACGAGTACGGCGTGCGCTCGCAGCAGCGCGCGGCCGCCGCGCGCGAAGCCGGCAGGTTCAGCGATGAAATCGTGCCGCTGACGGTGCTCGCCGGCGTCGCCGACAAGGCGAGCGGCCGTCTCTACACGAAGGAGGTGACCGTCAGCGGTGACGAAGGCATTCGCGCCGACACGACGCTCGAAGGCGTGTCGAAGATTCGCACCGCGCTGCCGGGTGGGGTGATCACCGCGGGCAATGCGAGCCAGTTTTCGGACGGCGCATCCGCTTGCGTCGTGATGAACGCGACGCTGGCCGAACGCGAAGGGCTGCAGCCGCTCGGCATTTTCCGCGGCTTCGCGGTGGCCGGCTGCGAGCCCGACGAGATGGGCATCGGCCCGGTATTCGCGGTGCCGAAGCTGTTGCGCAAGGCCGGCCTCGAGGTCGAGGACATCGGCCTGTGGGAGCTGAACGAAGCGTTCGCGGTGCAGGTGCTCTATTGCGCGGACCAGCTCGGTATTGCGCACGACCGCCTGAACGTGAACGGCGGCGCGATCGCGGTGGGTCATCCGTATGGCGTGTCGGGTGCGCGGCTCGTTGGCCATGCGCTGATCGAAGGCAAGCGGCGCGGCGTGAAGTTCGTCGTCGTGACGATGTGCATCGGCGGGGGCCAAGGCGCGGCGGGATTGTTCGAGATTGCGTGAGTCGGGTGCGCACGTGGCTGGTTCTCAGTCACGTGCGTATCTACTGCGACACCATGCCCGGCAGCGTCAACATGCCCTGATCGACGAAGCGTGTGGTGCCGGTCAGGCCGCCCGCGAGCTTGCCTTGCAGCCGGTACGGGACCTGCCCGGACTGCGCGATGCCCGCCAGCCCGAGCGCCTGTCGGAGCGCGGCGAAAGCCGGCACGGTCAGCGGCACGGTGACGACCGTTTCGCCGAAGCGCGGCACGCTGCCGCTCTGGTCGCTGACGCCGCTCGCGAACGGCTTGCCGTTCAGTTCGAGATCGAGCGACACGCCGTTGAAGCTGACCGCGGAGTCGTTGGGATTCTGCACGCGTAGCTTGACGTTGAAGCGCATCTCCATGCCCTGGCTGGCGATCGGCTCGATGCCCGCCACGTTGACGCGCAACGGGTCGGCGCCGAACAGGCCCGCGCAGCCAGCGAGGGTCAGCGTGACAGCGACGACGACGGCGAACAGGCGCCGCACATGTGAGACCTGGCCCGGCAGCCGCGCGCAAAACAACGACATGACCTGCACCTCGAACGAAGCGGGTTGGTCAGGCATTGTAACGGGCGACCTGGCACACGCAGCGATGATTCAGGCGGCGCGCCGCCACCGTGTGCGCACGGCGCCTGCGAGCCGCCGAACGGTTTGCAGAATAAAACCGGGCGCGCTCCGTTCAGTGCGTGCAGGCAACACCATGAACGCGACGCGATTGGCCGGCGTCGCGCGGATCGATACGACGCCACGTTGCGACGTCACGAACCGCTCGCCTTCGTGCAAGGTCAGCGACGTGAGCGGGGCGTCGCTGCCGAGCCAGGCCAGCGAATGATCGCGGAACACGAGTTGCAATGCACCTTCGAGCGCGATGATCGAACTGCGGGCGCGCAAGTCGTGCAGGGCCATCTGACCAGCGGCAAGACGCGACGCCGCGGGGCGATGCAGTTCGGCACCGGGCGAAAAGCGAGGCAGATAGCGGTATGGACGTGCAGGCATGACCGATTCCCTTAAACCGTTGTCGTGTCACCCAGCTTAAGGAGTTCGTCCACATGAAAACAGCCGCAGCTGTCGACAATCTGAACCGGTACAGAGATGCGTCTGGTCACGCTGTATCGGTCCGAATCGCGTCGTTGTGTATCTGTCGCGGCGCGCGAACTATCCGCACCATCGGCTCATGAGCGAAGCCCTCTTCACACCGCACGGTCCGTCGACGGACCGGCCATCCGAGCGCCAGCCGTTGTACCGGCAACTGGCCGATCAGTACCGCCGCGCGATCGGCAACGGCGTGCTGCGCCCGGGCGACCGCATGCCGTCGATGCGCGCGTTCATGCAGCGCCACGGCGTGAGTCTCGCGACCGCGACCGAGAGCTATCGCGAGCTGGAGCGCGCCGCGCTGATCGACGCCCGGCCGCGCGCCGGCTACTTCGTGCGCGTGCCGTCGACGGCTGCGCTGCCCTGCGCCGCCGAGCCCGATCTCGCGATGCAACCTGGCGCCGCCGCGCAGTTCGTCGGCATTCACTCGGCGATTTCGGCGCTGGTGTCGAAATTCCAGCGCAACCCGCACGCGCTGAATCTCGGCGGCGCAACCGCGTCGCCCGATCTCTACCCGACCGATATGTTGCAAAAAGCCGCGGTGCGCGCGTTGCGCCGGCGGCCTACCTTGCTGACCGCCGTCGGGCCCGATCAGGGCGATCCGGCGTTGCGCGCGATCATCGCCCGGCGCGCACTCGAGGCCGGCAGCCAGATCGGCGCGGACGACATCATCATGACGCACGGCGGCGTCGAAGCGATGAACCTGGCGTTGCGCGCGGTGACACAGCCGGGCGACACGGTCGCGGTCGAGTCGCCGTGCTTCTTCGGTTTGCTGCAGGCGCTCGAAAGTCTCGGTCTGCGCGCGCTCGAAATCCCGACCAGCCCGAGCACCGGCCTCGCGATCGAGGCGCTGGCGTTCGCGCTGCACACGCATCCCGACATCAAGGCGGTGGTGGTGGTGCCGAACCTGCAAAACCCGCTCGGCAGCGTGATGCCCGACGCGCACAAGGCGAGGCTCGTCGACCTTTGCGCGCGCGCCGGCATCGCGCTGATCGAGGACGATCCCTACCGCGAGCTGGTGGACGGCGCGCAGCCGCCCCGCTCGCTGAAGGCGTGGGACACCGATGGCACCGTGATCCATTGCACCTCGTTTAACAAGACGCTGGCGCCTGGCATGCGGGTCGGCTGGATCAACGGCGGCCGGTGGCATCCGCGCATCGGCATGCTGAAGTTCGCGCAGTCGCGCCACAACGAGCAGTTGTCGCAAGTGGTGCTCGCCGGGTTCCTGGAGACGAGCGCGTATGAGCGCCATTTGCGGCGTTTGCGCGAGAGTTTGCGGCTGCAGCGCGAGCGGATGGCCGCGGCGGTGGCGGCCTCGTTTCCCGACGGCACGCGATTCACGCCGCCGCGCGGCGGGATGTTTTTCTGGATCGAATTGCCGCGCGAGGTATCGTCGTCGGCTTTTTTCGAAGCCGCGTTGGATGACGGTATTCGCATCATGCCGGGCACGGTATTTTCGAACGCGGGACGCTTCGATCACTTCATTCGGCTCAGCTGTTCGAGCGCCGATCTGGATCTGACCGACGAAGCGGTGCGCCGGCTGGGGCGCCTCGCGGCACGGATGGCGGCCCATGCGCCAACGCGATAGCGCGTATCATTTCTCGCCGAAGGCTCGACACCCGCCGTCGGCTATGAAACCTGATACCTACGCAATGACCGATCCATCCACCTCATCCAGAACGGGCCATGCATCGTTACCCGAGAGCCCCTTTATCGATCGTCTCGGCGCGCGTTTGCTGTGCGCTGCCGATGGCGTCAGCGAAGTCGTGCTGCCGTTGCAACGCGATCATATGAACACATGGGACGTCGCGCACGGCGGCGTCACGATGACGCTCGCCGACGTCGCGCTCGCGATGGCCGCGCGCAGTCTCGCGGGCGACGGCGTCGGGGTCGTCACCGTCGAGATGAAGGTCAATTTCATGCAGCCGGGCCGCGGTGAATTGCGCGCGACCGGCCGCGTGCTGCATCGCTCGACGACGATGGCCTATTGCGAAGGCGAGATCCGCGACAGCGAAGGCCACTTCGTCGCCAAGGCGCTCGGCACCTTCAAGTACATGCGCCGCCTCGCGGTGGGCCGCGACGTCAGGCAACAGCGTCTGCGCAGCGACCCGGCGGCGAAGCCCGGTCCGAGCGACTGAGTCCCGCCGCAGTCGACCTCAGGCCTGGATCCGGCGCATGCCGCTCAACCCCAACAACCCAAGGAGACGATCACATGGCCCAGATCAACCGCCAGTTGCTGCTGGTTTCGCGCCCGCAAGGCGAAGCCACGCCCGCTAACTTCAAGCTCGTCGAAACGCCGCTCGCGCCGCTTGCCGACGGCGAAGTGCGGGTGCGCAACCACTACCTGTCGCTCGATCCGTACATGCGCGGACGCATGAACGACAGCAAGTCGTACGCGGCGCCGCAGCCGTTGAACGAAGTGATGATCGGCGGCACGGTCGGCGAGGTCGTCGAGTCGAAGAATCCGAAGTTCGCGCTCGGCGACAAGGTCGTCGCGATGTTCGGCTGGCAGGAGTACGGCACGTCGAACGGCGCCGGCCTGCAGAAGGTCGACGACACGCATGTGCCGCTGTCGGCGTATCTCGGGCCGGTCGGTATGCCGGGCGTCACCGCGTGGTACGGGCTGAACCGCATCATCGCGCCGAAGGCCGGCGAGACGGTGGTCATCAGCGCGGCGAGCGGCGCGGTGGGCAGCGTGGTCGGCCAGCTCGCGAAGGCGGCGGGCGCGCGCGCGGTCGGCATCGCCGGCGGCGCGGACAAGTGCCGCTATGTGGTCGAGACGCTGGGCTTCGACGCGTGCGTCGACTACAAGGCCGGCAATCTGTACAAGGACCTGCAGGCCGTGACACCCGACGGTGTCGACGGCTGCTTCGAGAACGTCGGCGGCGAGGTACTCGACGCGACGCTCGCGCGCATGAACGCGTTCGGACGCATCGCGCTGTGCGGCTTTATCGCGGGCTATGACGGCCAGCCGCTGCCGCTCAGACATCCGTCGCTGATGCTGACGCAGCGGCTGCTGGTGCAGGGCTTTATCGTCAGCGAACATATGGACGTGTGGCCCGAGGCGCTCAAGCAGCTCGGCACGCTCGTCGCGCAGAAAAAGCTGCAGTATCGCGAGACGATCGCGCAAGGGCTCGAAGCCGCGCCCGAGGCGTTCATCGGCTTGCTGAAGGGTAAGAACTTCGGCAAGCAACTGGTCAAGCTGATCTGAGCGCGACGTCGTCACCAACGGCAAGCCGCCGCTCAACGAGGGAATCACAGGATGTTCGAATTCGCAGGCAAGGTGGCGGTGATCACCGGCGCGGGCAGCGGCTTCGGCCGCGCGTTCGCGCACAAGGGCGCGGCGCTCGGCATGAAGCTCGTGCTCGCCGACGTCAGCGCCGACGAACTCGCGCGGACCGTCGACGCATTGCGCGAAGCCGGCGCCGACGTAATCGGCGTGCCGACCGACGTGTCGAATCCCGCGCAGGTCGAGGCGCTCGCGAGCGCCGCGCTCGCCGCGTTCGGCAAGGTGCACCTGCTGTTCAACAATGCGGGCGTCGGCACGGGCGGCTTCCTGTGGGAAAGCTCGGCGAACGACTGGTCGTGGGTGTTCGGCGTCAACGTGATGGGCGTCGCGCACGGTGTGCGTGTGTTCGCGCCGATCATGCTCGCGCAGAACGAGCCTGCGCATATCGTCAACACGGCATCGGTGGCGGGGCTGCTGGCGCCGCCGGCGATGGGCATCTACAACGCGTCGAAGCATGCGGTAGTGGCGCTGACCGAGACGCTCTATCACGACCTGAAGCTCGCGCAGGCCGGCACGGGCGGCGAAGTCGGCTGTTCGCTGCTGTGTCCCGCCTTCGCGCCGACCGGCATCGCGGATGCCGAGCGCGCGCGGCCCGACGCGCTGCGCAACGCGAGCCGGCCGACGCGCTCGCAGATCGCGGCCGGCAAGCAGTTGCAGCGCGCGGTGCAGTCGGGCAAGCTCACCGCCGACGAGGTCGCCGCGCTCGCGTTCGAGGCGATCGCCGCGCGGCGTTTCTATATCATCACGCATCCGGGCATCATGGCGACCGTGAAGCTGCGTCACGAGGACATCGAGCAGTTGCGCGAGCCGTCCGATCCGCTGTCGCTGAAGCCCGAGGTAAAGAACCTGCCGTAGCGGCCGGCTGCAGGACCGCTGCGCTGACGCCTGTCCACTGTTGGCGCGCTTGCGCCGCCCGATGCGTGCCACGCATCACGTTGCCGAAAACCATGCCGCTGAATCCAACGATCGAGCAGGTGCTCGACATGATTGCGCGGGCCAGACGCCCGCAGTATCACCAGATGAGCGTGCAAGCGGCGCGCGCGTCGTACGAGAAAAGCGCGCCAATCCTCGAGATCGCGAGCGCGCCGATGTTTTCCGTTGAGGAGCTGCGCGTGCCGACGCGCGACGGCGCGACGATCCGCGCGCGTCTCTACTTCCCGGTCGAGCCGAACTGGGTCGAGCCGATGCCGGCGTTCGTGTACTACCACGGCGGCGGCTTCACGATCGGCAGCGTCGACACGCACGACGCGCTGTGCCGCATGTTCGCGCGCGACGGCCAGTGCGCGGTGCTGTCGGTCGATTACCGGCTCGCGCCCGAGCACAAGTTTCCCACCGCGGTCGACGACGCATTCGACGCGTTGAGCTGGCTGTACGCGCATGCGGCGGAATTCGGCATCGACGGCGCGCGTCTCGCGGTGGGCGGCGATAGCGCGGGCGGCACGCTCGCGACGGTCTGCGCGGTGCTCGCGCGCGACGCCGGCATCGCGCTCGCGCTGCAGCTGCTGATCTATCCGGGCACCACCGGCCATCAACAGACCGACTCGCACTCGCGCCTCGCCGACGGCTTTCTGCTGTCGGGCGAGACGATTCAGTGGTTCTTCGAGCACTACCTGCGCGAGCGCGGCGATCGCGACGACTGGCGTTTCGCGCCGCTCGACGGCGAGCGCGGCGCGCCCGACTTTCGCGGCGTCGCGCCCGCGTGGATCGCGACCGCCGAATACGATCCGCTCAGCGACGAGGGCGATGCGTATGCCGAAAAACTGCGCGCGCTCGGCAATCCGGTGACGCTCAAACGCTACGCCGGCATGATCCACGAGTTCTTCAAGATGGGCGGCTTCGTACCCGAAGTCGCGCAGGCACATGCGGATGCCGCGGCGGCGTTACGCGCGGCGTTCGGCATCGGCTGACGCAGGGCGGTCCATCCGAAGCGGTGAGCGGCTGGCGGCGAGCGCGCCGGCCAGGCGGTGATCAAACGATCATGCGACGCTCATCCGGTCGCGCTCGACATTGAACGCGAAGCTGCGCTCGAAATCGCCGGGCCGCACGATCCGGTGCGAGCCGTTGTCGTCGCTGCGCTCGGCGACCGCGACGCCGATCACGTCGCCATAGGCGGCAACGCGCAGCGCGGTGGTGCTGCGGGTGCCATAGTCCGGCGATTCGATGAACGCCGCCGACAGCACGCGCTCGCGCTCGAGCGCAATGCCGGTCGACGGCAATTCGTCGTCGCGCGCGAGCCGTGGATCGCGCATCAGATCGATCAACCGTTCGAGCGGCGGCATCGCATCACGCGCGAGCAGCGTGGAGAGCTCCCCGCGCTTTCTGACGAGCTTCGGCCACGGCGTATCGAGCACCGCGTTCGAGATGCCGTGCGTGCCCGGCGCGAGCAGCGCGGGCCCGCTGTCGCCGTCGACGCTGCCCCGATTGCAGTACCACGCGAGCTCCCGACGCGTCCAGTCGCCGACCAGCAGATTGAAGCCGTTGTAGATGTCGCCGGTCTGCGCGACGTGCTGCAGATAGGCGAGCGGCGTCTCGTGCGGATTGCCGTCGTCGTCGCGCGCGGCGCTGGTCAGCCAGTCACTCACGAGTGTGCCGCGGGTCGGTGCATCGGCGCGCATTTCGCCCGGCGCGCGGTAATTGGTCAGCGCGGCGAAGCGGCCGTCGCGCGACAGCCCGAGCCACGTGCCGCCGCCCACGAGGTCGCGGCCCGCCAGCACGGCCGGCGCGTCGCGCCACCAGCCGATCGGCTCGGCCGTGCGGCGGAAGAACTCGTCGCGATTGGCGGCGAGCGTGAACAGCGGACCATCGAGCGCATCAGGTCGCCAGTCGAATACGATCAGGCACATCGGGGGCGCGTCTCCCGGTCAGAGCATCGGGCGGCCGCCTGATGCAAAGGCAGGCCGCTAAAGAAAGCGGCAAAAAACGGACGAGCATAAAGCAGCCAATCAGCAGCCAATAAAAAACGGCGCCCTATTGCGCCGCCTTTTACCGTGACCGATGCTCAGACCTCGGCCGGCAACCCGTAGGGCAGCGTCAGGAAGCGCAGCGCGGGGCCGTCGGCCGCGCCGACATGCACGCTGCCGCTGCCCAGCGCCGTGAGCTTGATCTCGACCAGCAGATCGACACCGTCGCCGTGTGCCGACGCCGCGTTGACGATCATTCCGCACGGCTGGCCCGGGTCATCGGAGTGAAACAGTTCGGCGCCGGGGCGGACCGTGTCCAGTTCGCCGGCGACGTTGGCGAGCGACGTGCGTCGCTTGATCGTGCCGCGATACTGGCTGCGTGCAACCACTTCCTGACCCGGATAGCAGCCCTTGCGGAAATTGACCGCGCCGAGCACGTCGAAGTTGACCATTTGCGGCACGAACTGATCGACGACCGGCTGCGTGATGCGCGGTTCGCCCGCGCGGATGTCGAGCCAGTCCCACACCGCCGGCGACACGCGCGCGAGCTTGCCATCGAGCGACGGCAGCACTGCCTCGACTTGCGCCTTCGGCCCGATCCACAGATAGCGCAGCCGCTCCAAGGCGTCCGGCACGCGAATCAGCGTGCCCGCCGCGCCGTCGACCTGCACGTGCACACCGTCGGGCAGCGCGTCGAACACGCCGGACAGTGCGCTGCGCACGTCGCCCGCGAGGCCGATCACCGCGAGCTCGCCGCTCACGTCCGCGAGCTTGGCCTTCGCGCGCAGCACGAACATCGACAAGCGCTTTTGCACCGCGGCCTGCACGTCTTTCGACACCAGCAGGCGGATCGTGTCGCCGCTGCGCCAGCTCAGAAACGACGCGAGCAGCCGCCCCTTGGCCGAGCAGTAGCCGGCGAGGCGCGCGTTCGCGGCATCGAGGTGCTGGATGTCGTTGGTCAGCTGGGCGTGCAGGAAGCTCGCTGCGTCGTCGCCGGTCGTGTCGATCACGCCGAACTGCGGCAACGGCATGTAGGCGCCGCGCTCGAGCACCGCGGTGAATTCTTGGGCCGACGGGCGCGGCAGGACGGGCAGGGCGGCGGGAGGGTGAGCTGAAGCGTTGCCAGATGCACTAACGAGCGGTGTGTTCATGGATTCCGGGAACAGTCAGTTCTGACTTGGGCTAGGCAAAGAGTCATTATATTCAGTCCAGCCCTATCGCGTTTCACATGTCCCTGGCGAGGGAAGGTTTCCGCGACATTACGCAGCAGGGGTTTGACCGTTACAGCTCAACATCTGAGCTGTGTCGTGACGGCGCACGACTCGAGTAGCATCAGACCGGCGCCAGCGGATTTCACATCGTTGTTTCCGGCCGTGACCATCTTGCGCCCGCATCTATACAATACAGGTCGCAAAAGGCCGAAAGGGCTGCAGAACGGCACCGTCTCCAAGTTGACCGACGCAAGACTTTCCCGTTAAAAATCAGTTCGTTGCCATCTAAACGCTAATTCCTTCCTGTCGTGTCCCTTCTGAAGAAAAGTTTCGTCGCCGGCGCGCTTGTCGTTGTGCTGGCCGCGGCGGCCATCGCCGCTGCATATCACTGGGCCACCCGCCCGCTCGAATTGACCCCGGCGCAACTCGACGTCACCGTCAAGCCGCACAGCAGTTTGCGCAGCGTCGCGCTGCAGCTCAATCGCGGCGGCGTGCCGGTCGAGCCCGAGCTGTTCATCGCGATGACGCGGGTGCTCGGCCTACAAAGCGAGCTGAAGTCCGGCAATTACGAGTTCAAAAGCGGCATCACGCCCTACGAGGTGCTGCAGAAAATTGCGCGCGGCGACGTCAACGAATATGTGGCGACGGTCATCGAAGGCTGGACCTTCAAGCATATGCGCGCCGAGCTGGACGCGAATCCCGCGCTCAAGCACGATACGCTCGGCATGAGCGACGCCGACCTGATGAGTGCGATCGGCGCGCCCGAGGCGTCGATCGGCAACGGCGAAGGGCTCTTCTTCCCGGATACCTACCTGTTCGACAAGGGCACGAGCGACCTCGACATCTACCGCCGCGCGTACCGGCTGATGCGCGTGCGTCTCGATGAGGCGTGGCTCGCGCGCGCGCCGAACCTGCCATACAAAACCCCGTACGACGCGCTGACGATGGCGTCGATCATCGAAAAGGAAACCGGCAAGCCGTCCGACCGGGCGCTCGTCGCCGCGGTGTTCGCCAACCGTCTGCGCGCGGGCATGCCGCTGCAGACGGACCCGACGGTGATCTACGGGATGGGCGAGAGCTACACCGGCCACATCAGGAAGAAAGACCTGCAGACCGACACTCCCTACAATACCTACACCCGCATGGGCTTGCCGCCGACGCCGATCTCGCTGCCGAGCGTCGCGTCGCTGCAGGCGGCGATGAACCCGGCGCAGACCAACGCGCTGTACTTCGTGTCGCGCGGCGACGGCAGCAGCATCTTTTCTGACACCCTCGGCGAACACAACAAGGCCGTGGACAAATACATTCGAGGGCAATGATGGCGCGCGGCAAATTCATTACGTTTGAAGGCATCGACGGCGCGGGCAAGACCACCCATCTGGCCTGGTTCCGCGAACGGCTCGAGGTCAGGCTCGCGCCGAGCGGCCGCTCGGTCGTGATGACGCGCGAGCCGGGCGGCACGCCGCTTGGCGAGCAGATCCGCGAGATCGTGCTGCACCAGAAGATGGACCTCGAAACCGAGGCGCTATTGATGTTCGCGTTGCGCCGCCAGCATCTGGCCGAGGTGATCGAGCCGGCTCTCGCGCGCGGCGACTGGGTGCTGTCCGACCGTTTCACCGACGCCACTTTTGCATACCAGGGCGGCGGCCGCGGCTTGCCGCGCGACAAGCTGGAGGCGCTCGAGCGCTGGGTGCAAGGCGGTTTCCAACCCGACTTGACCGTGCTGTTCGACTTGCCGCCGGCTATCGCGAACGAGCGGCGCAACGCGGCGCGCAATCCTGATCGTTTTGAGAGCGAGTCTGAAGCGTTTTTCGAGCGCACGCGTGCGGAATACATGCGCCGTGCCGACGAAGCGCCGTATCGATTCGCTATCATCGACTCTTCGCAGAGCATCGTGCGAATCCAGAAGCAGCTTGAGGAATTGATTGCAACGCTCTGATTTCAAAGCAATATAAGCTGTTGTTATGCCGGCGCTCGAAGTTCGTGCAATATCTGAAACAACACGCTGATCCTTTTGATCCAAAAGATAAACGATGATCTATCCGTGGCAAGCCGATGACTGGAACCGCCTGCAGCAACTGCGCGCCCACTGGCCGCACGCGTTGTTGCTGCACGGCCAGGCGGGCATCGGCAAACTGCGCTTCGCGCAGCACCTCGCGCAAGGTCTGCTGTGCGAGGCGCCGCAGCCGAACGGCGGGCCGTGCGGCGCGTGCGTGGCCTGCAACTGGTTCGCCCAGGGCAATCATCCCGACTACCGTATCGTCGTGCCGGAGGCGCTCGCCGGGGAAGCCGGTCCGGCGAACGCGACGAACGGCGCCGACGACAAAGCCGATGGCGACGAAGGCAAGAAGACCCGCGCGCCGAGCAAGGAAATCAAGATCGAACAAATCCGCGGCCTGCTCGACTTCGTCGGCGTCGGTTCGCATCGCGGCGGCGCGCGCGTGGTGGTGGTGTATCCGGCCGAGGCGCTTAACGTCGCGGCCGCCAATGCATTGTTGAAGACGCTCGAAGAGCCGCCCGCGGGCGTCGTGTTCCTGATGGTGTCAGCGCGCATCGACCGTTTGCTGCCGACCATCATCAGCCGCTGCCGTCAATGGCCCATGAGCGTGCCCGCGCCTGACACCGCGGCGCAATGGCTCGCCGCGCAAGGCGTCGGCGATGCCGCCGCGCTGCTTGCCGAAGCGGGCGGCGCGCCGCTCGCCGCGCTCGCGCTCGCCAGCGACGAAAACCGTCCGCTGCGCGACTGGACGATCAAGCAGCTCGCGGCCGGCGCCGGGTGCGACGCATTCGCGTGCGGCGAGGCGCTGCAGAAGCTGCCGGTGCCGCTCGTGCTCGGCTGGCTGCAGCGCTGGACGTACGACCTGCTCGCGCAGCGCACCGCCGGCGCGCCGCGCTATTTTCCGCAGGCCTCGGCCGCGCTCGCGCGCTGCGCCGCGCAGGCCGACGCGCATGCATTCGCGCGTTTTTTGCGCACCGTCACGCGCCAGCGCGCCGTCGAAAACCATCCGCTGAACGCGCGGCTCGTGTTCGAGGAACTGTTCATCGGCTATCGCGCGCTGTTTGCGTGAGCCCGCAGCCGGGAAGCCTTTCCGTCTTTTCTCATCCAAGCCATCTCACCATGAGCCTTTCCTACCGCGATGCCACGCTCGACGATCTGCCCGCGATCGTCGCCATCTACAATTCGACGATCGCGTCGCGCCGCGTCACCGCGGACCTCGAACCGGTCAGCGTCGAAAGCCGGCATGCATGGTTTCACGCGCACGTCCCGCACAAGCGACCGCTGTGGGTGGTCGAGGATCCGAACCAGGCAGGCCGCGTGATCGCGTGGCTCAGCTTTTCCGATTTTTATGGCCGGCCGGCCTATCAGCGCACCGCCGAAGTCAGCATCTATCTCGACGAAAGCGCGCGCGGCCAAGGGCTCGGCAAGCAACTGCTGGCCGCATCGCTCGACGCGGCGCCCGGTCTGGGCATCGACACCGTGCTCGGCTTCGTATTCGGTCACAATGAAGCGAGCGTGCGGCTGTTCCGCGGCTTCGGCTTCGACGCATGGGGCACGCTGCCGCGGGTGGCGGTGCTGGACGGCGTCGAGCGCGATCTGGTGATTCTCGGCAAGCGCCTCGCGCACGCCAATTGAGCGCAAGCTTTTTTTCGCAGGACCTGACCATGTTTGTCGATTCGCACTGCCATATCAACTTCGAAGGACTCGCTGACCGTCTGCCGCAACTGCTCGAGAACATGCGCAGCCATTCGGTCTCGCACGCGCTGTGCGTCTCGGTGGATCTCGAAACGCTGCCATCGGTGCTGGACATCGCCAGCCGCTATGACAACGTGTACGCGTCGGTCGGCGTGCATCCCGATCATGAGCACATGCGCGAGCCGAGCGTGGCTGAGCTGGTCGAACTGGCCGGGCATCCGAAGGTCGTCGCGATCGGCGAAACCGGGCTCGACTACTACCGCCTCGAAGGCCGCTCGATCGCCGACATGGAGTGGCAGCGCGAGCGCTTTCGCACGCACATCCGCGCCGCGCACGCGACGAACAAGCCGCTGATCATCCACACGCGTTCGTCGTCGGAAGATACGTTGCGCATCATGGCCGAGGAGCGCGCGGGCGAGCCGGGCGGCGTCATGCATTGCTTCACCGAGCCGTGGGCCATCGCCGAGCAGGCGCTCGCGCAGAATTTTTACATTTCGCTGTCGGGCATCGTCACGTTCAAGAACGCGACCGACGTGCAGGAGGTCGCGCGCCGCGTGCCGCTCGAGCGTTTGCTGATCGAAACCGACTCGCCGTACCTGGCGCCCGTGCCGTATCGCGGCAAACCGAATGAACCTGCGTATGTCAGTTATGTCGGACGCTTCATCGCGCAGCAACGCGAGATGCCGGACGAGGCGCTGGCCGCCGCCACGACACAAAACTTCTTCAGGCTGTTCGGAATCGCCGCACCGGTCGGAATCTGATCGAGAAAGCCGAATAACATCAAATGGATAGGAAAGTTTCCTAAAGTACTATATGAAAAAATTTTCGACGTCTTCCGCTGATTTGCAACCGCTGTCCGCCGGGCCGGCCGCCCGGGCTCTCGCGCCGGCGCGCCGTCTCGCGTGCGCCGCCGCGCTCGTGTGCGCGGCGCTGGTCGCGGTGCCCGCGCATGCGGCGCCGATCGACTCGCTGATCAAGGCGGTCAAGTTCGACGACGTCGACGGCGTCAACAAGCTGCTCGCGAAAGGCATGGACCCGAACAGCATCGACAATCAGGGCATGCCGCTCCTCGTGATCGCCGCGCGCGAGAAATCGGACAAGGTCGCGGCCGCGCTGCTCGCGAACCCGAAGACCGACGTCGAGATTCAGGACAAGGCCGGCGAAAACGCGCTGATGATGGCGTCGCTGGTGGGCGACCTGAACTTCGTGAATCTGCTGATCGCGAAGGACGCCGAAGTCAACAAGAAGGGCTGGGCGCCGCTGCACTACGCGGCCGCGAATGGCCACGACGACATCGTCAAGGTGCTGCTCGATCACTCGGCCTACGTCGACGCGGGTTCGCCCAACGGCACCACGCCGCTGATGATGGCCGCGCGCGGCGGCCACGTGTCGACCGTCAAGCTGCTGCTCGACAACGGCGCGGACCTGTCGGTGAAAAACCAGATCGGCATGACCGCGCTCGATTTCGCGAAGACCTACAAGGAACCGGACGTCGTCGAAGGACTCACGGCGCGCATGCAGCAGCAGAAGCAATGACGCTGACGGCAGGCGGTGCGGTGCGCCCGCGAGGCGGTGCCGTTTTGCCGCCGTTGTGTCCGCTGTGCGCGGCAACTGGCCTGCTGCCGCCGCGTAAAACAGTGCAGAATGACGACTTCGGCGCGCCGCATGGCGCGCCGTCCGGACGCGGCAGAAAGACCGCGTGATAAACAACCCTGGAAAGGAACACCATGCTGCGGGCTTTGATTTTCGCCGGCGCGCTTGCCTTGCCGCTTTCGGCAGCCGCGTTTACGGGAGGCGACCTCAACAAGCTGTGCACCAAGACGGACGTGGCGTCGCGTAGCGCCTGCGCGGCCTACATCGAAGGCGCGGCCGACGGTATCTTCAACACGATCGACGCGATCGGCGGCACCACCGGTCCGCGTGTCGGTCAGTACTTCTGCCTGCCGCCGGACGCGCGCTCGGCGCAGTTGACCGACGCGGTGCGCAAGTACATCGCCGAGAACCCGAATGCCGCGAGCTACAACGCGAGCACGGCGATTTCGCTGGGACTCGGCAAGGCGTTTCCGTGCAAGAGCGGCGGCTGATCGATCACCGCCGCGCATCGGAGAACCCGTTGTAACGCCCAGGCGCCGTCGTGCGCCGCGGGTGTCGAGGTCATCGCTCCGGCTGGGGGCGAGCCCCTCGGATATCAGTAGTCCCGCAGGCGCGCCGCCGCTCATCGAGTCCGGAGGAAGATGCCCGTTATGCCGACTATCGACGACTTCTACCGCGTGGCCGCCGCGCCGCTGCATACGTGGTTCGGCGCGCTGATCGTGACGGCCATCGTGACGGTCGTGGTCATCGGCATTCACCGCTTCGGCGCGCGCATCGTGATGCGTCTCGCGCGGCCGCATGCGGTGACGAGCGTCGTGCTGCGCTACATCGACAAGCCTTCGCTGTGCGCCCTCGTGATCCTCGTGTTCGCGTGGGTCTGGTCCGAGGCGCCCGATACCCTCAACTTCATCGAACTCATGCGCGACGTCACCGGCATCGCGCTGATCGCCGCGCTCACGTGGCTGTCGGTGCGCTCGGCCGCGGCGATCGGCGAAGCGATCATCCGCGCCCATCCGCTCGATGCCGCCGATAACCTGCAGGCGCGCCGCATCCATACGCAGGCGCGCGTGCTTGCACGCTCGGTGATGATCGTGATCGTGATCATCGGGGTGGGCGGCGCGCTGATGACCTTGCCGAACGTGCGGCAGATCGGCGCGAGCCTGCTGGCGTCGGCCGGTGTCGCCGGTCTGGTCGCCGGTATCGCGGCGCGGCCGGTGCTCGGCAACCTGATCGCCGGTTTGCAGATCGCGCTGTCGCAGCCGATCCGCCTCGACGACGTCGTCGTGATCCAGAACGAGTGGGGGCGCATCGAGGAAATCACCGGCACTTACGTGTCGGTGCGGCTGTGGGACCAGCGCCGGCTGATCGTGCCGCTGCAATGGTTTATCGAAAATCCGTTCACGAACTGGACGCGCAGCAGCTCGCAAATCATCGGCACCGTGTTCCTGTTCGTCGATTACCGGATGCCGCTGGCGCCGCTGCGCGAGGAGCTCGCGCGCATCGTCGAGAACGCTCCCGAGTGGGACCGCCGCGTGCAGGTGCTACAGGTGACGGACTGCAGCGAGCGCGCGATGCAATTGCGCGCGCTCGTCAGCGCGCCCGACTCCGGCCTCGCGTGGGACCTGCGCTGCCGCGTGCGCGAAGGGCTGCTCGATTTCGTTCACCGGCATTACCCGGAATATCTGCCGCGCGCGCGCGCCGAGGTGTCGGCGGAACTGGAGACCAGTGGCGCCGGCCCGAGCGACTGGCTGCCGCGCAGCCGGCAGGCGCCGGCCGGCAGCACCGCCGCGCATACCGAAGCCGATCCGGTGGCGAGCCGCATCGGCCGCACTGACGACGCCGGGGTCGCGCAGAAGGCGAAAGAGCAGGCTTAGCCGCGTATCGCGTATCGCGTATCGCGTATCGCGTATCGCGAGCCGCAGGCGGTGAGCGTGCTCGCGCGAAACGATGCGCGGGCACGCGCATTGCGGCGCTGGGGCGCGCCACGCCCCGTCAGGCGGCGCGGCGCACCGCAAGACTACGGAGGAGATCGATATGGGCCGATTGATCGTCGTGTCGAATCGCGTCGCGACGCCGACGGAGACCAAGGGATCGGCGGGCGGGCTCGCGGTCGGCGTATTCGGCGCGCTGAAGGATGCGGGCGGCGTCTGGTTCGGCTGGAGCGGCGACGTGGTCAGCGAGACGGTCGCCAACGCGGGGCCGACGCTCGAGCAGGACGGCGCGGTGACCTTCGCGACCGTGGGACTCACGCGCAAGGACTACGACCAGTACTACCGCGGCTTCTCGAACGCGACGCTGTGGCCGGTATTCCACTACCGCAACGACCTCGCGCGCTACGAGCGCGACGAGTACGCGGGCTACCGGCGCGTCAATGCGTGGCTCGCGCACAAGCTGGTCAAGCTGCTCGAAGCCGACGACATCATCTGGATTCACGACTACCACCTGATCCCGTTCGCCGAAGCGCTGCGCAGCGAGGGCGTGACGAACCGCATCGGCTTCTTCCTGCATACTCCGTTTCCCGCGCCGCAGATCCTGCTCAACATTCCGCCGCACGAGGAGCTCGTGAAGTCGCTGTCGTGCTACGACCTGCTCGGGTTCCAGACCGCTACCGACCAGCAGGCGTTCCACGACTACGTGACGCGTCACGCGCGCGGCACGGTGAGGGCGGACGGCATCGTCGAGGCGTTCGGGCGCAAGCTGCGCACCGGCGTCTATCGGATCGGCGTGTTCCCCGACGAAATCGCCGAGCAGGCCAAGCGCTACGAAAGCCGCCAGCACGTGCTCGAGCTGAAGCAAAGCCTCGAGGGGCGCAAGCTGATCATGAGCGTGGACCGGCTCGATTATTCGAAAGGACTGGTCGAGCGCTTTCGCGCGTTCGAGTTGCTGCTCGAACGCTCGCCGGAATGGCGCGGCAACGTCACGCTCGTGCAGATCGCGCCGCCGACGCGCTCGGATGTCGCGACCTATCAGAAGATCCGCCACGATCTCGAATACGAGGCCGGGCGGATCAACGGCCGCTACTCGGGGCTCGATTACACGCCGATCCGTTATCTGAACCAGCAGTACGACCGCTGGAAGCTGATGTCGCTGTTCCGCGAGTCGCAGATTGGCTTCGTCACGCCGCTGCACGACGGCATGAACCTCGTCGCGAAGGAGTACGTGGCCGCACAGAATCCCGACGATCCCGGCGTGCTCGTGCTGTCGATTTTCGCGGGCGCCGCAGCCGAGCTCTCCGGCGCGCTGCTGGTCAATCCGCACGACGCGATCGGCATGTGCGAAGCCTTGCAACGTGCGCTGCAGATGCCGCTCGACGCGCGCCAGCGGCGTCACGAGGTCAACATGGCGGCGCTGCGCGAGAACGATCTCGGCGTGTGGCGCGACAGCTTCCTGACGGATCTGCGCAGCATGCCCGTGCGCAAGCCGGGCGAGTTCGGCAGCCGCACGTGAGCGCGCGACGAGGGCCCGGCATCCGCCCAGAACCGCCGCGCCTCGCCGTATCGCCGAATGTAAGTCGCGTGTAACAGCACCGAGCAATTGCAAGACCTGCGGCTTTTGCGCCGGTGTCAGGGAATAATGATCGGTAGCGACGATGCCTGCGACGCTTATGCGCGGCGTGCATTGATCCGACGTCATGGCGCTGTCATACTCGGCGTCGCCGACGGCATCGCGCATCGCGCGCCAGCCGTCGGATCACGGAGACAAATATGAAGATTGCGCAGATCGCCCCGCTGACCGAATCGGTGCCGCCGAAGCTCTACGGCGGCACCGAGCGCGTCGTGTCGTACATCACCGAAGCACTGGTCGAGCAGGGCCACGACGTGACGCTGTTCGCGAGCGGCGACTCCGTCACGAGCGCGAAGCTGGAAGCGGTATGGCCGCGCGCGCTGCGCCTCGATCCGGGCATTCGCGACCGCATCGCGCCGCATATGCTGCTGATGGAACTCGTGCGCCGCCAGGCCGAAGCGTTCGACGTGCTGCATTTCCACCTCGATTACTACTCGTTCTCGGTATTCAAGCGGCAGGAGACGCCGTTCGTCACGACGATGCACGGCCGGCTCGATCTGCCCGAGCAGCAGCCGGTGTTCGATACCTTCAACACCG
Organism: Paraburkholderia sprentiae WSM5005; assembly: GCF_001865575.2. Lineage (NCBI taxonomy): Bacteria > Pseudomonadati > Pseudomonadota > Betaproteobacteria > Burkholderiales > Burkholderiaceae > Paraburkholderia > Paraburkholderia sprentiae. Next base: position 1,676,866 of record NZ_CP017561.2, read on the forward strand.
CGCCGGTGATCTCGATTTCGAATGCGCAGCGTCATCCGCTGCCGCAGGCGCGCTGGCTCACCACCGTCTATCATGGCCTGCCGGAGCAGCTCTATACGCCGCAACCGGTCGAGCAGAAGTACCTCGCGTTTCTCGGCCGGATTTCGCCGGAAAAGCGCGTCGATACGGCGATCCGCATCGCGGGCCGCTGCGGCATGCCGATCCGCATTGCGGCGAAAGTCGATGCGGCCGACAGCGAATATTTCGAGCGCGACATCCGGCCGTTGCTCGACCTGCCGTACGTCGAGTACATCGGCGAGATTGCCGATCACCAGAAGGCCGAATTCCTGTCCGGCGCGCATGCGCTGCTGTTTCCGATCGACTGGCCGGAGCCGTTCGGTCTCGTGATGATCGAGGCGATGGCGTGCGGCACGCCGGTGATCGCGTTCAATCGCGGCTCGGTGCCCGAAGTGCTCGAAGACGGCGTGACCGGTTTTATCGTCGAGGACGAGATCGGCGCGGTGGCCGCCGTGAACCGGCTGCACAAGGTGCCGCGCGCGGGTGTGCGGCGGCGCTTCGAGGAGCGCTTCACGTCGCACCGGATGGCGCGGCAGTACGTGGAGGCGTATCAGTCGGTGATTCGCACGCAAAAGCGCTCGCGGTTCACGGTGGTGGATTCGTCGGGCAGTTGACGCGCGATCGTTGGGGCGCGTCGAAGCGAAGGACGGCGGTGCGTGATACGCAGCGCCGTTTTTTTTCGTGCGCGCGCGGCGGCATCGGCATCACGCAACACCAAGGCCGCGCGAAGACCCGCGCAGGGCTCTTCGCGCGGCCTTCGCCGCGATGCGATCGGGATGCAAACGCCTGCGCGCGCGTCCTGCTGCGCGCGCCAGTGAGCTCAGCGCAGTTCGCCGATGAGCGCGCTTAGATCTTCAGCCGCGTGACCTTCGTGCCTTGCAGCGACACGTCGCCCATCAGGCCCGCGTTGGTCAGCACGAAAACCTGCACCGGTGCGGTGGCAGTGGTCGTGTCGACGGCGCCGTTCGCGCCCACCTTCACGAGCGCGACCGATGCATCGACGCCGGCCGACCAGCCGTCCGCGTTGCGGAATTTGTCGAGCGAATCCTGCGTCATGAACAGGAAGATGATCGCCTTCGACTGCGCACCCGCCTGCAAGCCGAACGAGCCCGACACGGTGCTGTAATAGCCGACCGTCGCGCCGCCCACCCGCAATGCGCCTTCGCCATACTGGCCGCCGACGATAAAGCCCGCCTGCAGCACCGATGGGAACACCAGCACGCCGCGCGCCTTCGACACCAGCTCGCGCGAGCCTGGCACGGTCGTGAACAGCTTGGACATCGTGCCGTCGACGTTTGCGTCGATCGACTTTCGTTTCGAGGCGTCGACATGAGCATTGTCCGGCGTGTTGCCCGTGGTCGTGCACCCGGCGAGTGCGAGGCCTCCGAAAGCAAGCGCAGCGGTCGTCTTCAACATGAAGTGTCGTCTTTGCATCGTTTTTCTCCGTCATGGATCCGGGGCGCAACCGTGGTGGTGTCGTCTGGTTGCCTTTAAGTTATAACACACGCCGGTTCAAACGGTGCGTTGCATGGCAACGCGAAAAGCCTTATGGGACAAGGGTTTGAGGCTGATCGCAAGAGCTGTGTCGGCAAATTTGACCGGCCCTGCGCGCGGTCTCGAAGCAGGCGTCGAGCGATGATCCGAGGGGAAAACCGGACCACGCCTCGAGCGCCGCGATGGGGTGGACGCTTCAACGAGACCGCGCGATGCGCCGGTTTTTACCGATTTTTTGCCGCGCGCGGCGAACCCCGGGCAGGGAAAACGAAAGTGTCGTTCCGGCGCGGCAAACCGGTGCGGCGGGCAAGCTGCGCGGCCGCCGCTCAGCCGTGATTAGCAGGACTTTTGACCGCGGGCGGGCGCCGCAGTGCGCGGCGCACCATGCCGATGATCATGCCGATCGCGAACAGGATCGCGGCCGGCACGACCCAATAGCCGACGAACGCGTGCCATAAATAAGAGAACAGCGTCGAGCGGCGCACGCTGTATTCGTTGAGCGCCTCCTGCTGGCGCGGCGCGTTGGCGGCCAGCACATCGGCCGGGCAGCCGGCGGCTTTTGCCTCGTCGGGCTTGCCGTGGCAATGCGCGGGCGCGCCGGCGGCGCGCTGCGCGGCGGTGAAATCCCAGGTGGTCAGCGCGCGGTCGAGATCGACCGCGTTGTACGACATTTCTTCGCGGATCTCGTTGACCGCGACGATCGCCACGGGTACGGCCCAGAATATGATGACCAGCAACCACCGCCTTAACCAGCGGTTTTTATGCTTCGATACCATCCTTGCCTCCGATCGATGCTCAGTAGCACCAACGACAAGATGGCGGCCCGCGTAGTTGATTGGTTCTATATATGAGGGTGGGCCGTCTCCGCAGCCATCATAGAAGAAAACCGCGCGTTCCGGCGGGGGACCCCGAAGTGGGTGGACTGCGGGTGAGCTGCGAAGCGGGGAGAATGTAATCGATGCGCATCGTGTCTGGCACGATGCGCCGGCGCCGCGTCGATCGGACGGCGCCAGCGAGGGGAATCGCCAGGCCTGTCGCTCAGTGGGCCGGCGCCGAAGACAGACAGGTCTTCATGAACGCCTTGCGGTCGTCGCCCTTCTTGTCGGCCGCCTGCTTGTTGCAGGCCTTCATCTTGTCTTGCTGGCTCATCGGCGCCGCGGCGGCCGGCTTTGCGGCGAGACAAGTTTTCATGAACGCCTTGCGCTCGTCGCCTTTCTTGTCGCCGGCCTGCTTGTTGCAGTCGGCCATTTTGGTTTGCTGGCTGTTCTGCGCGAACGCCGGCGATACGAGTACCGCGCCCAGCACCAGCGTAGCGATAGCGGATTGGATTTTCATGGGAGACTCCATCGGTGGTGAAAACGTTTTCTGGTCGTTCATGCGCGCGAGCGACGACGGCATCCAGCGGACCATCGGCGCATCCATTATGGCAAATGCCGTCTGCCAGAACGGCCGAAAATGCATTCCGGTTGACAGCGGTCTGCGCTCGTTTTCCCTGAGTGGCGGGCAGCAAGCGGGCCTGCGGCGTTTGAAACACTCGAATGAACGGGCGCGCGAATGTCGTTATGCAATGCAGATTAATTGGCGCGTTTATTCATGCAGATTGGAGAACGAAATTGCGATGTCAGGTGTTTGGCTTAATGACTATCACGCAATCAGCATTTCCACATTGCTGCGAATGCAACTGAATAAAAAATAGGCGTTAAATTAGGGCGTCGCGGTTATGCTGAACCACTGAACCGATGCAAGCCGCTCCATGTAGACCTTCATCCTCGCGAGGAGACTGACCATGCACTACCTGTTGACGTACGAGCTTGTACCCGACTACCTGGAGCGGCGCGGCCAGTACCGCGACGCGCATCTGAAACTCGCATGGGCCGCCGCCGAGCGGGGCGAACTACTGCTGGCCGGCGCGCTCGCTGAACCGACCGACACAGCGGTGCTGCTCTTTACCGGCGCCTCGCCGGCCGCCGCCGAAGCCTTTGCCAAGGCGGATCCCTACGTGCTCTCAGGACTCGTCACGCGCTGGCGCGTGCGCGAATGGACCACGGTAGTCGGCGAGCACGCATCGAAACCGGTGCGCGCGTAACATCGCTCGAAGTGGCTTCGTCGTCTCCGTCACGCTTCGAAATCCGCGCATGCGCCGTGGCCGCATGCGCGTCGCCGTCCTTCCGCCAACGCTCGAAACCGATGGTCCGGTCCACCATCACAGGGCCCCGAAATGCATGCCGGATCGGCAATGGCATTTCTAAATTCCATTCGTTCTGCTCTTGCGGTATTGTGCTTTGCAATAGATAGATCCGGTGCAGGATTAGCCGCCGCTTCTGTGACGGCAATACGTGAATCGACGCGGCGAAACTGACAAGATTGTTTCATTCCGTAACACTTGTCTCAATGGTACTCATGCAAAGAAGGGGATGGTATGCTTCGTGCACAAATTCTCCCACGCACGAGTGAGACCGCGTTTTGTGCTTCGCAATAGGGAAGAGCCGCACCACCTGAGGGCGGGCTGCTCCAGCGAGCCGAACGGACAAAACAAATTTGTGCAACCGAGGGCCGCACACGGGTCGTGAACGCTGAGAATCCGTGGCAGGCCCAACGCCGCGGCCAGGCCAGGCCGCGTGGAGAAAATCCAATGTTTTTCGATGAGCTAAACAACGACGAGTGGGCGCTGGTCGCGCCGCTCGTCTCCGACGAGCCGGCCGTCCGTCTGAACCGGCGCGGCCGGCCGCGCGCCGAACCGCGCATCGTGACGAATGCCGTGCTGTGGATTCTGACCACCGGCGAACCGTGGTCGAAGCTGCCGGGCCGCTATCCGTCCGGTCCCACGTGCCGCCGCCGCTTCGAAGAGTGGCAACTGAACGGCACACTGCTCGACATGGTCCGCCTGCTGTCGCAGCGAGGGCGCACGTTCGCGTACATTCCCCAACCGGCGCCGCCCGTCACGGCCAGACCCGCGGCACCGGTTGCGCAAAACCCGAGCCCGCGCGACGACCATGATCTGCGCGGCGTGTCGTGGAAGCGTCCCGAGTCGTGGCAGGCGCCCGGCGTCGCGAGCGCGTTGAACCAATCGCACACGGCCGATCCGATCGGCGACATCACGCGGCAACTGTCTGGGCTTCCGCCAGCGGCGGCGCCGGCTGGGCCGGTGACGAGCTCCGCTGTCGCGACAGCCGTGACGGCGGCGCAATTGCACGACGAACCGGCCGTGTCCGGCAGGCTCGAACCGGTCGCGGCGGACCACCCGCGGCCGTCGCTCACCGTGGCCCTCGCGCCGCACGGCGTGCAGGTCGCCGATTCGCGCGGTTATCTGATCTACGTGGTGGTCGAGGAAGTGCCGAATGCGATGTATCGCGCGTGGGCGGAGATCATCAGGGACGGCAAACGCGTCGAGCGCTCCGGCCTCGTCGGTCCGCGCTTCGCGGATGCGCAGCACGCGCAGCAGTTCGCGCTCGACTGGGCGCGTCAGTGGATCGATCGCGAGTGCACGACCGAGGCGGCGGCCACGGCGATGGACCATGCCAGCGTCGAGCCGGCATCGGCAGCCGCATCGGCACCCGCATCGGCGAACGCTGCGCAACGGTGCTCGAGCCGTGCGTTCTCGGGTGTGCGTCATGTGCCGGAAGCGACGTCGATCAATGGCATCGCGAATCAGGCCGGAAATCACGGCGCGCCGTTGCACGGGCCGCTGAAGGCATCACTGAACCCATTGCGCGCGCCGCTGCGTCGCTATCCGTCCGACTCCGCTACCACGGGCGTGGCAAGCACACCGACCGTGACGACCGACAGCGGCACCGCGGAACGCTTTTCGGCGACCTACCTGGAACTCGTCTCGCACGTGGGATGAACCCGGCGGTCCCCGCGGCCGCTTTGCGCCGCCGCAGGTTCCCGCTTCGTCATGGCGACCGCTCGCGGGTCATTGCCGTCCGTACGTATCGTCGAAGCGCACGATATCGTCTTCGCCCAGATACGAACCCGACTGCACCTCGATCATTTCGAGCGGCATCTTGCCCGGGTTTTCCAGGCGATGCGTGACGCCGAGCGGAATATAAGCCGACTCGTTTTCGGACACGATAAAGCGCTCGTCGCCGCGCGTAACGAGCGCGGTGCCGCGCACCACGATCCAGTGCTCCGCGCGATGATGATGCATCTGCAACGACAGCCGGGCGCCGGGCTTCACGACGATACGCTTCACCTGGAAGCGCTCGCCGGTGTCGACGGAATCGTAGTTGCCCCAGGGCCGATGCACCTTGCGATGATTGGCCGCTTCCAGCCCGCCGTCCTCGCGAATCCGGTTGACGATCTTCTTGACGTCCTGCACGCGCGATTTGTCGGCGACGAGAATCGCATCGGCGGTTTCGACGACGACGAGATCCTGCGTGCCGACGCAGGCGATCAGTCGTCCTTCGGAATGCGCGAAGGTCGAGCTCGCGCCTTCGAACATCACGCGGCCGCGGCTCACGTTGCGATCGGCGTCCTTCTCGGAGATGTCCCAGATCGCGCCCCAGGAACCGACGTCGGACCAGCCAGCCGCAAGCGGCACCACCACGCCGGATGCGATGCTCTGATCGCCGCCGAGCTTTTCCATCACCGCATAGTCGATCGAATTCGACGGCGACGCGCTGAATGCATCGCGCTGCAGGCGCAAGAAGTCGCCGTCGGCCTTGCTGTCCGCGAAGGCCGCCTCGCATGCCTCCCAAATGGCCGGCTGAAAATGGCGGATCGCCTTGAGCCACGTCGATGCGCGCATGATGAAGATGCCGCTGTTCCACCAGTATTCGCGTGATTCGACATAGCGCTGCGCGAGCTCCAGATGGGGCTTTTCGACGAACCGGTCGAGCCGATGCGCTACCAAACCATCCGATGCTTCGGTCTGCGCAGCATCCCGCGCATCCTCGCGACCGAGCGGCGCGCCGATGCGGATATAGCCGTAACCGGTTTCGGGACGTGTCGGCACGATACCCATCGTGACGATATGGCCGGCCGCCGCATGCTGGACGCCCGCGGCGACCGCCGCCTGAAAGCCCTCGCCGTCGGTGACCGCGTGATCGGCGGGCATCACGACCATGATGCCGTCTTCGTCCTGCGCGGCGACGGACAGCGCCGCCACCGTCAACGCGGGCGCGGTGTCACGGCCCACGGGTTCGAGTATCAGCCGGCTCGGCTTGCCGCCGGTGCGCAACTGTTCGGCCGTCGTGAAGCGCTGTTCTTCATTGGCGACGACCACCAGCTGGCCGGCGAGCGGATAACCGGCTTCGAGCCCGTCGAGACGGCGGGTCGTCGATTGCAGCAGCGACGCTTCGCCGAGTAGGCCGATCAGCTGCTTCGGATGCTGCTCGCGCGACATCGGCCATAGACGCGTGCCCGAGCCGCCCGCGAGTATCACGGGATGAACCTTGAGCTTGACGCTGGTTGCGGTGGAAGACATCGGCGAATGGGCGGGTGCGGGCCGGGTGCCGGCGGGCGTGACAGGGGCCGGAGCTGTCATGGTGAACTCTCCTCGAGGCTGGATGAATGCGTCGAGTTTTATCACGAAGTCGCGAATCAATAAAATCGCGTTAAATACGATTTCGATAAGCGGCGCATCGAACTTTATTCGAAACGCAACAAATAACGCCAGGTCGAATTATTTAAAAAAGGAAAATTACACGAAAAAAATCGGCCGGGATTTTTTTGCACTTAATGATGCGCAACAATGGGGCGCCGGCATCACGCCCATGGTTGGGGGCGAGCCTGGCGAAAAGCGAAATTGTCCTTGCCGGAACGCTCGAATCGGGCGTTCTGCGGCCCATGTCCGTCCGCAATGCGGCAAGATGTACCGCATAAAATACATAAAAATTCCGAAATTTTGACCGATACAATTTGAGATTTTTTGTGGTCTTGTCGCGTGAATTTTAATACCGCTTTATTGAGGGATGTACAAGGGTATTCACTCATTCGGATTCGATGTTTCAGACTTGGCCATTCAGGCTGATGCCAGTCCCATTCGGCCGCGAGGCAGCTGGGAAATAAAAAGCGCAATGACTGACGAACAGAGGGGCGCCGCATGCTGAGCGTTTTAGCGAGAATCATCGACATCGCCATGGTCGCGCTCGCCGCGGTGCTGGCGGCGGCCGTGCACAGCGGCGCAGTGACGTGGCTCGACGATATGCAAAGCGTGTCGCTCGCGTTCGGCTGCCTGCTCGTGGTGGTGTTCTTCCCGGCGCTCGGCATCTATCAGTCCTGGCGCGGCAAGCCGCTCTACGATCTGCTGTCGCGCGTCGCGGGCGGCTGGCTATTGGTCGAAGTGACCGGCGTGCTGATCAGCTTCAGCGTGCACCGCTCGGACAGCCTGTCGCGGCTGTGGCTCGTGTACTGGGCGCTCGCGTCGATCGTGCTGCTGGTCGTCACGAAGGTCATCGTCTATTCGATCCTGCGCGGGCTGCGCCGCGAAGGCTTCAACCAGCGCGCGGTCGCGATCGTCGGGGGGGCGCCGTACGGCCGCTTCCTGATCGAACAGATGCGCGGCCGTCCCGAAGCCGGCTTCACGCCCGTCGTCGTGTTCGACGAGGACGGCACGATCAACCCGTACGAAGACCCGGACGCGGCGCACGCGGTCGCGGGCGTGCCGGTCGAGCGCGACTATCAGCGCATGATCGAACTGGTGCGCCAGCGCGCGATTCGCGAACTGTGGCTCGCGCTGCCGATCTCGAAGGAGAGGGCGATCCATCGCTTCGTGATGGACTTGCGCAACGACTTCGTGAACATCCGCTTTATCCCGGACGTCGGCAGCCTGACGCTGTTCAATCAGCCGATGGTCGAGCTGCTCGGCGTGCCCGCGATCAACCTGGCCGCCTCGCCGATCACCGATCTGCGCGTGCTCCCCAAGCGCGTCTTCGACAGCGTGTTCGCGCTCGGCGCGTTGCTCGCGCTGGCGCCGCTGATGCTCGCGATCGCGCTGATGGTGAAGCTCAGTTCGCCGGGGCCGGTGTTTTTCCGCCAGCGGCGTAAAGGCATCGACGGCCGCGAGTTCGAGATCTACAAGTTCCGCTCGATGAAGGTGCACCAGGAAGCGGCCGGCAAGATCACCCAGGCGACGCGGCGCGATCCGCGCATCACCGCGGTCGGCGCGTTCCTGCGCCGTACCAGCCTCGACGAACTGCCGCAATTCATCAACGTGCTGCGCGGCGAGATGTCGGTGGTCGGTCCTCGTCCGCATGCGCTCGAGCACGACGACATCTACAAGGATCTGGTGAAGGGCTACATGCACCGCTACCGGATCAAGCCGGGCATCACCGGCTGGGCGCAGATCAACGGTTATCGCGGCGAAACCGATCGCATCGAAAAGATGATGGGCCGCGTGAAGCTCGATCTGTACTACATGCAGCACTGGACCTTCTGGCTCGACATCAAGATCGTCGTGCTGACGCTGTGGAAGGGCTTCGCGGGCAGCAACGCCTATTGAACGCGGAGCGCCGCGCCGTGCCGATGCCTGCGGCGCGCGAGCGCATTCCTGAATCAACTCCATTTATCGAGGTGCAATCCATGAACCTGACGATCATCGGTAGCGGCTATGTCGGCCTCGTGACTGGCGCGTGTCTGGCCGACATCGGCCACGACGTGTTCTGTCTCGACGTCGACGCGCGCAAGATCGAGGTGCTCAACAACGGCGGCGTGCCGATCCACGAGCCGGGTCTGCAGGAGATCATCGCGCGCAATCGCCGCGCGAAGCGCCTGACGTTTTCCACCGACGTCGAGGCCGCGGTCGCGCACGGCGACATCCAGTTCATCGCGGTCGGCACGCCGGCCGACGAGGACGGTTCCGCCGATCTGCAATACGTGCTCGGGGCCGCGCGCAACATCGGCCGCCATATGAGCGGCTTCAAGGTGATCGTCGATAAATCGACGGTGCCGGTCGGCACCGCCTCGCGCGTGCGCGAAGTGGTGGCTGCCGAACTGGCCGCGCGCGGCGTCGAGCAGATGTTCTCGGTCGTATCGAATCCGGAGTTCCTGAAGGAGGGCGCGGCCGTCGACGATTTCACGCGGCCCGATCGCATCGTGCTCGGCTGCGACGAGGACGTGCCCGGCGAAAAGGCGCGCGAACTGATGAAGCGCCTGTATGCGCCGTTCAATCGCAATCGCGAGCGCACGCTGTATATGGACGTGCGTTCGGCGGAGTTCACCAAGTACGCGGCCAACGCGATGCTGGCGACGCGCATCTCGTACATGAACGAGCTCGCGAATCTGGCCGATCGCGTCGGCGCGGACATCGAGGCGGTGCGCCGCGGTATCGGTTCCGATCCGCGTATCGGCTACGACTTCCTGTACGCGGGCTGCGGCTATGGCGGCTCGTGTTTTCCGAAGGACGTGCAGGCGCTGATCCGCACCGCAGCCGATCACAGCGCGAACCTGCGCATTCTCGAAGCGGTGGAAGCGGTCAACGACGCGCAGAAACAGATCCTCGAGCAGAAGATCGTCGCGCGTCTCGGCGAGGATCTGTCGGACCGCACCTTCGGCGTGTGGGGGCTTGCGTTCAAGCCGAACACCGACGACATGCGCGCGGCGCCGAGCCGCGAGCTGATCGCCGGGCTGCTGCGCCGCGGCGCGCGCGTGAAGGCCTACGACCCGGTCTCGATCGACGAAGCGAAGCGCGTGTTCGCGCTCGATCTGCAGCACGTGCCGCAGCAGCATGCGCGCCTCGCGTTCGTGAACGAAGAGATGGAGGCGGCGAGCGGCGCCGATGCGCTGGTGATCCTGACCGAATGGAAGGTCTTCAAGAGTCCCGATTTCGATGCGCTCAAGCGCATGCTGAAGACGCCGTTGATTGTCGATGGCCGCAATCTGTACGAGCCGGACGCGCTGCTCGAACTCGGCATCGAGTATCACGCGATCGGCCGGCGGCATGCGTTGCGCAATGCGCCGGCGCGGGTCGGCGCGAACGGTTCGATGCGGGCGGCGGCCGTTGCCGCGGCGGCGAACTCCGGCCGCTGAGGCCACTGCGATCGCCGCGCGAGGGAATCCGCCATGTTCGACAACGTCCTGATCGTCTGCCACGCCAACGTGTGCCGCTCGCCCGCCGCCGAGATGCTGTTCAGGGCACGCCAGGCGCGTGCGCCGCGCGCCCGCACCGCGCCGATCGCGTTTCATTCGGCGGGCATTCGCGCGGTAAACGGCCACGGCATGGACCCGGTGATGCGGCGCCTGCTCGAAGAGCACGGCGTCGCCGCCGGCATCCACCACGCGCGGCGCCTCGACCGCTCGCTCGTCCGCGCGGCCGATCTCGTGCTGGTGAGCGAGCGCGCGCAGGTGAGCGAAGTCGAAGCGCTCGATCCGGCCGCGCGCGGCAAGGTCTATCCGCTCGGCAAGTGGGAAGCCGATTCGGACGTCGCCGATCCGCACGGTGGCGCCGAAGACGAATACAGGGAGAGTCTCGTGCTCATCGAACATCTGGTCATGGGATGGCTGAAAAAAATATGCTGAAGAAACCCCGCATCGAAAACTCATTCGCGGGCGTGCGCGCGAAGCTCGCCGCCTCGCTTTTGCTGACGTCTTTTCTGTCGGCCTGCGCGACCGCCCCGGGCAATTATCTCGACACGTCGCGTCTCAAAGACAACGATCAGGCGCCGAGCGAAACCTATCCGGTGCATCTGATCGACGGCAAGCTGATCGTCGCGCAGGCGCAGGCCGCCGCCGAAAAAATCCAGCCGCTGCCGCCGTCGGCGCTGCCCGACCCGTCGCGGTACGTGTACCGGCTCGCGCCGCAGGACATTCTCGGCATCACCGTATGGGATCACCCGGAGCTGACCACGCCCCAGGGCAGTACGTTGTCCTCGGGCGGCAACACCACGCAGACGATCGCGGGCGCGTTGCAGCAGCCGTATACGGCCGCGCTGCCCGGTCAGGCCGATCCGTACGGCCAGACCATCGCCGCCGACGGCACGATCTTCTTCCCGTTCGTCGGCCGCATCCAGGCCGCGGGCAAAACCACGACCGAGCTGCGCGATCAACTCGCCGCCGGCCTCGTGCGCTTCATCCGCAATCCGCAAGTCGACGTGCGCGTGCTGTCGTATCGCGGCCAGAAGGTGCAGGTCACGGGCGAGGTGAAGCAGCCGGGACCGCTCGCGGTCAGCGACGTGCCGCTCACGCTGGTCGACGCGATCACGCGCTCGGGCGGCACCAACCCGGACGCCGACATCCAGCGCGTGCGCCTCACGCGCAACCATAAGCTCTACGTGCTCAACGCCGATCGCATGCTCGATCAGGGCGACACCACGCAGGACGTGATGCTGCAGAACGGCGACGTGGTCAACATCCCTGACCGCACCGACAGCCGCATCTTCGTGATGGGCGAAGTGAAGACGCCGATCCAGGTGCCGATCGCGCGGGGCCGCATGACGATCGCCGACGCGCTCACGCAAGGGGGCGGCATCCTCAACACCGACGCCAATCCGCGCCAGATCTACGTGATGCGCGGCATGCGCGAGCATCCGACCACGCCTGAGGTGTTCCGCCTCGACATGACGCAGCCGGACTCGATCATGCTGTCCTCGCAGTTCCAGTTGCAGCCGCTCGACGTCGTGTACGTGGGCACCGCCGCGTCGACCACGTTCAACCGCGTGTTGCAGCAGGTGCTGCCGAGCGTGCAGACGCTGTTCTATCTGAAGCAGCTGACGCGCTGAACGTTGGTCTGTAGCGTCCCGCGCCGCTGTTCTCCGGGCGGCGCGGGACGCGCAACGAAAGCAGAAGTACCGCTGACGCGCAAGCCGAAGCCAACGACACGGGATCGAACAGTGAGCAATCAACTCTCTCCACACATGGCTGGTCCGATCAAGACCGAAGAAGAAGACCTCGTCCTCGGGCAACTGGTGCAGGTGATCCTCGACGACATCTGGTGGCTGCTCGCGATCACCGCGATCATCGTCGCGATGGCGGTCGCCTATTGCTACCTCGCCAAGCCGATCTATTCGGCCGATGCGCACGTGCGCGTCGAGCAGTCCGACAATACGTCGCAGGCGCTGACGCAGACCCAGACGGGCGCCGCGATCACGAGCGGGTCGACCTCGCTGCCGACCGACGCCGAGATCGAAATCATCAAGAGCCGCGGCGTGGTCGGCCCGGTCGTGCAGCAACTGAAGCTGAACTTCAGCGTCACGCCGAAGACCATGCCGCTGCTCGGCAATATCGCCGCGCGCCTCGCGACGCCGGGCCAGCCCGCGCGTGCCTGGCTGGGGCTCACGTCGTATGCATGGGGCGGGGAGAACGTCGTGGTCGATTCGATCGACGTGACGCCGTCGCTCGAAGGCGAGAAGCTGCTGCTGCGAGTGATCGACGCGCAGCACTATGAACTGTTGGCGCCGAACGGCTCGCTGCTGCTGCGCGGCCAGGTCGGCCACGAGGCGCAGGGCGGCGGCGTGACGATGCGCGTCACCACGCTCGTCGCGCGCCCCGGGCAGGAGTTCACCGTCGTGCGCGCGAACGATCTCGACGCGATCACCGCGTTCCAGTCGGCGATCACGGTGCAGGAGCAGGGCAAGCAGACCGGCGTGATCCAGATCTCGCTGGAGGACAAGAGCCCGGAACACGCGGCGCTCGTCGCCAATGCGCTCGCGCAGTCGTATGTGCGCCAGCACGTGTCGAACAAGCAGGCCGACGCGAGCAGGATGCTCGACTTCCTGACGAGCGAGGAGCCGCGCCTGAAGGCCGATCTCGAACGCGCGGAAGCGGCGCTGACCGCCTATCAACGTCAGTCCGGCTCGATCAACGCGAGCGACGAAGCGAAGGTCTACCTCGAAGGCAGCGTGCAATACGAGCAGCAGATCGCCGCGTTGCGTCTGCAGATGACGCAGCTCGCCGAGCGCTACGGCGACGATCATCCGACGCTCGTCGCCGCGCGTCAGCAGATGGCCGAGCTGCAAGCGCAGCGCACCAAATATGCGGACCGTTTCCGCGATCTGCCGGCCACCGAAGTGAAGGCCGTGCAATTGCAGCGCGATGCGAAGGTCGCCGAAGACATTTACGTGCTGCTGCTCAATCGGGTGCAGGAACTGTCGGTGCAGAAGGCGGGCACGGGCGGCAACGTGCATATCGTCGATGCCGCGCTGCGCCCCGGCGCACCGGTCAAGCCGAAGAAGATGCTGATCATCTCGGCGGCGGTGATTCTCGGGCTGATCGCGGGCACCGGTTTCGTGTTCCTGCGTCGCAATCTGTTCAAGGGCATCGACGACCCCGATCACGTCGAGCGCGCATTTCATCTGCCCGTGTTCGGACTCGTGCCGCAAAGCGTCGAACAGGTGCAGCTCGAAAACAGCTACGCGCGCGGCGGCGAACGGCTGCGTCCGGTGCTCGCGAATGCGCGGCCGAAGGACGTGACGATCGAAAGTCTGCGCAGCCTGCGCACCGCGATGCAGTTCACGCTGATGGACGCGCGCAACCGCATCGTCATGCTGACGGGCCCGATGGCCGGCGTCGGCAAGAGCTTCCTTAGCGTGAACCTCGCGATGCTGCTCGCGCATTCGGGCAAGCGCGTGCTGCTGATCGACGGCGACATGCGGCGCGGCGCGCTCGAACGTTACGTGGGCGGCATGCAGGAACACGGCCTGTCCGAGCTGCTGAGCGGCCAGATCTCGCTGGAGGAAGCGATTCGCGGTTCGAGCGTCGAGGGCCTGAGCTTCATCGCGTGCGGCCGCCGTCCGCCGAATCCGTCCGAGCTGCTGATGTCGCCGCGTCTGCCGCAGTACCTCGACGGCCTCGCGAAACGCTATGACGTGATCCTGATCGACACGCCGCCGGTGCTCGCGGTGACCGATGCGTCGATCATCGGTGCGTATGCGGGCTCGACGTTCTTCGTGATGCGCTCGGGCATGCACAGCGAGGTCGAGCTTGCCGATGCGCTCAAGCGCCTGCGCTCGGCGGGCGTCCACGTGCAGGGCGGGATCTTCAATGGCATGCCGGCGCGCTCGCGGATCGGCTACGACCGCGGCTACGCGGCGACGCAGGAATACCTGAGCACCTGATGCGAGCGACGGAACCCAGCACGAGACGAAGACAGAGGACACCACGATGAAAGTGACGGTACTGGTACCGACTTATCGCCGCCCGGCCGATCTCGCGCGCTGCCTCGCGGCGCTCGAGCGGCAATCGCGCGCGCCCGACGAAGTAGTCGTGGTCGCGCGCGTCGACGACGACGCGACGCACGCGTGCCTGCGCGATCCGTCCACGGGCGGGCGCCTGCCGCTCGTGATCGCGCCGGTGGACGCGCCCGGCCAGGTCGCGGCGCTCAATCGCGGGCTCGATGCCGCGAGCGGCGACGTCATCGCCATCACCGACGACGACGCCGCGCCGCGCCGCGACTGGGTCGCGCGTATCGCGGCCGCGTTCGAAGCCGATGCGCGCCTCGGCGCGCTGGGCGGGCGCGACTGGGTGCACGAAAAAGGCCGCGTGCTCGACGGCGAGCGGCCGCTGGTCGGCAAGGTGACCGCGCACGGCAAGATCATCGGCAACCATCATCTAGGCGCCGGTGCCGCGCGCGAAGTCGACATCCTGAAGGGCGCCAACATGAGCTACCGGCGCGACGCGGTGCGCACGATCCGCTTCGACGCGCGGCTGCGCGGCGCGGGCGCGCAGGTGCACAACGACATGGCGTTCAGCCTCGCGGTAAAAAACGC
Source organism: Paraburkholderia sprentiae WSM5005 (assembly GCF_001865575.2). Lineage (NCBI taxonomy): Bacteria > Pseudomonadati > Pseudomonadota > Betaproteobacteria > Burkholderiales > Burkholderiaceae > Paraburkholderia > Paraburkholderia sprentiae. The sequence goes on from NZ_CP017561.2 coordinate 1,692,057, forward strand.
GGGCTGGAAGCTCGTCTACGACCCGCAGGTCGCGGTCGATCATTTCCCGGCCGAACGTTTCGACGACGACAAACGCGACGCGCAGACGATGGCCGCGCTGCGCAACGCCGCGTTCAACTTCCATCTGATCCTGCGCGACCAGTTGCCGCCGCTGCGCCGCGAAACCGCGTGGTGGTGGTGGACGCTGGTCGGGACACGGCTTTATCCGGGCCTCACGCACGCGGCGCTCGCGCTGCTATCCAGACGGGCGGCGCTACAGCTGTCGCGCTGGCGCGCGGTGCGCGACGGCGCGCACGAGGCGCGTCGCGCGTTGTCGTGAAGCGTATCGACCACGAGGCCTCTTTCCACCGGCACAGCGGAGCGTCCGCATGAGTACGAAGGTTCATGTTCATCTGTTTTACGGCGCCGATCCGCGCTTTTATCGCAAGGGCGACGACATCGGCTGCCTGTATGGCTATCACCATGCGCAGTCCGAAGCATTCGCGCTGACCTATTCGAAGGACGCGCGCGAAAGCCGGCCGATGCGGCTCGTGCGGCGCGCACTGAAGGCCGCGCTCGGCTTCGATTTCATTCATACGTGGCGCAATCGCGCGGAGATGCTGCGCTCGGACGTGATCTGGACGCATACCGAGCAGGAGTGGCTGTCCGCCGCGCTGATGCTGCTGCTGTGCGGCCGCAAGGCGGGGCCGGGCGCGTCGCCGCTGCTGCTCGCGCAGAGCGTCTGGCTGCTCGACAAGTGGCCCTCGTACGGCATCGCGCGCAGCTGGTTGTACCGGAAGCTGATGACGCGCGCGGATCGATTGACCACGCTCGCGAGCGAAAACGCCGAGTTGTGCCAACGCTATTTCCATCGCGACGCGACGCCGCTGCTGTATGGCCTGAACACGCGCGACTTCCCGGTCACCCCGCCGACCGAGTGGAAGCCGCGCACGCCGCTGCGCATCGCGGCGATCGGCAACGATCGCGACCGCGACTGGGAGACGCTGATCAAGGCGGTCGGCAACGATCCGCGCTACACGGTGAAGCTCGCGACGCGGCGACGCATTCCCGCGTCGCTGCGCGCGTCGAATGTCGACATCGCGCTGTTCTCGGGCATCAAGAAGCAGCACGAGCTGTACGACTGGGCCGACGTGATCGTCGTGCCGCTGCGGCCGAACTCGCACGCGTCGGGCATCACCGTGATGCTCGAAGCGGCGGCGGTGGGCAAGCCGATGGTCGCGACCGACGTCGGCGCGCTGCGCGATTATTTTCCCGCCGACGAAGCCGCCTACGTGCCGCCGTTCGATCCGCAGGCCCTGCGCGATGCGCTCGACCGGCTCGCCGCCGAGCCTGCCGAAGCGCTGCGCCAGGCGCAGGCAGCGGCGGCCGGTCTACTCGCGCGCGATCTGACCACGCAGCACTATGCGATGCAGCACGTGCGGATCACGCGCGAGATGCTGAACGCGCGCGGGCAGGCGAGCGCGCCCGCCGCGCCCACGCAACAGCAACGCGCCGCACCTGCGCGCGAATCGCGCGGAGGCCTATAAGCGATGTCGACGATTCCGCGTGCGAACCCGCTGCCGCCGACCGGCGCAGCCGACCCCCGCTCCGCCAAAAACGCCGCGAGCGGGCTGCTGTCCGGCGGCCCGCGGGAATGGCTGCCGCCGCTCTTGCTGTGGCTGATCACCGCGGTGCTGATCGTCGCGCACCAGGGCACGGTGCTCACCCTCGCGTTTCCGGTGCTCGCGATCCTGACGGGCCTGTGGCTCTACTTCAGGAGCCCGGCGCGCTACATCGGCTTCATGTGGTGGCTGTGGTTTCTGAGTCCCGAAGTGCGGCGTCTCGCCGACTGGTCGAAGGGCGCCTTCACGCCGACGAGCCTGATCCAGGTCGCGCCACTCGCGGTGACCATGATCAGCGGCTTGTCGCTGCTGCGCTACTACCGGCTGCTCGCGCAGCGCCGCGGCTTGCCCGTGCTGCTGATCCTGCTTGGCCTCGTCTACGCGTTCCTGATCGGTGTGATGTCGAGCGGCCCGCTCGCGGCCACCTACGACCTCGCGAACTGGCTCTATCCGATTCTGATCGGGTTTCACATCATGGCGCACACGCGCCAGTATCCGCACTATCGCGACACGATCATCAACACGTTCATCTGGGGCATGCTGGCGATGGGCGGCTACGGCCTGATCCAGTTTTTCATCATGCCGCCGTGGGATGCGCTGTGGATGCTCGGCTCGCAGATGAACTCGCAGGGTGACCCGGTGCCGATGGGCGTGCGTGTGTTCAGCACGATGAATTCGTCGGGACCGTTCGCGTTCGCGATGATGGGCGCGATGGTCTTCGTGATGGCCGCACAGCACCGCGTGCGCTGGATCGCGGCCGGGCTCGGCTTCTTTTCGTTCGCGCTCAGCCTGGTCCGCTCGACGTGGGGCGGCTGGGTTATCGCGCTGCTGATCCAGCTGGTGAAGTCGAACAACAAGGTGCGCGTGCGCATCGTCGGCAGCGCAGTGCTGCTCGCCGGCTTTTGCGTGCCGCTGCTCGCGGTCGGCCCGGTGGCCGAACGGATGCAGGCGCGGCTCGACACCATCGTCAATCTGCACGACGACCAGAGCTACGCGGCGCGTAACGCGTTCTACGCGAGCTTCGCGAAGACCGCGTTCACCGACGTCTCGGGCGAAGGCATGGGCGCGACCGGCACGTCGACGAAGCTCTCCAACGACGGCGGCCAGCTCGGCCAGTACGGCAACTTCGACAGCGGCGTGATGAACATTCCGTTCGTGCTCGGCTGGCCCGGCACCTTGCTGTACATGTCCGGCATCGTGTGGCTGCTCACGCGTGCGGTGCTCGCGTCGTTCAGGCTGCGCGACGACAAGTTCGTCTCGGCGTGCCTGAGCCTGTGTCTGGCGACCTTCGCGATGCTGGTGTTCACGAACTCGCTGGTCGGCACCGGCGGCCTGCTGCTTTTCATGAGCGCGTTTTCGATTCTTGCCGCGGTCCACTACGAAAAAATGAACCGCGGACGCACGCAATTTCTTCACGGAGGCACGCATTGAGAGTCGCCATTGTCACGCACGTAGTGCGCCATAACGACGGCCAGGGGCGCGTCAATCACGAGATCGCGCGCGCGGCGCTCGACGAGAACATTCGCGTGACGCTGGTTGCGTCTCACGTGGCGCCCGAACTGCTCGCGCATCCGAACGTGCGCTGGGCGCCGGTGAAGATCGGCCGCTGGTGGCCGACCAATCTGCTGCGCCAGCAGGTTTTCGCGGCGAAGAGCGCGCTCTGGCTGCGCGCCCATCGCCGCGACTACGACGTGCTGCATGTGAACGGCTTCATCACGTGGATGCGCGCCGACGTCAATACCTCGCATTTCGTCCATAGCGGCTGGTTCGCGAGCAAGTACTATCCGTTCGGCCTCACGAAGGGCGTGTGGTCCGCGTACCAGTCGGTTTATACGCGCTGCAACGCGCTGCTCGAGCGCTGGGCGTACCGGCGCTCGAAGGTGATCACCGCGGTGTCGCAGAAGGTCGCCGACGAAATCCGCGCCATCGGCCTCACGCCGCGCAACCGCGTGGAGGTCATCTATAACGGCGTCGATATCCAGGGCTTCGCCGCGGCGAGCGGCGATCGTGCCAAGTTCGGCTTGCCAAACGATGCGTTCCTGCTGCTGTTCGTCGGTGATCTGCGCACGCCGCGCAAGAATCTCGGCACCGTGCTCGCCGCGTTGAAACATCTGCCCGAGCACGTGCAGATCGCGGTGGCCGGCTTTCTGCCGGGCAGTCCGTATCCGGACGAGGCGAAGGCGCTCGGCATCGCGCATCGCGTGCATTTTCTCGGGCTGGTGAAGGAGATGCCGGTGTTGATGCATTCGGTCGATGCGTTCGTGTTTCCGTCGCGCTATGAAGCGATGAGCCTGTCGCTGCTCGAAGCGATGGCGGCGGGGCTGCCCGTCGTGACCGCGCGCACCGCGGGCGGCGCCGAGATCATCACGCCCGAGTGCGGCATCGTGCTCGATGATCCCGACGACCCGCAAGCGCTCGCTCGCGCGGTCGCGCAACTCGCCGGCGACGACACCGCGCGCCGCGCGATGGGCGCAGCCGCGAGCGAACTCGCGACCGGCTTCGGCTGGGCGCGCATGGCCGCGCAATACATCGCGCTGTACCGGCAACTGGCCGGGCAGCAGGACAACCGCCGGCGCAGCCAATCCGAAGCCGCGGTGGTCGCGCAGAACGATGCGCTGACACTGAACCATCTCGCCGGACAGAAGAGCGTGGACTGAACGCGCGAACCGCGCAAGCCACGCTAACGACATCGCAATTCACCGCAAGCAACGCACAGGGGCACACCTTCATGACGACTGGCTCAATCAAATCACTGCAGATCGGGATGCACTGGTTTCCCGAACGCGCGGGCGGTCTCGACCGCATGTACTACTCGCTGGTCGGCGCGCTGCCGGGCGCGGGCGTCGCCGTGCGCGGCGTCGTCGCCGGCTCGCCAAAAGTCGCGGCCGATACCGGCGGCGCGATCAACGGCTTCGGCCCCGCCGCGCAGTCGCTGCCGCTACGGTTGATGGCGGCACGCCGCGCGCTGCGCCATGAAATCCGCAGGTCGCGGCCCGACGTGATTTCGTCGCACTTCGCGCTCTATACGTTTGCTGGTCTCGACGTGACGCGCGGCATTCCGCAGGTGTCGCATTTTCAGGGGCCGTGGGCCGACGAGAGCCAAGTCGAAGGCGCCGCTTCGCTCGGCCAGCGCGCGAAGCGCTATCTGGAGCAGTCGGTGTACGCGCGTTCGTCGCGGCTGATCGTGCTGTCCGATGCGTTCGGCAAGATCCTCACGACGCGCTACGGCATCTCGCCCGAACGCGTGCGCGTGGTGCCGGGCTGCGTCGACGTCGAGCAGTTCAATCTGCCGATGACCCAGGCCGACGCGCGTCTGCGATTGCAACTGCCGCAGGATCGGCCGATCGTGCTCGCGGTGCGGCGACTGGTGCGGCGTATGGGCCTTGAAGATCTGATCGACGCGGTGAAGCTGCTCAAACGCAGTGCGCCAGACGTGCTGCTGCTGATCGCGGGCAAGGGCCGGCTCGAAGGCGAGCTTCAGGCGCGCATCGCCGACGCGGGGCTCGAGCACAACGTCAAGCTGCTCGGCTTCGTGCCCGATCAGCATCTGGCGGCGCTGTATCGCGCGGCCAATCTCAGCATCGTGCCGACCGTCGCGCTGGAAGGCTTCGGGCTCATCACCGTCGAATCGCTTGCGTCGGGCACGCCGGTGCTGGTGACGCCGGTCGGCGGATTGCCCGAGGCGGTGGCGGGACTGTCGCCCGATCTGGTGTTGCCGGAGACCGGCGCGCAGGCGATCGCCACCGGTCTCGCTGGCGCGCTGAACGGCACGCTGAAGCTGCCCGATGCCGATGCGTGCCGCCGCTATGCGCGAGAGCACTTCGACAATGCGGTGATCGCGAAGCGCGTCGCCGCGGTCTATGCCGAGGCGATTGCGGCGGACGCGCGGCATTGAAGCGGCGGAAAAACAGCCCATCAATAACGGCACTTTTCGCTCGAACTTGAGCCCGGATCAGCCCTTAGCCGAGATTTTTCGCCGCGATTTCGCAAATCCTTGAAACATGGCGGCTGACGTCCGTTCCGTCACGTGTACGTCACACATTCGCGACGATAATCCCCGCGCCCGAAAGCACAAAAACACAGGGGCGTCCCGCTAAAAGCGGGGGACGTTGTATTTCCAGACTTCGGGGATTCTCAGATGACCATCCGTCACCGCATCACGCTTCTTGTCATTTTGATGCTTGTCGCGCTATCCGCCATTGGTGGATACGCTGTGCTTCAGACCCGCAGCAGCGCGGTCAACGTCAGGCAGGTTACCCAGGGCGTCGTGCCGAGCGCGCTCGCGTCGGCAGACCTGGTGTCCCAGGTCAAGGACGTTCAGCTCGCGATGATGACTCTCGTCTATGCGCCCGACGCGAACATGGTCTCGCAGGCGCAAGACCTTCTGAAGAGCAAGGAAGCCTCGTTGCAGGCGGCGCTCGACGTGCAGGCGAAGGCCGCGCAAGGTCAGGCGCAAACCGGGCTCGTGAGCCAGGCGCGCGAGAGCCTCGCGAATTATTTCAACGCGGTCAACGACACCGCGAAGATGAAGGCCGACGGCAAGAACGAACTGGCGCAGGCCTATCTGTTCGCGAACGTCGCGCAATACCGCGATGAACTCGAAGGCATCGTCGAGACGCTGCGGATCGAGAAAAACCGCCAGAAGGACGCCGCGATCGACGAACTGAACAGCGCGCTTGCCACAACCACGACGGCGATCGCCGCTGCCACCGGCGCGGCCATCGTCGTGCTGGTGCTGATCAGCGCGCTGCTGTATCGCCAGATCACCCGTCCGCTGAGCCGCATGCAAGTGGAGATGAGCGAGATCGCGGCGAGTCAGGACTTCACGCGCCGCGTGCCGGTCGGCCGCATGGACGAGATCGGTCATTCGATTGTGGCGTTCAACGGCATGATCGAGAAGATCCAGCAAAGCTCGCTGCAGTTGAAACAGAAGACCGCCGACATCCAGGCGATGCTGCAAAACATGCAGCAGGGGATTCTGACGGTGGTCGAAGGCGTGGTGGTGCATCCGGAGTACTCCGCGTACCTCGAGGCGATCTTCGAGACGCGCGAGATTGCCGGCCGTCCGTTGCTCGATCTGGTGTTCGGCGGCACCGATATCAACAGCGATGCGCTCGCGCAGATCGAAGCGGCGCTGCACGCATGCATCGGCGAAGACAGCATGAACTTCGCGTTCAATCAGCACCTGCTCGTCAACGAGATCGCAAAGCCGATGGCCGATGGCCGTGTGAAGACGCTCGACTTGAGCTGGTCGGCCATCACCGACGACAACGATGTCGTACTGCGATTGATGCTGTGCGTGCGCGACGTGACCGAACTGCGCGCGCTCGCCGCCGAGGCCGGCGAACAGAAACGCCGGCTGGAGATGATCGGCGAGATTCTCGCGGTGAGCCAGGAGAAGTTCCATCACTTCGTCGCAAGCGCGACAGGCTTCATCAGCGAGAACGAGCGGATCATCCGCCAGCATCACGAGCCGAGCCACGAAGCCGTCGCCGAACTGTTCCGCAATATGCATACCGTCAAGGGCAATGCGCGCACCTACAGCCTTCAGCATCTGACCGGCATCGTCCACGAAACCGAACAGCGCTACGACGCGCTGCGCCGCGCGGACAGCAGCGAAGCATGGGATCAGCAGCTGCTGATCGAGGATCTGCAGCGCGTGAAGGCGGCGCTCGAGACCTACGCGACCATCAACGAAGTGAGCCTCGGCCGCAAGGGGCGGGGCCAGAGCGGCGCGGAGGATCGCTATCTGATGGTGGATCGTGAGTCGATCCAGAAGCAGTTGGATCTGCTCGAAAGCGCCGACCCGGCCGACCGGGACGCACTCGTGTCGATGCGCGAATCGTTGCAGCGCGAGCTGCGTTTGCTGGGCACCGAATCGATCTACGAGGCGCTAGCGGGCCTGCTCGAATCGCTGCCGTCTCTGGCGGCCGAACTCGGCAAAGAGCCGCCGGTGGTCAGCATCGACAGCAACGGCTACCGCGTGCGCAGCGAGGTTAGCGATACGCTGCGCAATGTATTCACGCATCTGCTGCGCAATTCAGTCGACCACGGTATCGAGCCCGCCGCCGAGCGGGTTGCGAACGGCAAGGACGCGGCCGGCGTCATCGAGCTCGAGGTGGGCGTCGATCATCACGCGCTGCAGATCACCATCAGCGACGACGGCCGCGGCCTCGCGCTCGCGAAAATCCGTGCGGCCGCGATCGAACGCGGCTGGATCGACGCCGATGCCGCGCTGAGCGACGAAGCGATTGCCGAGTTGATCTTCCGTTCCGGCTTTTCGACCGCGCAGACCGTCAGCGAGATTTCCGGCCGAGGCGTCGGCATGGACGCCGTGCGCGATTTCGTGCGGCGCGAGCACGGTCGCATCGAATTGCGTTTCACCGACGATCGGCGCGGCGCGGACTATCGCCGCTTTCAGACCGTGGTGTCGTTTCCCGAGGACTGGGCGGTGGACAGTCTCGACGCGTCCGCCGATCAAGCGCGGCAGCGTGACGCGGATGAGGTGGCAGGCTAACGGCCTGATGGATTGGACGAAGCGAAGGGAGCAGGTTGTGCTTGAAAGTTATCTTCTGGCCGCAGGCCTTGGCGGTATCGTCTGCGCACTCGCCACGGCAATGATTTATCGTCGCAAGCTTCGCGCTGGCGCACAAGCGCAGCGTCTCGACGCGCTCGCGCGGCAGGCCCTCGAACAGCAACTCGACGCGACGGTCCGGCGCGTCGAGCAGGCGAACAGCGAGCGCGCCGCACTCGAGGCGATGCTCGCCGATCTGCGCGCGCAGGCCGAGCAGGGCGCGCACGATCGCGACGCGTTGCAGGCATCGCTCGACGCCGCGAGCGCGCGAAGCGACGAATGGCTGCAGCATGCGACGCGCATCGCGCAGGAGGCGACCCGCCTGAAAACGCTGACCATCACGTTCGAGCGTTGGCACGAGCAGATGATTTCGCTGATGTCGCAGAACCGCGACATGCACAAGAAGAACCAGGAGCTGTCGTCGATCGTGCAGCACGTGTTGATCGTTTCGCTGAATGCGTCGATCGAAGCGGCGCGCGCCGGCACCGCGGGTCGCGGCTTTTCGATCGTCGCGGGCGAAGTGCGCTCGTTGGCCTCGCGCTCGCAGGAGTTGTCGAAGAGCTACCGCGAGAGCCTGCATCGCAACGACCTGACGACGGCCGCGACGTTCCAGGACATCCAGGCCGGCGGCAAGATGATCACGGCGTCGCTCGGCGGCGTCGAGGTGCTGGCGGCCCAGTTTCAAACCCGGCTCGAGCAGGCCGCAGCGTGATCGCCGATCAGGCCAAGCAAAGCATCGCGGACATCTTCTGTCACGCGGCTCGCGCGCGATTGCCCGCCACGCCGGGCGACGCGTGCGAGATCACCGCGGTGCCGAGGTGGGGTCGCGATCATCCGGCCGGACCCTGCGCGATGGCGCTGACGATCTCGTCGATCGGATTTCGTCTGCTGTTCGTGCTGCACTTCGACCAGGACGACGCGACGCGCGAATACTACGCCAGCGGCGATACGACGCGCTCGCTGTCGGAAACGCTGATGGAGCTCGGCAATCTGTGTTGCGGCTACATGAACCAGCAACTGGTGAATCATTTCCCCGATCTCGGCATGTCGACGCCGTATGAATTGAACAGCGCCTGTGTCGAGTATCTGGACGAGTTGCGGCCCGATCACGTGTGGGCGTACGAGCTGATGATGGGCGGTGCGGTCCGCCTGGGCGTCACGCTATGTCTTTGCGCGCAGATGCCACTCGATTTCAAGGCTGAGCTCGCCACGGCCGACGAGGCCGAAGGCGAACTCGAACTCTTCTAGCAACACATCGTCGAGTCCGGCGAACTCGATCCGATTTGATACGACGCGTCGGTGACGCAAGGAAATGGTGATGGCAAAGATTCTGGTGGTGGACGATTCGAGCACGGTACGCGATGAAGTCGCGGGTTTTCTGGCGAAAAACGGTCTCGACGTCGCGACGGCCGTCGACGGCAAGGATGGCCTTGCCAAGCTGAAGACGGATACCAACATCCGCCTGATCGTCAGCGACGTGAACATGCCGAACATGGACGGCCTGACGATGGTCGAAAAAATCCGCGGCGAACTCGCGAACAAGGCCGTCAACGTGATCATGCTGACAACCGAAAGCAGCCCCGCGATGAAAGAGCGCGGCAAGGCGGCCGGCGTGAAGGGCTGGATCGTCAAGCCGTTCAGGGGCGATGCGGTGCTGGAGACGTTCAGGAAACTGGCGGGTTGACGGGGCAGTGTGCGGCGAGCGTCGCCGCACACCGGTGCCGCATCAGAACGTATCGTGATGCTCGTTGCGGCCAATGTCCGCCTGCACCATCATCTGGCACAGCTGTTCGAGCGAGGTTTGCGCTTGCCAGCCGAGCGTATCGCGCGCCTTGTCCGCGCAGCCGATCAGCAGGTCCACTTCGGCCGGCCGGTAGAACTTCGGATTCACGCGCACCAGCGTCTTGCCGGTCGCGACGTCGATGCCGGTCTCGCGCTCATCCTTGCCCGACCATTCCAGCTGATAGCCGGCCGCCGTAAAGGCCATGCGCACGAAATCGCGGACCGTTTCGGTGCGGCCGGTCGCGAGCACGAAGGTGTCGGGCGCGTCGGCCTGCAGCATGCGCCACATCCCCTCGACGTATTCGAGCGCGAAACCCCAGTCGCGCTGGGCGCTCAGATTGCCGAGTTCGAGCACGTCCTGTTTGCCGAGCTTGATCTTCGCGACTGTGTCGGTGATCTTGCGCGTGACGAATTCGCGGCCACGTAGCGGCGATTCGTGATTAAACAGAATGCCGCTGCTCGCGAACAGGTTGTACGACTCGCGATAGTTGATCGTCGACCAGTGCGCAAACAGCTTCGCGACGCCATACGGGCTGCGCGGATAGAACGGCGTGCTTTCGCGTTGCGGCACCGCCTGCACGAGGCCGAACATCTCGGAGGTCGATGCCTGGTAGAAGCGCGTTTTCGGGCTCAGGATACGCAGGCCTTCGAGCAGATTCAGCGCGCCGATGCCGGTCACTTCGGCGGTGGTCGCGGGCTGGTCGAACGACACGCCGACGAAGCTCTGCGCGGCGAGGTTGTACAGCTCGTCGGCCTGCGTGCTGTCGAGCAGACGCAGCGTCGAGCCGAGGTCGGTGAGGTCGTGCTCGACCAGACGCAGATTCGGGTGGTCGAGCACACCAAGCTCACGCATGCGCCAGAAGTTGACCGAACTCGTGCGCCGGTAGGTGCCGGTCACGTGATAGCCCTTGTCGAGCAGCAGCCGGGTCAGATAGGCGCCGTCCTGTCCGGAGACGCCGGTGATGATCGCTTTGCGTGGTTGGCTCATAGCTTGCCTTCTAGTTTGTGAATGGAAAGGAACGGAACGCGGCGTGACAGCGTGGCTCAATGGGTGTCGTCCAGCAGCCGCCGCACCAACGGTTCGACGACCCGATAGTCCTGCTCGGCCTTCAACCGGTACAGCTCCGGCTTCGGATGCGCGCCGTCCGACATCAGCGTTTTCCAGTCGGGCAGGCTGCTCACATACCCGTATTGGTCGACGAGCGGCACGCGCTGTTCGGCGGCCACGCGCCGTGTCATGGCGACCATCACGGCGAGCCGCGCGTTGATCCGGCTGTCGGGCATCGGATTCGAGGTCTGCAAGACAGGCTCCTTGCCGAGCGCTCGCGCGGTCTGCACGAGTGTCGTTTCGGCCGCATAGAACTGCTCGGGCGTCTGGTTCTGCATCACTTCGTTGATGCCGTAGTTGATCAGCACGATGCGCGCGGGCGATGCCGCGAGGCGTTCGCGCCACGGCAGGCCAGCCGTCGGCCCGGCGCGGCGATTGCCGGTGCCGTCGCGCAACTGTGCGGCCGTCGTGCCGCCGACGCCATAATTCGTGACGCGCACGCGCTCGCCGTCATGCTCGTGCAACGCTTGCTGCAGATAGGCCACGGCGTTGCGCGCTTGCGCGGCGCAGTGGCCTTCGCTACAGGTGATGCCGAGCGTGGTCGAATCGCCGTAGGCGTCGATCAGCAGTTGTGTCGACGATCGCGTTGCCGGCGCGGCGGTGGCCGTGGCCGCGCTCGTGGTCGGCGCGAGCAGCGTCAGTGCCGACACGACGCCCAGCATGCGAGCAGCCATAGCAGCCTGGCGTTTCATGCGCGGCTTTGCGGTGCTTGCCGCGCAACGTTGGCGCCGGCGCTGGTCGTGGTCCTTGCACCGCGCGCGCCAAAAATCAAGCGCTTCTCGAATGCGAACCACGTGATGCTGGCGTACACGAGCGTGATCGCGAGTGCGATCGCGGCGCTCAGATAGCGATTCAGATGCAGCGGCCACACCATGTAGAGCACGCTCAGATGGATCAGATAGATCGTGTAGCTGACGGTGCCGATATAAACGAGCACGCGATTGCACAACAGCCGCTTCACGACGCCCTTGCTCTGCAGCGCGATCACGACGATCGACGTACACAGCACCAATGAGATGCTATAAAGCCCCGCATTCGACAACGGCGTATTCGCCGCGCGAAAACGCGGGAAGTGCAGGTGCAGCCACGCCAGCACCGCGAGCGCGGCCAGCGCGCCGAGCACCGCGAGTCCCTTGAACGGTTCGAGCGCATTGCGATCGCGCCGCACGGCGACCGCGAGCAACGCGCCGGCCGCGAGCAGATCCATGCGAAACGGCGTCAGGTAATAGATCGGCCAGAACGAATCGAACCACGGTGTCGCGAGCGCGCGCAGCAGGGGTACCAGCACGATCAGCGCGGCCGCCACGTAGCCGAGCAGACGCTCGGGTACGAGCAGGATCACGAACGGCCAGAAGATGTAGAACTGCTCCTCGACCGCGAGCGACCACAGCACGTTGAGGCTGTCGTGACCGCTTTGATTCAGCGCATCGCCGATATTGGTCGCGAAAAACGCGTACCAGTACCAGTGCTGCGCCCACGCGAGCCCGAACAGCACCGACGACACGGCCATCAACAGCAGATACGGCGGCAGGATGCGGCGCGCGCGCCGCGCATAGAAATAGCTGAAATACGACTGCTGACGCGACTTGCGATCGAGCAGGATGCCGCTGATCAGAAAGCCGCTCAAAACGAAAAACAGATCGACGCCCATCCAGAGCGGCGCCTTCAACGCGTGCTGCGCGAATACCGCGAGCACGGCGATCGCGCGCAGGCCGTCGAGCTGCACGATGCGGGAATGGGAGGGCGCGAGGGGCAATGCGCTGGCTGTCATGAACCGTCCATGAGGTAAAGCGGGATAGGAAATCGATTCTAGGGAAAAGAAAATCGAGAAAAAACCGGCAGGAATGGGCTAAATGAATCAGATTGAAACAGGGTGTTTCTTTATCCATTCTCTGCGGAATTATATGTTTATGTGGCGAGCATCTAGTGGCGTGCAATAGCTGCGGATCACGTGGCATCGCGCCGGAATCAGCGGAAATTCTTACGCTCGACGACGAGCGACGCCAGCTAGGTGATGTGATAGGTTTTTAAAAATTCGTCGAATTACCGATGAATAAGTCGACGAATATTTTTGAATTATTTTCGTTTTTCGTCGCCGGATTTTTTCCGCGTAATGTAGCCGTGTGGACGGCTGTCTTCAGACGCTCCGCTTCGATCGGTTGCGCTTCGATTCGCGTCGCCATATTCACCGAATTTCGCCCCGAACGGGCATAGGTCCGCGTGCATCGCGTTGATCGGACATCGACTGGGGGACCCGCCTTGCCTCGTTTCACGTTCAAAAGCTGGTTCGCGCCGACGGCTTGCATCGCCGGCGTCGTCACGGCACTGGCCGGTGTGCCGGCTTGCGCCGAAACCGCGCTGAACGCGAAGACCTCATGGATCGGCAACAGCTTTGGCTTTGGCGATGGCACATGGACGCAAATCAATATCACCGCGATCGCGGTCTCGCCCGACGGCAAGGTGTACACGAACGCGCCGTGGGACGAAAGCGGCGCCGAAGCGAGCGTGTACCAGGACGGCAAGATGCTCGGCTTCGCGGGCGGCACGCATGGCTGGGGCAACGCCGGCGGTAATGCGATCGCGGTCAACCGGAAGTATGCGTTCGTCGCGATCACGGTCGGCAATGAGAAGGGGCACCTGGTCGAACCGGGCGTGTGGCCGGACAAGGGCAAGCAATGGTTCGGCATTTCGCGGCGTCTGATCGACGATCCGAAGCGCGTCGCGCCGTTTCAGCGCGCCGCGAAGAACACGGACCCGCATGCGCAGCTCGCGGCCGGCTTTCTGATGATGAACGAAGTGCCGACCGGCACGAACGCGGAGATCCGCGGGCTCGCCGCGAACGACACGACGCTGTTCGCGGCCAATACCGCGCGCAATCGCATCGAAGTCTACGATGCCGAGTCGATGCAGCAGAAAGCGACGTGGAACGTGCACGAGCCCGGCCGTATCGCGCTCGCGCCCGACGGCACGCTATGGGTGCTGAGCGGCACCCGCGGCGATCGCGCGCCGGGTATCGAGCATTACACGGCAAGCGGTCAGCGCATCGACGAGACGGTCACGCTGCCGACCGGAACGGTCGCGGTCGACCTCGCCGTCGATGCGCAAGACCGCATCCTGATCGCCGACAACGGTCCGCGCCAGCAGGTGTTGTTCTTCACGAAGCGCGACGGCCGCTACACCGAGTCGGGCACGCTCGGCGAGCGCGGCGGCATTTTCAGCGGCGTCACCGGCAAGCCGGGGCCGTTGCGATTCAACGGGCTGACTGGCGTGGGTGCCGACGCGCGCGGCAACGTGTACGTGTCGACCAATGGCATCGGTCCGCGTTACGAGCCGATCGGCGCGGGCCTCGGCGCAACGCTCGAAAGCTATGCGGCGGACGGCAAGCGCAACTGGCAGGTCGAGGGGTTGCTGTTCGTCGACGGCGCGTGGATCGATCCGGGCCGGCCCGACAGCGTTTACACGGGCAACAAGCGCTTCGAACTCGATCTGTCGAAGCCGTCGGGACAGGACTGGAAATATGCGGGATTCCTCTCGAATCGGTTCAAGTATCCGGACGACCCGGTGTTCGATACCGACCAGTATCCGGGCCTGCCGATCGCCCGGCGGCTGAAGGGGCACACGTTCCTTTATCTGACCGACATGTATGCGGACCATCTGAAGATTTATCGCTTCGACCCGCAGCACGACGGCGAGACCGCGATTCCTTCGGGCTTTATCGCGGGCCGCGAGCGCGCGGTCGCGAAGGTGCCGAATGCGCCGCCGGGGGGTGACTGGATCTGGCGCGATGCGAATGGGGACGGGCGCTTCGATCGCGACGAATACACGCTGAACACGAGCGGCACGAAGCTCGCGGGCGGCTGGGGCTGGTGGGTCGATTCGGCTGGCGACATCTGGCGCACGCGGGACACCAAGGGCATCTACCGCTTCCGCTTCGGCGGACTCGATGCGAAGGGCAACCCGCTCTACTCGTACTCGAACCTGACGCAGTACCCGGTGCCGCCGCCGTTCACCGACCTGCATCGCGCGATCTATGAACCGGACACCGACACGATGTACGTGAGCGGCTATACGGCCGACATGCCAAGCGCGCAAGGCTTCTGGAAAGAAGTGGGACGCGAGCTGGTGCGTTACGACAAATGGTCGAGCGGCAAGCCGGTGCAGCGCTATGCGATTGCGCTGCCGTGGCAGACGCAGAGCAAGCCGATCGCGACGATCATCGGCTTCACCGTCGAGGGTCGATACGTGTTCGGCGTCGAGCCGGTCGGCGCGGTGCACGTGTGGGACAAGGACAGCGGCAAGGAGCTCGGCGTGATCCGGCCGGGCCCGGAAGTGGGCCGCGCGACAGGTTGGGTCGACGTGCCCAACGGAATCAGCGCGGCCAGGCGCAGCGATGGCGAGTACCTGGTGTTCGTCGAGGAAGACGCGCGCGGCAAGGTGCTGATGTATCGCTGGAAGCCTTGATATGCGTTGGCCTCGCTGACGCAGCACCGCGCGCAATCTAACCGCAACAAAGGGATTCGATGGACAAAGGCATTCTCAGGAACGTGGCGATCAATTTTTTCGGGCTCGTGCTGCCGACGTTCGTGTCGCTCGTGACGGTGCCGGCGTATATCCGGCTGCTCGGCGTCGAGCGCTACGGCGTGATCAGTCTCGTGTGGACGCTGATCGGCTACTTCGGGATTCTCGATCTCGGCATGAGCATGGCGGCACAGAACCATATTTCGAAAGCGCGCGCGTCGGGCGATCAGCAGGAAAGCGCGCGCGTGTTCTGGAGCGCGACGTGGCTCAATCTGGCGACCGGCGTGATCGGCGGTCTGATCATTTACTTCGGCGCGTTCCTGTACACCGCCTATTTCACCAAGGTATCGCCCGAATTGCAGCACGAAGTCTATATGGCGCTGCCGTGGCTCGCGGTCGCGATTCCGATCGCGAATGTGTCGTGGGTGTTCGCGGGCGCGATCAATGGCGCGGAACGCTTCGGCATCTACAACACGAACCAGACGATCGGCACCTTCCTGTTCCAGTTGCTGCCGCTCGGCGCCGCGCTGTGGCTCGGCGCGACTTTGCAGAACGTGCTCGCCGCGGCAGTCGTCGCGCGGATTCTCGCAGCGTTGCTGCTCGGGCGCTACGCGCTCAAAGTGCTTGAAATACGCAGCATTGAACCGCCGCGGCTCGGCGTCGCGAAGGGGCTGTTCAACTTCGGCGGCTGGATGCTGATCGCGAGCGTGACGACGATGGTCGCGGATTCGCTCGATCGCGTGATGCTCGGTTCACGGCTCGGCGCGCGTTTCGTCACGTATTACACGGTGCCGCAGAATCTCGTCACGCGTCTGAACATCGTGCCGACCGCGCTGGTGCGTACGCTGTTTCCGCGCCTGTCAGCGGTCGGCCGCGCGGACGCCGACACGATCACGCAGCAGTCGCTCGAATTTCTCAACGGCGTGTTCACGCCGGTCGCGCTCGTCGCCATGCTGGTGCTCGAACCGTTCCTGCACCTGTGGGTCGGCAATGAGATCGCGACGGTCGCGGCGCCCGTGGGCCGCATCATGATCGTCGCCGTGTGGCTCGTCGGTCAGGCGAACGTCACGCGCATCCTGATCCAGTCGCAGGTCAATCCCGCCACGGCCGCGCGGGTCGGCCTCGTCGAGCTGCCGCTTTTCGCCGGCGCGTTGTGGTTCGGGATCACGCATTTCGGGCTGACCGGCGCGGCCGTCACGGTCGCGGCTCGCGCGCTATTCGACTACGCGGTGCTGCTGCATTTCGCCGCGATCCGCGCACGCCAGATCGTCCTCGACATGCTCGCCCATCTCGCCTTTCTGCTCGCCAGCCTGTGGCTCGCGAGCTTCGTGCCGAGCCTCGCGCTCGCGATCGCCGCCGGCGTGCTGATGGTCGGCGCGAACGTCGCGTGGTCGATCACGATGACGCCCGCCTTGCGCACTCTTGCGCGTTCACTGCTACTGCGACTGAATCCGAGGAGAAGCGCATGAATCAAGACGTCCTTGAAAAAGATCTGTTGAGGCCCCCGACGCGCAGCGCGCTCGACGAACTGACGAGCGTGCCCGGCGTGCAACCGGCACCGCGCCGTCATGCGCAACGCGCGAGCAAAAACGTGCGCATCGCGATCGTGCACGACTGGCTCGTCACCTACGCGGGCGCGGAGAAAGTGCTCGAGCAGATCATCGCGTGCTTTCCCGATGCGGACCTGTTCAGCCTCGTGGACTTTCTCGACGATCGCAGCTTCCTGCGCGGCAAGCCGGTGACGACGTCGTTCATCCAGAAGCTGCCGCTCGCGCGCAGCAAGTACCGCTCGTATCTGCCGCTGATGCCGCTCGCGATCGAGCAGCTCGACGTGTCGGCTTACGATGTCGTGATTTCGAGCAGCCACGCAGTCGCCAAGGGCATTCTGACCGGTCCCGATCAGGTGCATATCAGCTACGTGCATTCGCCGATCCGCTATGCGTGGGATTTGCAGCATCAGTATCTGCAGCAGTCGAAGCTGACCAACGGCCCGAAGTCGGCGCTGGCGCGGCTGATTCTGCATTACATGCGCAACTGGGATATCCGCACGTCGAACTCGGTGGACGGCTTCGTGGCGAACTCGGCGTTCATCGCGCGACGCATCAGGAAGGTGTATCAGCGCGACGCGCAGGTGATCTTCCCGCCGGTCGACGTCGACGCGTTCACGCTGTGCACGAACAAGGAAGACTTTTATCTGACCGCGTCGCGCATGGTGCCGTACAAGAAAATCGATCTGATCGTCGAGGCCTTCGCGCAGATGCCCGAGCGCAGGCTCGTCGTGATCGGCGATGGACCCGAGATGGCGAAGGTCCGCGCGAAGGCGGGGCCAAACGTCGAGATCATGGGCTATCAGCCGTTCGAGGTGCTGAAGGACCGCATGAGCCGCGCGAAGGCATTCGTGTTCGCCGCCGAAGAGGACTTCGGCATTTCGGTGGTCGAGGCGCAGGCTTGCGGCACGCCGGTGATCGCATACGGCAAGGGCGGGGCGCTCGAAACCGTGCGCGACCTGTCCGAACCGAAGCCGACCGGCATGTTCTTCGATGAGCAGGATACCGACTCGATCATCGCGGCGGTCAATCGTTTCGACGAGGTCGCGCACCGTTTGCTGCCGGAAAATTGCCGCGGCAACGCCGAGCGGTTTTCGGCCGCGCATTTCCGTGAGCGCTTTTTCTCGCTTGTGCGCGCGTCGGTACCCGCGTTGCGCACGGCGACGCTGCCGGCCTATACGCCGTATCGGCCGGGCGCGCCGAGCGCGGCGAACGTGCCGCGCATTCTCGCCGTCGATCAGAGCGGCGTACTCGGCGGCGCGGAGCTGTCGCTGCTCGAAATCGTCAAGGCGCTGCGCTCGCGCATCGAAGTCGTGCTGTTCGACGATGGTCCGTTCAACACCGCGCTCGCGAAGGCCGGCGTCGAGGTCACCGTGCTCGATGCTGGTGCACTGAAAAATGTGCGCAAGCAGGGTGGTTCGCTGCCGAAAGGCCAGGCGCTGAAAGGGCTCATATCGCTCGTGCGCGCCACCGCAAGACGCGCGCGCAAGGTCGACGTGATCTACGCGAACACGCAGCGCGCGATGGTGATCGGCGCGGTGGCCGGCAAGCTCGCGCGACGGCCGGTGGTCTGGCATCTGCGCGACATCGTCAGCGCCGAGCATTTCGGCGGCAAGCAGCTCGCGATCATCAAGTGGTGCGCGCGGCTCGGCCTCACGCATGTGATCGCCAATTCGGCCGCGTCGGCGCAGGCGTTCGCGAAGCTCACGCAGTTCGACAGCGGTCGCATCGACGTCGTGTTCAACGGGATTGCCGCGGAGCCGTTCGACGCGTTGCGCGCGGTGCCGCAAGCCGTGCTGCGCGAGCGTCTGAATCTGCCGCGCGACGCCTTTCTCGTCGGCTCGTTCAGCCGGCTTGCGCGTTGGAAGGGGCAGCATGTGCTGCTCGAAGCAATGGTGCTCAATCCGCAGATGCATGCGGTGCTGGTCGGCGCGGCGCTGTTCGGCGAGGACCAGTACGAGAGCGAACTGCGCTCGTTCGTCGCCGCGCACGAACTTGGCGGACGCGTGCATTTTCTCGGCTTCCAGCACGATATCGCCGCCTGCATGTGCGCGGTCGACGCGGTCGTGCATACGTCGATCACGCCGGAGCCGTTCGGCCGCGTGATCGTCGAGGGCATGCTCGCGCAGCGGCCGGTCGTGGCGTCGCGCGCCGGCGGCGTGCTCGAAATCATCGACGACTACCAGAACGGCGTGCTGTGTACGCCGGGCGATGCGCATGCGCTTGCCGATACGCTCGCCGAATTGCGCTCGAACGGCGACTTGCGCGAGAAACTGGTTAAGAACGGTTATCGAACCGCGCAGGAGCGCTTCGGCACGCGCAGCTATGTGGATGGGGTCGCGCAGATTCTGACGGGCGTGGCAGCGCGGTGATGAGGTGATTTTACGCGAGGGTAGACGAGGGCTTGGCCAGTCCTTGCTTGGCGTAGCGGAGCGAAAGTCTTGAACGGCTTTCGCTCCGTTTTTTTTGTCGCTGTGCGGGTGGTGGAGTGATCCGCGCCAAATCCATGCGGCATGGCTGGGCGGCCGGTTTCCGTTAGTTGTCTGCGTCAGGCATGGGCAGATGATCCAGCCTGTTATTTGTTATTCGGGTCATGCAGTCTCGAAATGTCATATAACGCATTGACGCCTGACATGGTGAGTGCATATCAGCGTAACGCTCGTTATTGCGAAACGCTTGCCAATGTTGTTGATCCGCCTCGAAATATGGCAAAGCAGGCGATTCGTCGCTCAACTTCAAATCCGCATTGTTATTTTGGAGATCTTCTGGGATTAACGAAACATTTCTAATTACGGGAAAATAATAACATAAACAGTGAACCGTGTATCGCGTCCGCGCCACGAAGTCATAAAAAATCGACTATGTGATCTGGTATGCAACCAAGTCTCCGGGCTCGCCGTAGGCGTCCCAATATTCCCGCTTTCTTGCGGCTCGATTGGACGTTTTCTGAGCTACCAAGGTGCGCCGGGAAAATTGATCGGATAATCGGATCGCAGTCAATAGATTTAATTCGAAATAGAGTGATTTTGACAAACGCTGGCGATAGTTCTTGCTATCCAATTGTTGAGCGCGTGGTTCCGACCGCTACAGACAACAAAATACAGAATTGAGCCTTTTTGTTGTGTTGCTACACCGGAAAGATGCGCGTGAGCATGAGGTTCACATAACCATTATTGTCAAATCCGTCAAAAAAGCTTTATCTCAATTTAAAGTCGTTGACTGTGTCGTGCTTTAGATGGTTAATTCCTTGGGTGTGTTCTGAAAAATCAAGAAAGGTCAAATGGAACAGCCGGAACAGGATGAGATCGCGGGCAAGAAAGAGCGCCTGCGTTGCCGTATCACCGATTCAGTCGACTCAAACTTCCCGCCAATGCGGTCCGCAATGGCGCTGAACGCCGAAATCGGCGAATGGTTTCCATTCGATAGGCAACCACGCATACCATTAGTATTCACGAGATTTTTTGCGAAACCCGTGATTTCACGTCGGGAGGCGCCTCGAAGCTGTCAACGATCATTCATGAGTGTATGCACTTTACGGACACTTTTGGCAGCAAAGATTGGAAATATACGATCACCAAATTCTTGGCAATCTGGGGGCAAGAAAACCCACGGCAAGCAATTAATACCGCAGACAGCCTGGCCGGATACGTCGCATACGAATACTAAATTTGGTGCCTTGACATTTTGGCTGCTGTCTATCAGCGCACAGGCATGCAATACGTCTCATAATCTTCCCGGTCAAAATATCGATTTGTATTTTGAAAGAAATTCGACTCAGGTATCGGCGGGTCAAGTTTTAAAATTGGCAAATTGGGCCATCGACATGCGCCTTAAGTATCCTATTCAAGAGGTGCTGTCCATCGGTGGATTGGCCGAGGCAAGCGAAAAAGAACCGAAGAAATTGGCAGTGCAACGTGCGGATACTGCAAAGGCAATACTCATGCAGTTTGATCTTACTGAAACTTCATACGATGTCCGGGCTGGAATCTACAAGCCCCTTGATTATTTCGTCGAGCCGTCCGAAAAGGTCAGACGTGCGGAGATTGAACTATCCCCCGGTTGTCCTAATAATTGCTGCGACGGAAAGTGAAGCGAGCACGTCCTTTAGCAGGTTGCGGAAATGCACCCCGACCGTGCATGATTAATTCATCGGGTGTTTTTTTGGAAGATCAGCGGAGGTCAAATGGAACAAGAGAAACAGGATGAAACCGGGGGCAAGGAGGAGTGCCTGCTTTGCCGTATCACCTATTCAGTCTACCCAAACTTCGCGCCAATGCCGTCCGCAATGGCGCTGAACGCCGAAACCGGCGAATGGTTTCCATTCGATAGGCTGAAGTCGTATTCAAATGGTTACGAGATGGCCGAAGCTTTGGGTTACGCATGGGCGTGCGATTGTCGCGAGCGTGCCCCCGATCGGTTCAATGAGCGGTTCGAGCTAAGAGACTTCACTGGCAATCGACAGGCTGGGGTGTGTTACCGGATACGCGCCGGTTCAAGGGTCCTTGCGAAAGGTGTCACGGATGCCCAAGGGCGCACCCAGCGTGTTTCAACAGATAACGCAAAGCAGGTCTCGATCGAAGTTGCCGGGTCATAGGGCGCAGAGGAGTTGAGTCTTTTTGCTAAGGGAAAACAGATGACAAATGAATTTTTGAACAAAAATAGCCACTACTTCATGACCGACCAGAATGAAGAATGGACCGAGGTCGGCACAGCGATTACCAATGCAACTCCCGGGTCAATAGCCAATGTCATAATTAATACGACGCCTATCTGCCCAAACATGAGCAACAAGGAATTCAGAAATGACGTCATGCGGGCACGCGATGCCGGCGTTTCGTTGATTAGGGACCGCATTGCAGCAGTGGCACGTTGGGACGTAAAAGAGCGGGACCGAGCCGAAATCTATTTCGCTCGCGCGGATGACGAGATCCGAAGCACTTTGGCTGCCGGTCTACCGCGCCTGCTAACTGCGATGCAGGAGCTTGTGCCAGAAAAGATTGTTCGATGGGATAGCGAACTGAGCAGGAGTCTTACATGCTCAGTCGCGCCAGATAGCGGCGTCAATCACGCCGCAGTGTGCAAACCCGATTCCGAAAAGCGTGTTATCGCTATCTATTCGAAGTTTTGCAGTATCTCACAGGGCGAGTTGTTTCACGAGTGCAAGATCAAGACGTTGATTCACGAGTGTACCCACTATAGGGATACTTTTAATTCGATCGATGAGGTATATGCAGATACGGAGTCAGGAGCGAAGCATTTCGCAAAAAATCATCCTGATATCGCAATCAGAAATGCAGACAACATAACCGGCTATATTGCAACATTCGATGGGAGAAATATCAGATGAGCAAGAAGCTGAAAGTGAGGAGCAGTGTTGTGATCGTAGCGCTTGCCATTTTGACTTGTCTTTATGGATCGGCTGGCGCATGTACTATCGGGGAAGAAGCGGAGATAGCGCTGCCATTCAATACAACTGCGCTGACTAACGCAAACAGGCTCGCAATTACGGATGCTGTAATTGAGGCGAAAAAATGGCCCGACGTTCAGATTCAGGCGGTTATCGTGGCTGGCGCATATGCGGTAGAACGCAATGTGGATCAGTTGAAAGAAGACCGGGCTAGAAACGTCAAGGTGTATTTGCAGCAGCTTGGTATCAGAAGTGAAAACATTCTGATCGAGAAGCATACTTTCACAGATGAAATGGTAGTCAAGCGTCCTGATGGCACACTTAGTTACCGTCAGGTCTTCGTAGAGTTCAAGCCGATCTGTAACGGTAGCTGCGCCTGGATGTGCGGCGATCCAAGGGTGACGCCACGCAGCAAGGTTATCAACCCGTAAGCACACGAACACGGCTCCGCCGAAGCGGGGCCCATTCATAGACAGGTCAGGCAGGCAAGCGGCACCATCACGACTGGGCATAGGCGACATCGCCGATGAACTCGATGCCGGTAAGCACGAAGCCGTTAGCGATGGTCTTCAAAACTCGCTCAAGCCGCGATTGATTTTCCGTCTCGCCATGCCGCCATGAATACGGTGAGGGTGACCCGATGCCCTCGTTCTGCTAGCGCCTTCCACGCTTAAAACTCGCCGACCACTTCATCGCAGGCAATTCAACCAGCCGATAGAACACATAGGCGGACGGCACCGCGACCAGCATATAGCCGAACGACGGCCAGATCGACATCTGCAGCGACGAACGAAACAGCCATGCCGACAGCAGCACGAAGATCGGCAGATGGATCAGATACAACGAGAAGCTGAAGTCACCGACGCGGGACAGCAGGCGCGACAGCGCGTGCGACGCTGCGCGAAGCAGCGCGAGCCCGCCGCTCGCTTCGCGTTGCGGGTCATTGCGCACATCGAGCGCCTTGTACAGATAGCACGCGAAGCCGAGCGCCCATATCTGGAACGCGCCGTACTGACCGAAATGAAACGCGACGCAGCCGGCCGCGATCAAGGCCGCCGCGAGCGCGTACAGCGATGCAGGCGCACGCGCCGCTCGCGCGCTGCGCGCTTTGGCGTCGGCGATCCACGCGCCGAGCGTCCATGAGAACCAGTACGACGTGAAGAACTGCAGATCGTGGCGTTCCAACCCGTATGCGGACGCCACGTTGATCGCGCCGATGAGCGCAAGCACGGCGTTCATGCCGATGCGTCTGCGTAGCACGAACAGCAGCGGATAGATCGCATAGAACTGCACTTCGAGCGACAGCGTCCACAACGCACCGTTCGAGCCATAGGTTTTCCCTGCCACGCCCTGCAGCGAGAACAGATTGACCAGAAACGCGTGCAGACCGATGTCGCGAATCTTGTGGCTGACGGGTGGCAATTGCAGGCTCAATGAATCGAGCGCGAAAGTCAGCACCAGCGCCGCGAGCAACACGGGGTAAATGCGCGCGAAGCGCCGCAACCAGAAGTTGCCCGCATCGAGCCGGTAAGCGGGATTGTCCGCGAGCCGCAGCGCGCCGCCGCGATGGATGCAATAGCCGCTGATCACGAAGAACATCGGCACACCGGCCGAGCCCCAAGCGATCGGAAACGTCAGATATGCAGCAAGCGTACCGGGACTCAATGAATGTCCGGCGCTCTGATGAAACGCCTGCATGCCGACCCATACGATCTGGCGGCAATGAAAGTAGGCGACCAGCAGCGCGGCGAAGCCCCGCATCGCGTCGATCACGTGCTCCTTGCTGGCGCTGTCGATACGCGCATCGCCGCGCGCGCCCGCCGCGGGCGGGCTTGTTTGCCGGCGCGGCGGCGCAGGCAGGGGCAGGGACGAGCCGGCGGCATCCAGTGCTGGGTCGCTCATATGCGGTCCTCATCTGAATCGGGAAAAGAAGAATTGACGCGCAAGCAGCGTTCGAGCTGGCGTCTTACGAGCCCGCGACGCATCCATGCTAAAGCACAGCGATTCCGAAAAAATCGATAAAAAATTGCATTTCTGATTGGATGCCGAATAGATTTTGTGACGAATTGTAATTGCGCATCGGCGTATGCAACGCCGAATTATTTGTCGCTTTTGTCGTGCTAATTTAAGCCACGGATTTTCTGATTCGAGGTGAAGTCATGAACCTGCATTTACTGGCCGGCGTGGCCGTCCTGCTGATCCTGGTGGCCGCCTCCGCCTACCGGGATGCGTTGCGCAACGAGCCGATCCGTCGTCATCGCATGAACCCAGGCAAGCTCCCGCCGGTCGACGAACAGGAATGACGCGCTGTTGGACCGCTCGTTGAATCGCCGGGCGTGCAATGTCGACGGTCGCCCGAGAGGTAAGATTTTCGGATTCGTCATTAACGGCCGACAACACAATACGTAATAGTTTCATCAGTTTCTTCACAATACCGCATTGCAATAAATATGCGAATTGTCCGACCGCCAAGTGCGCGAACACACCAATTTCTAACCGATGTGGGAATGCCTACCATGCTGAAAGTCACCAAAGCCGTGTTTCCCGTAGCGGGCCTCGGGACACGATTCCTGCCGGCTACCAAAGCAAGTCCGAAGGAAATGCTGCCGATCGTCGACAAGCCGCTGATCCAGTACGCCGTCGAAGAAGCGATCGCCGCCGGCATCACCGAAATGATCTTCGTGACGGGCCGCAGCAAGCGCGCAATCGAAGATCACTTCGACAAATCCTATGAGATCGAATCCGAACTCGAAGCGCGCAACAAGCAGAAGCTGCTCGATCTCGTGCGCAGCATCAAGCCGGCCAACGTCGACTGCTTTTACGTGCGCCAGGCCGAAGCGCTCGGTCTCGGCCATGCGGTGCTGTGCGCCGAAAAACTCGTGGGCGACAGCCCGTTCGCGGTGATTCTCGCGGACGACTTGCTGCATAGTACGAAGCCGGTGATGAGCCAGCTCGTCGATACGTTCAATCACTATCACAGCTCGGTGATCGGCGTCGAAACGATCGCGCGCGAAGACAGCCGCTCGTACGGCGTCGTCGACGGTCGGGAGTGGGAAGACAACGTGATCAAGCTGTCGGGCATCGTCGAGAAGCCGGCGCCGGACCAGGCGCCGTCGAACCTCGGCGTGGTGGGCCGCTATGTGCTGATGCCGACGATCTTCAAGCACATCCGCGCGCTGAAGCCGGGCGCGGGCGGCGAGCTGCAACTGACCGACGCGGTGCAGTCGCTGCTGACCGAAGAGCAGGTGCTCGCGTACCGCTACTTCGGCACACGCTTCGATTGCGGCAGCAAGCTCGGCTATCTGAAGGCGACTGTCGAATTCGCGCTGCGCCATCCCGAGGTGAAGGCTGAATTCGAGGCGTATCTGCAGGCGTATCTGCAAAACGAAGTGTCAGGCGGCGAGGCGGCGCAATTGACGGCCGAAGCCGCGTGAACTGAGGTAGCCTGAAAGACAAACGGGCGTCGCATTGCGCGGCGCCCGTTGTCGTTTTCGGCCGGACGGCGTTACCGCTGTTTCTTCACTTCGAGCCGGAACTTGTGCAGCAACGGCTCGGTATATCCGCTCGGCTGCTGGCGGCCCTCGAATACCAGTGCCTGCGCGGCCTTGAACGCGATCATGTCGAACCCCGGCGCCATCGGCTGATACAGCGGATCACCCGCATTCTGCGCGTCCACCACTTTGGCCATGCGCTTGAACGTCTCTTCGACGAGCTCACGTTTGACCACGCCGTGATACAGCCAGTTGGCGATGTGCTGGCTCGAAATGCGCAGCGTTGCCCGGTCTTCCATCAGGCCGACGTTGTGAATGTCCGGCACCTTCGAGCAGCCGACGCCCTGGTCGATCCAGCGCACCACGTAGCCGAGAATGCCCTGCGCATTGTTGTCGAGTTCGGCGCGGATTTCGTCGTCGTTCCATTGCGCGTTTTCGACGACCGGAATCGTCAGCAGGCCGTCGAGCAGTTCGTCGCGCACCGTCGCGTAATCGGTGCGTTCGAGCTCCTGCTGGACCGCTTGCACGTCGACCTGGTGATAGTGCAGCGCGTGCAGCGTCGCGGCGGTCGGCGAGGGCACCCACGCGGTGTTCGCGCCGGCCTTCGGATGGCCGATCTTCTGTTCCAGCATCGCGTGCATCAGGTCGGGCATCGCCCACATGCCCTTGCCGATCTGCGAGCGGCCGCGCAAGCCCGCGCTCAAGCCGACCAGCACGTTGCTGCGTTCGTACGACGTGATCCACGTGCTCGACTTCATGTCGCCCTTGCGCATCATCGGCCCCGCTTCCATCGCCGAGTGCATCTCGTCGCCGGTGCGATCGAGAAAGCCGGTGTTGATGAACGCGACGCGCGCCGACGCTTCGGCGATACAGGCGAGCAGGTTCACGCTGGTGCGGCGCTCCTCGTCCATGATGCCCATCTTGATCGTGTTGCGCGGCAGCTTCAGCAGGTCTTCGACGCGCGCGAACAACTCGCTCGCGAACGCGACTTCGGCCGGCCCGTGCATCTTCGGCTTCACGATATAGATCGAGCCGGTGCGCGAGTTCAGCTTGTTGTGGCGGTCGCGCAGCGCGCACAGCGTCGTGATCACCGCATCGAGAATGCCCTCGGGAATCTCGTAGCCGTCTTTCGTCAACACGGCCGGGTTCGTCATCAGGTGGCCGACGTTGCGGATGAACAGCAGCGAGCGGCCATGCAGCTTGACCTGCGACTTGCCGTCCGCGCTGGTGTACTCGCGATCGGGGTTGAGCCGGCGCGTGAAGGTCTTGCCGTTCTTGGTGACCTCTTCGGTCAGGTCGCCGTTCATCAGGCCGAGCCAGTTGCGATAGAGCTGCACCTTGTCGTCGGCGTCGACGGCTGCGACCGAGTCCTCGCAATCGATGATCGTGGTGACCGCCGCTTCGACGACGATGTCCTTGACGTGAGCGGCATCGGTCTTGCCGATCGAATCGTTCGCATCGATCTGAATCTCGACATGCAGGCCGTTGTGCTTGACCAGCACCGCCGACGGCGCGCTCGCGTCGCCCTGATAGCCGACGAATTGCGCGGGTGTCGCGAGCGCGCTGGTGCCGCTCTTCAGCGCGACGACGAG
This sequence comes from Paraburkholderia sprentiae WSM5005, assembly GCF_001865575.2. Lineage (NCBI taxonomy): Bacteria > Pseudomonadati > Pseudomonadota > Betaproteobacteria > Burkholderiales > Burkholderiaceae > Paraburkholderia > Paraburkholderia sprentiae. Next base: position 1,719,677 of record NZ_CP017561.2, read on the forward strand.
CTGGCCATGTTCGACGCTATAGCGCGTCGCGTCCCCATGCGAGCCGTTCGCGAGCGGCGCGGCCTGATCGAGGAACTTGCGTGCATACGCGATCACCGCGGCACCGCGCACCGGGTTGAAGCCTTTCTGCTTTGCCGCGCCGTCCGTGTCGGGAATCGCGTCGGTGCCGTACAGCGCGTCGTACAGGCTGCCCCAGCGCGCGTTCGCGGCATTCAGCGCATAGCGCTGATTCGATAGCGGTACGACCAGCTGCGGGCCGGCCTGCTCGGCGATTTCGCTGTCCACGTGGTCGGTCGTGGCTTTGACGCTGGCGGGCACCGGCACGATGTAGCCGATCCCTTCGAGAAACGCCCGGTACGCGCCTGGATCGCGCACCGGGCCGGGATTGGCCCGATGCCAGTTGTCGAGTTCGCTTTGCAGGCGCTCGCGCTCGGCGAGCAACGTACGATTTTTGGGCGCCAGCTCGTGCACGAGGGCGTCGAAACCCGACCAGAAGGCGGCGCTGTCGATTCCGGTGCCGGGCAGGGCTTCGGTTTCAACGAACTGGTCGAGGTTGGCGGCGACCTGCAGTCCGCCGCGCGGGTTCATCTGAGTCATCGACTGCTCCATCTGTTGTGGGACCGATGAGGGGGCATCGGTCCGCGTTGTGCCACGGGATTGCTGTGCCGCTCGGCGCTTTAGACGCCGAGCGCCTGAATGCCCGCCTTCGCGATCTGCGCATCCTGCTCGGACTTGACGCCCGACACGCCGACCGCGCCGACCACGTGGCCGTCGACGATCACCGGCACGCCGCCTTCGAGCGTGCCCTGCAACGGCACGCTGAGGAACGCGGTGCGGCCGTTGTTGATCATGTCTTCATAGACCTTGGTTTCGCGCCGGCCGAGCGCCGCGGTGCGCGCCTTCTCGGTGGCGATATACGAGGTCGACGGCGCCGCGCCGTCGAGACGCAGCACCGCGAGCGGATGGCCGCCGTCGTCCGCGACCACGATCGCGACAGGCCACTTGTTCTTCTCGGCTTCCGCGCGGGCGGCATCGACAATGCGGGTCGTCTCGGTGACGGTCAACACGGGTTTGCTCAGCATCATGAATATCCTGTCTCGGTGATTGATGGGAGGGAGGGTAGCTGGTGCAGGCACGATCAGTGACTGGCGCGGCGTAGCTTGGGGAGATCGGGCAGTTCCGTTGCCAGGTTCGTGCGGCTCTCCGGCGCGCGCCAGATTCGACGATTTTACTTCCGCGCGAGGCAGCGCGAAACGGCGGCTTCCCCGGGCGGCTCGGCCCATGCGCCCGACACCGCCGCCGCAACGCCTGAAACCCGACCCGCGCACGGGCGGCGCGAACACCGGTTGGCCGCCCACGGACCGGTCGAAACCAGCGAAGGGCAGCCGAAACTGGCGATACGCTCGAAAAGAGGTTCGATGCGAATTCGACCTGACTCAGGTCGGTTTTCGGCACTCGTCCACGATGAGGCCAACCGGGGCGGCAGCGTTGACGATGATCGCGCTGTCGGTCCGGGGAACACGATATCGAGCCGGCGGTGCTACCCAGTCAGCGATCGGGGCGCGGCGATGAACGGCCATCGCGGAGAAATCCTTGCACCCGGTTTTCAGGACGATGTTCGAGCTGGGGTGGGCGATAGCAAGCTGGGCGAAGCCCAAACATATTCCAGCGCATAGTGCAGACAGCGTACGCATGATTTGTCCTCCTTGTGCGAGAGAACCAGGAACGTGCCCGTCAACGGTCTATCGGCTTCGCAGAGCAGGGCACTGCCGAGACCGAGATTGCGCCGCGCCGGCGGTAGCGAATCGATGGTTGGCTCGTTGAAGGCAGCGCACGCCTGGTACGCTTTCAATCTATGCAGTGCCGATTAAAGCAGGCTTAAAAGCTTTCTCCGTACCGCGCTACGACCGTCAAGGTTGGTGAACGCGCGTTGATGGGACTATAGTGCATGGCACGGTATGACATGATTGCCGAGGCCTGTTTACCCGGTCGAACGAGGCCACGGTGTTGTCATCCGAGGAGAGGCGGGATATGGACCCCACGAAGCTCGACGGCAATGAAGGAGATTCGGCGCCTCCTGAAAACGCGGAAGAAGTCGTGAAGCCGCTCGACCTGTATCGCATGAGCATGCTGGCGTTCTGCCTCGGGATCGTGACCGGTTTTGGCGCGGTCTTGTTCAGGATGCTGATCGGCACGATCCATAATGCGGCGTTTCTCGGACGTCTTTCGCCGCTGTACGACGCGAGCCAGTTTACCCCGCCGTCGCCGTGGGGCGCGTGGGTGATTCTCGTGCCGGTAGTGGGCGGCTTGGCGGTCACGTGGCTGGTCAACAGCTTCGCACCGGAAGCGAAAGGGCATGGCGTGCCGGAAGTGATGGACGCGATCTACTTCGGGGGCGGCGTGATCCGGCCGGTGGTCGCGGTCGTCAAGTCGCTTGCATCGGCGATCGCGATCGGCACCGGTGCGGCAGTGGGCCGGGAAGGTCCGATCATCCAGATCGGTTCCGCGCTGGGCTCGACGCTGGGCCAGTGGCTGCGGATACCCGCCAGTCAGCGGATCATTCTCGTTGCGAGCGGCGCGGGGGCCGGCATCGCCTCGACGTTCAATACGCCGATTGGCGGCGTACTGTTCGCGACCGAACTGATGATGCCGGAAATCAGCGTGGGGACCTTTCTGCCGGTTGCGCTGGCAACCGGCACCGCCACGTTCGTGGGGCGGCTATTCCTTGGCGGCGCGGCGGCTTTCCTGGTTCCCCCTCAGCTCGGCGCGCTCGATAACCATCTCGCGAGCGGGTTTACGCTGCTGCTTTACGCGCTGCTCGGGGTCGCCGCCGGCGTGGCTGCCGCCTTGCTGATACGCGCATTGCACTGGGCGGAGGACGCATTCGATCGCGTTCCGGGACGTTATGCGCGCCACACGCTAGGCATGCTGTTCGTCGGCGTAATGATGTATCTGCTGATGCGCTACGCGGGCCACTACTACGTGGAAGGCGTAGGCTACGCAACGATCCAGGCAACGCTCAATGCACAGTTGCAAGGCGGCCTGTTCCTGCTGCTGCTCGCGCTGTGCAAGATGGCCGCGACCTCGGTGAGCCTCGGCTCCGGTTCCTCGGGCGGCGTGTTCTCGCCATCACTGTTCATCGGCGCGACGTTGGGCGCCGCGATGGCGTCCCTATTCCATCTGCTGGTGCCGGCCGCTCCGGTCAGTGTGCCGGCATTCGCGATGGTCGGCATGGGGGCGGTGGTCGCGGGCGGCACGGGTGCCGCGATGACCGCAGTGGCGATGATCTTCGAAATGACGCGCGATTATGACATCGTGCTGCCGATGATACTTGCGGTCGCGTTCAGCATCGGCACCCGCCGGCTCCTCTCGCGCGAGACGATCTACACGGCGAAGCTCGTCAGACGCGGTCATGTCATTCCGAATGCGTTGCACGCCAATATGTTTCTCGTGCAAAGCGCGGCGGCGATCATGGAGGCCGACATACTGGTGCTCCGCGCGGACGTGCCGTTTCGCGATCTCCTCGACCGTATGGGCATCGCGCCGTTCCGGCACATCGTCGTCACGAAGGCGGGCATGCTGTACGGCGTGCTGCGTATCAACACGGGCCTGCGCCGCGCGGTCAGCCACGACAATCCGACGGTCACGATCGGGCAACTCGCGCATCGCAACTTCATCGTAGTGAAGCGCTCCGATGCGGCGTTCGAAGTGATCAGCGAACTCCAGCGGCGCCGAGCGGTCATGGCGGTGGTCGTCGCGGATTCTGCCGTGGACGGCGCGTTCGATGTTTTCGGCGTTATTGCGAAGGAGCATATTGCGGACGCCGTCGCGCGAAGTATCGACATTTTTCCGCGCCGGGACCGTGGGTGGATCGCGCCGTCAACGCAATCCGTGCGCGTCAACGATGCTTCGCATACCGCGCACGGCAAGGCTTTCAAGGTGAGCGACAGTGAAGCTGAAAACTGAGTGGCATACGTTGCGCGAGTGGTTCAAGACGGCTGCGCACGCTGCACAGTCCGGTACCGCGCCGGAGGGCCGCTCGGCCGATGCGCTCCCCGACCCACGCGAGTGGGTGATCGTCTACCGCACCGCGCGCGGATTCTGCTGCATGTACCGGGGCGAGCCGGTCGAATTCGACGAGATGCTGGACGTGCAGATATGGTCGGAGGAAGAGGACGTGCGGCTTTGGTTCTTCGGACTTTGAACCGCTCCGCGCGTCGTGCGCTGCGCAGTTAGCGGTACGCGCGTCCACGGCCGCACTAATTTCGGTACCATACGGCGTTATTTTCAGTCCCTCGTCTTTACCGAAAACTGCGCTCTCACGTGCGTGCAACCATGCCTATCATCAGCGAGCTGTTCGTCTATCCGATCAAATCCTGCGCCGGCATCGCGCTTGGCGAGGCGCGCCTGCTGGCGACCGGCCTCGAATACGACCGCAACTGGATGATCGTCGATCCTGAAGGCGCGATGTTCACGCAGCGCGCGTATCCGCGCATGGCCTTGATCAAGGCCGAAATCGGCGAGCACGATCTGATCGTGAGCGCGCCGGGCATGCGCGAGCTGCGCACACCGCTCGATGTCGCGCGGCTCGCGGCTGCCCCAAAGATCGACACCGCGGTGTGGCGCGACGCGGCCTACGGGCTCGACACCGGCGCGGAAACGGCGGCCTGGTTCACGGAGTTCCTCGGTCTGCCCGCGCGCCTGCTGCGTTTCGATCCCGAGCGCGAACGCATCGTCGATCGCGACTATACGGACAGCACCGGCGGCGCCACGACCTTTTTTGCCGATGGCTTTCCGCTGCTGGTGGTCGGCCAGGCTTCGCTCGACGATCTGAACGCGCGCCTGAACGGTAAAGGCGCGCCGTCGATCGGGATCGATCGCTTTCGGCCCAACATCGTGCTCAGCGGCCTCGATGCGTATGAAGAGGACTATGTGGAGACGCTCGCCGTCGACGCCAATGCGGACTCGAGCGCGCGCGTCGAGTTGCGTCTGGTCAAGCTGTGCTCGCGCTGCCCGATGCCGACCATCGATCAGGCGCGCGGCGCACCCGATCCCGATTGGCCGAACGAGCCGACCGACACGATGCTCGGCTACCGCGTGAGCGAACGCTTCGACGGCGCGGTCACGTTCGGCAACAACGCGCTGGTCGCGAGCGGGGCGGGGGCCTGGCTGCGGATCGGGCAGCAAATCGATGCGGAACTGGGGTTCGGCGACTGAGCCTGTCAGGCCGCCCGCACAACGGATAACGCGGGCAGCATCTTCCCACCTTGTTCGCCGCGGCGTTCCCGCTCCCAGCATGGCGCTTCGGCGCTCTCGCCGACAGCGTCTCCCACCAGAATCACCGCGGGACTGCCGAAGCCCGCGCCGAGCGCATCGGCGGCGAGCCGGTCGAGCCGCGTCAACAGGCGCCGCTCGTCGATGCCGCCCGCCCATTGCACGACCGCGGCCGGCGTGTCCGCCGGCAGATGCGCGAGCAACGCGGCGGCGATGCCGTCGATACGCCGCATTCCCATATAGATCGCGAGCGTCGTGCGCGTCGCGGCGAGCGCGGCCCAGTCCGGCTCGCCGTGATCTTCGGTGTGGGCGGTGACGAAGCTCACGCCGTGGCAATGCCGCCGATGCGTGAGCGACACGCCTAGGGCCGCCGCAGCGGCGAAGCCCGACGAGATGCCGTTGACGATCTCGACCGCGAGGCCTGCGTCGCGCAGCACCGCGAGTTCCTCGCCCGCGCGGCCGAACAGCAGCGCGTCGCCGCCTTTGACGCGCACCACGTGCAGACCCTTGAGCGCATAGCGGCGCATCAGTCGCTCGATGAACGCCTGCGGCGTCGAGCGGCAGCCACCGCGTTTGCCGACGCGAATCACGCGCGCCTGCGGCGCGAGCGTGACGATGTCCGGATTCGCGAGGTCGTCGAGCAGCACGACGTCGGCCGCCGCGAGCGCCTTGACGGCCTTCAGGGTCAGCAAGTCGAGCTCGCCTGGGCCCGCGCTCAGCAGCGTGACCTTGCCGGTGTCGGTGTTCATCTTCATGTCCTTGTGCCGTTTGTTTCTCGTGGCTCGAAACGAAAACGGCGTCCGCTCGTGGAGATCACGAGGGGACGCCGTTGTCCGTTGCATTGCCTGTTGCCGGGTTGAGTCTGCGCACCGCGGCCACGTTGCCGCGATGACGTTGCGCAGGGTCAACGCAAGGACCGGGCCATCGACCGGATCAAGGCGCGCAAGTCCTTGCCGCGCGCTGCGATTCACGCGGAAAACGTGATGTCGATGGCGCGCGCGTGCGCAGTCGTTTCGCACGTCCGCAGTGCTGCGTCGCACCATCGCTGTGCTTTGCCGCATCAAAACGCGTCGCGCGCGGGGTGCGCTCCGACACCGTGCGATATGCCGCGAATCCCCGCCACACCGCGCTCGGCGGCGCATTGATTCAACTTGGCACGGCCTTTGCAACAAGCGTTGCCATCGGACCAACGTCGGTTCGCCGCGCCTGCAGCACCACTGCACGCGCTCCGCAGCACCGAATAGGACAACGGCGTCCCCCGGATTCAGCCCTCGGCTGGGTTCGCGGGACGCCGTTTTTATTTTCGCAACCGCTTTCGCCAGACACCAGAGGACAGCGCGCTCATGAAAATCATCGTTATCGGCCACGGGATGGTCGGCCACAAACTGGTCGAATGCCTGGCGCAACAGGCCGCGCACGATCTCGACATCACGGTGCTGTGCGAAGAATCGCGACCGGCCTACGATCGCGTGCATCTGTCCGAGTTCTTCGCCGGCAAGAGCGCCGATGACCTGTCGCTCGTCGAGCCTGGCTTTTTCGAGCGCCACGGCGTGCAGCTGAAGCTGAACGCGCGGGCTGTCACGGTGGACCGCGACGCGCGCACGGTGACGGTCTCGAACGGCGAAACGCTGCCGTACGACCGCCTCGTGTTCGCGACCGGCTCCTATCCGTTCGTGCCGCCGGTGCAGGGCCGGGAGCGCGGCGACTGCTTCGTGTATCGAACCATCGACGATCTCGAAGCGATGCGCGAATGCGGCGCTCGCTCGAAAACGGGCACGGTCGTCGGCGGCGGCCTGCTCGGTCTGGAATGCGCGAAGGCGCTGCGCGACATGGGCCTGCAAACGCACGTGGTCGAATTCGCTCCGCGCCTGATGGCGGTGCAGGTGGACGACGGTGGCGGCCGCGTATTGCGCAGCCGCATCGAAGAACTCGGCGTCACGGTGCACACGCACAAGAACACGACGGCGATCGTCGACGGTGAAGCGGGCACGCACCGTATGCAGTTCGCCGACGGCAGCCATCTCGACACCGACATGATCGTGTTCTCCGCGGGCATTCGTCCGCGCGACGATCTCGCGCGCGCATGCGGCCTCGAACTCGGCGCGCGCGGCGGCATCGCCATCGACGACGCGTGTCGCACCAGCGATCCGCACATCTACGCGATCGGCGAGTGCGCGCTCTGGCACGGCCAGCTGTTCGGCCTCGTCGCGCCCGGCTACGAGATGGCGCGCGTCGTCGCGAAGCAGTTGCTCGGCGACACGGCCGAATTCGCGGGCGCCGACATGAGCACCAAGCTCAAGCTGATGGGCGTCGACGTCGCCAGCATCGGCGACGCGCACGGCACTACGCCGGGCAGCCGCACCTATCAGTTCAGCGACGAACGCAAGCAGGTCTACAAGAAGCTCGTCGTGTCCGACTGCGGCAAGCACCTGCTCGGCGGCGTGATGGTCGGCGACGCGAGCGAATACGGCACGCTGCTGCAGATGATGCTGAACCGCATCGAGCTGCCTGAGTCCCCCGAATTCCTGATCCTGCCGCAAGCGGACGGCAACGCGAAACCGGCGCTCGGCGTCGAGGCATTGCCCGCGGCCGCGCAGATCTGTTCATGCAACAACGTGTCGAAGGGCGCGCTGTGCGCGGCCGTCTGCTCGGGCGCGACCGACATCGGCGCATTGAAGAGCGCGACCGGCGCGGGCACGTCGTGCGGCGGCTGCGTGCCGCTCGTCACGCAGGTGATGAAGGCCGAGATGAAGAAGCAGGGTCTCGCGGTGAACAATCACCTCTGCGAGCACTTCCCGTATTCGCGCCAGGAGCTGTATCACCTCGTGCGCGTCGAGGGACTGCGCAGTTTCAACGCGCTGCTCGCGAAGCACGGCCGCGGACTCGGTTGCGATATCTGCAAGCCGGCGGTCGCGAGCATTCTCGCGTCGTGCTGGAACGAATTCGTGCTGAAGAAGGAGCACGCGTCGCTGCAGGACACCAACGACTACTACCTCGCGAACATCCAGCGCGACGGTACCTATTCGGTCGTGCCGCGCATGCCTGGCGGCGAAGTGACGCCCGATGGCTTGATCGCGGTCGCGCAGGTCGCAAAGAAATACGGCCTCTACACCAAGATCACCGGCGGTCAGCGGGTCGATCTGTTCGGCGCGCGCGTCGAGCAATTGCCGCTGATCTGGGAAGAGCTGATCGCGGCCGGCTTCGAATCGGGGCACGCGTATGGCAAATCGCTGCGCACCGTGAAGTCGTGCGTCGGCTCGACGTGGTGCCGCTACGGCGTCGGCGATTCGGTCGGTCTCGCGGTCGAACTCGAGAATCGCTACAAGGGGCTGCGCACGCCGCACAAGATCAAGTTCGGTGTGTCGGGCTGCACCCGCGAATGCGCGGAAGCGCAGGGCAAGGACGTCGGGGTGATCGCGACCGAGAAGGGCTGGAATCTCTATGTATGCGGCAACGGCGGCATGAAGCCGCGTCACGCGGAACTGCTCGCCGCGGACCTCGATAAGGCGACGCTCGTGCGCTACATCGACCGCTTCCTGATGTTCTACGTGCGCACCGCCGATCGCCTGCAACGCACCAGCGTGTGGCGCGACAACCTCGAAGGCGGGCTCGCTTATCTGATCGACGTGATCGTCGACGATCGCCTCGGCGTCGCTGCGGAACTCGAATCGGAGATGCAGCACGTGGTCGCCACCTACGAGTGCGAATGGAAGAAGGCCGTCACCGATCCCGAGACGCGCAAGCGCTTCCGCCATTTCGTCAACAGCGGCGAGTCCGACGGCAACGTCGCGTTCGTCGAGGAGCGCGGACAGATCCGGCCGGCTACGCCGGACGAGCGGCAGGTGCAGCGCATCGCGATTCCAGTCGTCGTCGAGACGGTTTGATCTCGGCCAATCCCAGCTTACCCATCAAGGAGCCCGTCATGAAGAACGAACACTTGCCCCGCGCCTGGACCCCGATCTGCGCGCTCGACGATATCGTGCCGAACACCGGCGTTTGCGCGCTCGTGAACGGCGAACAGGTGGCGGTATTTCACGTGGACGGCGGCGCAACAGAGGCGCCGGCCGCGCCCGCCGTCTACGCGATCGAAAACTTCGATCCGGGTTCGCACGCGGCGGTACTGTCGCGCGGGCTCGTCGGCAGTCTTGGCGAACGCATCGTGGTCGCCTCGCCGATCTACAAGCACCACTTCGATCTGCGCACCGGCGAATGCCTCGAAACGCCGTCGTATTCGGTCAGCGCATTTGCCACGCGGGTCGAAAACGGCCAGGTGTGGGTCGCGGTTTGATGTAGTGGCCTTTGTCCATCGTTCCGATTTCCAACCAGATCATTCGCGCATGTCTGCTACCAGCGTAAAGAGCGTGTGTCCGTATTGCGGCGTCGGCTGCGGCATGGTGCTGCACGTCGAGGACGGCCAGGTCGTGAAGATCGCTGGCGACAAGGAGCATCCGGCCAACCTCGGCCGGCTGTGCACCAAGGGGCAGTCGGCCCACGTCGCGCTGCGCAAGTCGGGACGGCTCGAAGGCGCGTTCGTGCGTCGTGCGCGCGACGAAGACCCGGTGCCGCTGCCAATGGCGCAGGCGTTGAGCAGTACCGCGGCGCGTCTGCGGCGTCTGATCGACGAACATGGTCCCGATGCGGTGTCGTTTTATGTGTCGGGGCAGATGTCGCTCGAAGCGCAGTATCTCGTCAACAAGCTCGCGAAGGGCTTTATCGGCACCAACAATATCGAAGCGAACTCGCGCCTGTGCATGGCGAGTGCGGCGAGCGGCTACAAGCTGTCGCTTGGCGCGGACGGGCCGCCCGGCTCGTACGAAGACTTCGACCACGCCGAGCTGTTTTTCGTCAGCGGCGCGAATATGGCCGACTGTCATCCGATCCTCTTCCTGCGCATGATGGATCGCGTGAAGGCGGGCGCCAAGCTGATCGTCGTCGATCCGCGCCGCAACGCGACCGCCGAGAAAGCCGATCTGTTCCTGCAGATCAAACCCGGCACCGACCTCGCGCTGCTGAACGGCCTGCTGCATCTGCTGCACGAAAACGGCGCAACGGATGCGACCTTTATCGCCGAACACACCGAAGGCTGGGATGCGATGCCAGCGTTCCTCGCGGACTACACGCCGGAGCACGTTGCGCGCATCACGGGCCTCGCCGCCGACGACATCCGCCGTGCTGCGCACATGATCGCGTCGGCCAACGACTGGATGAGCTGCTGGACGATGGGCCTGAACCAGAGCACGCACGGTACGTGGCACACCAATGCGCTGTGCAATCTGCATCTGGCGACCGGCCGCATCTGCCGGCGCGGCAGCGGACCGTTCTCGCTGACGGGCCAGCCGAATGCGATGGGCGGCCGCGAAATGGGCTACATGGGCCCGGGTTTGCCAGGGCAGCGTTCAGCGCTCGTCGCCGAAGACCGCGCGTTCGTCGAAGCACTGTGGGGCATCGCACCGGGCACGCTCAAAGCGGACCCGGGCACCGGCACGATCGACATGTTCGCGCGGATGGCCGCGGGCGACATCAAGGCGTGCTGGATCATCTGCACGAATCCGGTGGCGACCGTCCCGAACCGGCAGACCGCGATCGCCGGTTTGCGCGCGGCCGAACTCGTGATCGCGCAGGACGCGTTCCTCGATACCGAAACCAACCGCTACGCCGACGTGCTGCTGCCCGGCGCGCTATGGGCGGAAGCCGAAGGCGTGATGGTCAACTCGGAGCGCAATCTGACGCTGATGCAGCAGGCCATCGAACCGCCCGGCGCGGCGTTGCCCGACTGGCGGATCATCGCGCGCATCGCATGCGAAATGGGCTTTGCCGACGCGTTCAGCTATGCGAGCGCCGACGAAGTGTTCGCCGAACTCACGCGCGCGGCGAACCCCGCGACCGGCTACGACCTGCGCGGCGCGAGCCATCGCCGTTTGAAGGACTCGCCGCTGCAGTGGCCGATCGCGTCGGCCGATTCATCCGAGCGCAACCCGCTTCGCTATCTGAACGACGGCGTAAGCCAGACGCTCAGGGAATCCGACGATGGCAGCCGCCCGCGCATTGCTTTTCCGACCGCCAGCGGCAAGGCGAAGTTTTTCGCGCGCGCGTACGCACCCGCGGCCGAGGTGCCCGATCGCGAGTTCCCGATCGTGTTGAACACGGGCCGCCTGCAGCATCAATGGCACACGATGAGCAAGACCGGCAAGGTCGCGATGCTGAACAAGCTGAACCCGGGACCGTTCGTCGAGATTCATCCGGACGACGCGGCCGAACTCGGGATTCGCGCGAAAGACGAGGTCGAGATCCGTTCGCGCCGTGGCCGCGCGGTCCTGCCCGCCGTCGTCACCGATCGTGTCGACGCGGGCCAGTGCTTCGCGCCGATGCACTGGAACGACGTGTTCGGCGACGAACTGTGCATCAACGCGGTGACCAACGACGCGGTCGATCCGGTTTCCCTGCAGCCCGAACTGAAACTCTGCGCGGTCGCGCTGAGTCGGGTGACGGCCGATCGCGTCGCGCCCACGCGCGATGACGACGACGCGCTCTCCACCCCCGCCGACGCAGCGGTGTTCACGCCCAGCGCCAAGGATCAATCCATGCCTCGTATCGAAGCCCTCACGACTTTGCTGCAATTGCCGCCCGAGCCCGCGCCGATGCCGTCGCTCTGCGAGGCGGAGCGCGCGTATCTGGCGGGCTTCGTCAGCGGCCTGCGTTCGGCCGAAGCGCAAGGCCTCGAGAACGTGCCGGTGCTGCCGCACAGCGCACCGTTCGATGCGATGAAACGGCTCTACGTCGATGGTCTGCTGGCCGGACTGTACAGCCGCAGCTCGACGACGGCGCAGCCGTCAGCCGCTGCGGTGCGGCCATCTCTTGCGCAGGAAGAGGCGCGCGAATCGGGCGTGCGCATCGTGCGCGTGCGGCCGAAGGTCACGCTGTTGTGGGCTTCGCAAACCGGCAACACCGAAGCGCTGATCGAGCGTTACGCGACGCGTCTGATGGAATCGGGCTTCGAAATTCGCACCGCGTGCATGGCCGACTATTCGTTCGCGACGCTCGCGAAGGCGCAATACGTGCTGCTGATGACCAGCACGTTCGGCGACGGCGATGCGCCCGACAACGCGCAGGACTTCTGGACGCAACTGAACGCCGCCACGGCGCCGCGCCTCGACGGCGTGCGTTTCGCGGTGCTCGCGCTCGGCGATCGCAACTACGACCAGTTTTGCGGTCACGGCCGCCGTCTCGACGAGCGGCTCGCCGCGCAGGGCGCGCTGCGTCTGACCGAGCGCGTCGACTGCGACATTGAATATCAGCCGAGCGCCGATGCATGGCTCGAACGTGTGATCGTCTGCATCAAGCAAGCGGATGCCGCGCTGTATGCGGTGCCGCCGGGCGGCATGATCAACGCGGTGGCGGGCGCGGTGCCGACCAAGGCGCGGCCGGCCGCGTCGCGCGTGGTCGGCAATCTGCGCCTGAACCGGCAGGGCGCAGCGAAGGATACGCGCTACGTGTCGCTGCAAACCGGCGAGACGAACCTCGAATACGAGGCCGGCGATGCGCTCGGCGTATGGCCGAGCAACTGCCCGGAACTGGTCGACGAACTGATCACGCTGAGCGGTCTGCACGCGGACGCGTCGGTGCAGGTCGCGGGTGTCGGCGACATGCGGCTCGCCGATGCGCTCGGCAAGCACTACGAGATCGCGCGGCCGAGCGCCGAAGCGCTCGCGTTCGTCGCCGCGCGCAGCCGCAACGGCGCGCTGCGCGATCTGCTCGCGCCCGAACGCAAGGCAGACCTGAAGCAATGGCTATGGGGACAGCAGCTCGCCGACGTGTTGCACGAGTTTCCGGTGAGCCTGACGCCCGCCGAGCTGACCGGCATGCTCAAGCGCCTGCAGCCGCGTCTGTATTCGATCGCATCGAGCCCGAAGGCGCATCCGGGCGAGGTGCATCTGACGGTGTCGGCGGTGCGGTACAGCAATGGCCGACGGCATCGCAAGGGCGTGTCGTCGACGTTTCTCGCCGATCGCGCCGGTGACGCCGACGTGCCTGTGTTCGTGCAGAAGTCCGCACACTTTCGTCCTCCTCACCAAGCGGACACGCCGATGATCATGGTCGGGCCCGGCACGGGCATCGCACCGTTTCGCGGCTTTCTGCACGAACGGCAGGCACGTGGCGAGCGCGGACGCAATTGGCTGTTCTTCGGCGAACAGCATGCCGCGACCGACTTTTACTATCGCGACGAACTCGAAGCGATGCGCGCAAGCGGTCTGCTGAGCCGACTCGACGTCGCGTTCTCGCGCGACCAGGCCGACAAGATCTACGTGCAGGACCGCATGCGCGAACACGGTGCGCAATTGTGGGCATGGCTCGAAGACGGTGCGCATTTCTATGTGTGCGGCGACGCGAACCGGATGGCACGGGACGTCGACGCGGCGCTCAAGGACGTGATCGCGACGCACGGGGGCATGAGCGAAGACAAAGCACTCGAATACGTGAGCCGTCTGACGCGCGAAAAACGCTATGCACGCGACGTCTATTGAGCAGCTTGGCGCATGCGGCTGCGCAGTGACGAGCGCGCCGGCACGTTTCGAAAAAGGCCTTAAAAAAAGCCTCGAAACAGACATCGGCATGGCATGACGCTTGCATGTTGAGCCCGGATGAAAAAACTCTGAATCACACGCCGGTGCAAAAATATAAGCAGCGTAGTAACCGGATTACCAGGCATTTTATTTACTGAGGATCTCTGATGAAAAACGTGATGCACTCTCTGCGAAGCGGTGATTGGCGCGCACTGGTCGCCTGCTTTCTGTATTTCGACACGGGCTTCACCGTTTGGGTGCTGTACGGACCGCTCGCGCCGTTCATCAGCAAGAGCATCGCGATGACGCCCGCGCAGCAGGGTCTGCTGGTCGCGGTACCGGTGTTGTCCGCGGCGATCCTGCGCGTGACGCTCGGCAATCTGTATCAGTCCGCGCATGGCAAACGCATTGCGTTGATGGGCGTACTGCTGTCGGCGGTGCCGACGATCGTGCTGCCGCTGCTGCCTGCGGTGCCGTCGTACGACATGCTGTTGGTGCTCGGCGTGTTCCTCGGTGTCGGCGGCGCCAGCTTCGCGGTCGCGCTGCCGATGGCCGGCAGCAACTATCCGCCGAAAGTGCAGGGCCTCGTGCTGGGCCTCGCCGCGGCCGGCAACATCGGCGCGGTGCTCGACGGCTTCCTGTTCCCGCAACTGGCGACGCATTACGGTTGGCAAATGGCGGCGGGTGGCGCCTTGCCGCTGCTGGCGATCGCCGCGATCACGCTGTACTTCTGGGCCAACGACGCTGGCGTGAAAACCGGCAGCGTGCTGCGCGCGTTCGGCAGCTTTGCGACGACGCTCGTCGGCCTGATCGTGCTCGTGCTGCTCGTCGAAGCGGGGCTGTTCGGCGCGGGCAAGACCGGCGTGCTGCTGTTGCCGGTGGTCGGCGCGCTGCTCGCGATCGCGGTGCTGCCGCAACGCTACCGCTCGGTGCTCGCCGAGCGCGATACGTGGGTCATCATGCTGGTCTATAGCATTACGTTCGGCGGTTTCGTCGGCATGTCCTCGTATGTGTCGCTGCTGCTGACCAATCTGTATCAACTGTCGAAAATCGACGCGGGTCTGTTCATGGCGCTGCTCGCCGCGACCGGCGCAATGGTGCGCCCGCTCGGCGGCCTGATCGCCGACCGGGTCTCGGGGGTGCGCGCGCTGACCGTGCTGCTCGCGATCATCGCGGTGTGCGACTTCCTGTTCGCCGCGGCGATGCCGTCGCTCACAGGCGGCATCGCGTTGCTGCTGTGCCTGTATGTCGCGTTCGGACTCGGCAATGGCGCGACGTTCCAGCTGGTGCCGCATCGCTGGGCCGGCCGCACCGGTCTAATGTCCGGCATCGTCGGCGCGGCGGGCGGCATCGGCGGCTTCTATCTGCCGGTGGTGATGGGCATCGCGAAAGAAAGCACCGGCAGCTACCAGATGGGCTTTGCGACGTTCGGCACGCTGTCGGCATGCGCGTTCCTTGCGATCGTCGCGCTGCGCCGCCCCTGGATGGCGTGGTCGATGCAAACCGGCGGCATGCACGCGCATGCGACGGAGTAAGGCTCCGCGTGCGGCGTTCGGCGGTGCCGGCGGCGCATGCATCATGCTTTGAGACAAAGCGCAGTCGAATGCTTGCAAGCGGCGCATCGCGCATCGACGGAAGAAACAACGCAAAAGGGGCCAAAAATTGGCCCCTCAACCGTTGCAAACAGCGCAGAAAAACCAGGCCGCGGCTAGTCGGCGATCCGCTTGTCGGCCAGCGCGTTCTGACAGTCGGCCAGCACCTGCCGGACTAGCCGCGCCTGTGGGTCGAGTTCGTCGGTATCGAGAATTTCCTCGACCGCGTCGCGGGCCCAGTCGGTGTCGACGAAGCGCGCGTGGCGCCGCGCGATTTCGACCGCAGTGGCCGACAGCTTCGCGATGCAGAGCCAGTCGGCTTCGCGCGCGCGGCGGTCGAGCCACTTGTGCGCGGATTGCACGTGAAACGCCGCGTCGGGCCAGTCTTCGTTCAGATAATAGGCGCCGAGGCTTCCGCATGTGAGCCAGCACAACAGCTCCAGGCGGTCACGGGGACTCAGATGTTGGCGTACATCACTCATGGCGACGCTCGCTGCAGTAAATGGCTTCCCGGTGAGGCCGGCGGGCGCCGTCCTCCGCTAATTACAAACATTAGCATGCGGAATTCCCGGGCGGCAATTCCTGACCACCCTGGCGTGCGGCGCCGCCACAGGCGGGTTTTTGGGCGATGCATCAGCCGGGCGCGGGGGGGCGAGCTGATCGACCCGCTGCCGGCGCGCCGGAGCCGCCGCGCCAGCAGCTAGCGGCTTGCAGCGGTCGCCGCCGCGGCTTCAGCGTTCGCCGCGCGTCGCGACGATGAAAAGCCGCGGAAACGGCAGCAGCACCGTGCCGTCGGCGAGCGCCGGGTAGGCCTTGGCGATTTCGTCGCGATAGCGCTGCACGAACGTGCTGCGTTCGGCGTCGTCGAGCGCGGCGAGAAACGGCCGCAGCGCGCTGCCCTTGAACCATTCGACCACCGCGTCGGCGCCCGCGAGCGGGTGGTGATAGACCGTGCACCACACGTCGACGCGCGCGCACAGCGGTTTGAGCAGCGCGTAGTACCAGTTGGCGTCGTGCCGGACGGTGCGCTCGACACCTTTGAGCCTGGGCGCCCAGGGCCCGTCGGTGGCGATTTCGCGCAGCAGCCGATGGGCCGGTTCGTCGAGATTGACAGGCATTTGCACCGCGAGGCTGCCGCCGGTGGCAAGTTTCGCCACCAGCGCGGGGAACAGCCGCTCGTGGTCCGGCACCCATTGCAGCACCGCGTTCGCGAGGATCACGTCGTAGGGACCGGGTGCGTCCCACGTCGACACGTCGCTGATGTCGAAGCGCAATTGCGGCAGGCGTTGGCGGGCCGCCGCGATCATGTCGGCGGAGCTGTCGATGCCGCTGACCGACGCGCCCGGCACACGCTCCGCCAGCACCTCGGTCGAGTTGCCCGGCCCGCAGCCGATGTCGACCGCGAGCCGTGCGCCGTCCAACGGCACCGCCGCGAGCAGATCGCGCACCGGGCGGGTGCGCTCGTTCTCGAACATCGCGTACTGCTTCGCGTACGAATCGCCGTGCGCGGCGGGGGCGGTCTCGGTCATTTGTCGCTCCTTGGTGGGGTTCGGTGCGGCCATTCTCGGTCGCCGGCTGGCCGCAGTAAAATGAATTTACGATTCCGATTGCTTCATTTTTCTAATGAAAATCGACACCCTCGGCGTGCAGGCTTTCGTCGCGATCGCCGATCGCGGCAGCTTCCAGGGCGCGGCGGATTCGCTGCACGTGACGCAAACGGCGATCACGCAGCGGCTACGCAAGCTCGAAGGCTATCTCGGCGTGACGCTGATCGAGCGCACCACGCGCTCGATGGCGCTCACGGAGATCGGCCGCCATTTTCTGCCGCAGGCGCGTCGGCTGCTCGGTGAACTCGCCGACGCACTCGTCGAGATCCGCGAAACCGGCATCGCGCGACGCGGCGACGTGTCGATCGCGTGCGTGCCGACCGTCGGCGTGCAGTATCTGCCGCGCATCTTGCAGGCGTATTCGGCGCGCTATCCGCACAATCGCATCAAGATTCTCGATCACGCGTCGTCGGCGGTGGAGCAGGCCGTGTTGCGCAGAGAGGTCGAGTTCGGTATCAACATCGCACGCGAGCGTCATCCCGAGCTGACCACCGTGCCGCTCACCGAAGATCGCTACGTGCTGATCTGCCATGAGGACCATCCGCTCGCGAAGCGGCGGCGCATCGCGTGGGCGCAGTTGCAGGCGTTCCCGCTGATTTTCGCCGGCGAGGTCAGCGGCAACCGCGCGCTGCTCGACCTCGCGTTGGCATCGAGCGAGCTTACGCTGCGGTCGTTCTACGAGGTGCAGCGCAGTTCGACCGCGGTCGGACTCGTCGCGCAACGGGTCGGCGCGGCGGTGGTGCCCGCGCTCGCGCTGCACAAGGGCGCGTATCCGAGCGTGCGCACCGTCGAGCTCACGCGGCCCACCGTGTCGCGCACGCTGGTGCTCGTCGCGCGCAAGACCGCGCAACTGTCGCCGGCGGCGCAGGCGCTGTACGACATGATTCGCGAGCAGGCGACCCTCAAAACCGGATGACGGCGCGCCGCGCGCACGGCAAACTGGCCGGCTTCGGCGTGTCATTTCCTCAACCCGATCAACCACGCGACGCACCCCACCCATGCTGCAGATACTCGGCAAGACCACCTCGATCAACGTGCGCAAGGTGCTGTGGACCTGCGCGGAGCTTGGGCTTTCGTTCGAACAGGAAGACTGGGGCTCGGGCTTTCGTTCGACCGATGTCGCCGAATTCCGCGCGCTGAACCCGAACGCGATGGTCCCCGTGATTCGCGACGGCGACTTCGTGTTGTGGGAATCGAACGCGATCATTCGTTACCTCGCGAACCGTTATCGCGGCGAGGGGCTCTATCCGGCCGATCCGGTCGAGCGCGCGCGCTGCGACCAATGGATCGACTGGCAAGCGAGCGAGTTGAACCGCTCGTGGAGTTACGCGTTTCTCGCGCTGGTGCGGCGCTCGCCCGAGCATCAGGATGCGCGGCAGATCGCGGCGTCGTGCGCGAACTGGTCGAAGCATATGGCGATCGTCGAGCAGCAGCTCGCGCGCACCGGCGCGTACATCGCGGGCGACGCGTTCTCGCTCGCGGATATTCCGATCGCGCTGTCCGCGAACCGCTGGCTCGAAACGCCGCTGCAGCACGCCGATTTTCCGGCGCTGGCCGCATATATGGCGCGCCTGGCCGAGCGCGACGGATATCGCACGTATTGCCGCAATGGCACGCCGTGATCGTTGATGCACGCGCTTCGCCGAGCCGTCGCAGCTTGCGGAAAACTGTCTTCGATGCTTACGCGCCGCTTATAAATTCCCGCCTTCGGGCGCGGCTGCGCGGAACACCCGCGTCGCCTACAATGGCGGCCATTTAGCGACATTGAAGGTCCAACGATGCGGGTAACGAAATGCGCGCTGGCATTGCTCACGGCGTGCTTCACCTTGAACGCGAGCGCCGAGATGACGGCGGCCCAATACAGGCGATGGGCGCACGCCGACAACAACTCGATCTACGCGGCGTACATCACCGGCACGATCAACGCGTTTGGCTGGGCGAACGGTGATCTGGTCACGAAGAAACAGCCGCCGCTGTTCTGTCCGCCGCAAACGCTCGCGATCGGCAACCAGACGGTGTATCCGTTGCTCGATGCGTTCTTCGCGAACCATCCCGGCGTTTCCGACGATTTCCCGATCGGGCTCGCGATCCTGCGCGCGTTGCAGGGCGCGTATCCGTGCTGAGGGATTGAAGCGCTCGAAGGCACTGGCGCCTTCGGCTTGCGGTTTGCGGTTTGCGGCAAAGAAGGGGCAACGCCAGCGGCGAGCTCGCGAAGCGAGCCCGCCGCTGCGCGCATCAAACCTGCACGAGATTCGGAATCTGCACGTCCGGATTGACGTCGGCCTCGTAATCGACGCCCTTCATTTCAAAGCCGAACAGACGCAGGAAATCGGTCTTGTAGCCGGCGAAATCAGTGAGTTCGTAGAGGTTGTCGTTGGTCACCTGGTTCCACAGTTCCTGCACGCGAGCTTGCACCTGCGCATCGAGTTCCTTGTAGTCCGCGCGCAGACGGCCTTCGTCGTCCAGATGCGGCTGGCTGCCATAGAGGCTGTCCTTGTACAGGCCGTAGACCTGCTCGATGCAGCCTTCGTGCGTGCCTCTTTCCTTCATCACCTTGAAGAGCAGCGACAGATAAAGCGGCATCATCGGAATCGCCGAGCTCGCCTGCGTGACGACCGCCTTGAGCACCGCGACGCGCGCATCGCCGCCCTTGGCCGCGAGTTTTTCGCGGATGCCGAGCACTTTCTGGTCGAGATCCTTCTTGGCCGCCCCGATCGAGCCGTTCCAGTAGATGTCGTGCGTGATCTTCTCGCCGAGGTAGGTGAACGCGGTGGTCTTCGCGCCGTCGGCGAGCACGCCGGCTGCGCCGAGCGCGTCCATCCACATCTGCCAGTCCTCGCCGCCCATGACCGCGACCGTGTGCGCGATTTCTTCGGGCGTCGCCGGTTCGAGCACGGTTTCCTTGATCACTTCCTTGTCGGTGTCGATGCCGCGCAGGTTGACCGCCTTGCCGATCGGCTTGAGCACCGAGCTGAACACTTCACCGGTCTTCGGATGCTGGCGCTTCGGCGCCGCGAGGCTATAGACGACCAGATCGACCTGGCCGAGGTCGCGCTTGATGACTTCGATCGTGCGCGCCTTCACTGCGTCGGAGAACGCATCGCCGTTGATACTGGTCGCGTACAGACCTTCGGCCGTGGCGAATTTTTCGAACGCCGCGGTGTTGTACCAGCCGGCCGTGCCAGATTTGGTTTCGCTGCCGGCGCGCTCGAAGAACACGCCGAGCGTCGACGCGCCCGAACCGAACGCAGCGCTGATGCGGGCAGCGAGGCCGTAGCCGGTCGACGCGCCGATCACCAGCACCTTTTTCGGACCGTTGGCGATGGGGCCGCGTGCCTTCACATACTCGATCTGTTCCTTCACGTTGGCTTCGCAGCCGATCGGATGGGTCGATACACAGATGAAGCCACGCACACGCGGTTTGATGATCATGAAGCACCTCTTGTCGGAATTGGCGACATTATAGTGGCCCCGCCGCAGCCGCACTGCCTCGCGCGAAGCAGGCAAAAACCGGCGCACGCCCCACATCTTGGTAGGATTGCGCCTTTCCCAGCCGACGACAGCACGTGAAGCGCCTCTTTTCCTCCTTTCTGGCGGCCCTCGACAAAGGGCTGACCCTCGCGAATCCGCTGTTCGCGAAGGCCGCGTGGCATCTGCGCCATCCGAGCCGCCGCACGTTCGCGTGGGGGCTCGCCGCGCTGCCGGTGCTATTCGTGCTGTACGTGCTGCTGCTGATTCCGTTCACGCCGAGCATCGGCGACATCCGCAAGGCGAAGATCGAGCAGCCCGCGCAGATCCTGTCGGCGGACGGCAAGCTGCTCGCCGAGTTCAAGCCGTCGAACCGCGAGTGGGTCAAGCTGGCGGATATCTCGCCGAACGTCGTCAACGCGCTGATCGCGACCGAGGATCACCGCTTCTATCAGCATTTCGGGCTCGACTGGCGGCGCACCGCGTCGGCCGCGCTGCACACGTTCTCCGGCGAGCGCCAGGGCGGCTCGACGATCACCCAGCAACTCGCGCGCAATCTGTATCCCGACCAGATCGGCCGTGCGCCGACGTTGACGCGCAAGCTGAAGGAAGCGATCACCGCGCTGAAGATCGAGGCGTTCTACACGAAGGACGAAATCCTCGAAACCTACCTCAACACGGTGCCGTTCCTGTACAACGCCTACGGCATCGAGATGGCCGCGCGCACTTATTTCGACAAGTCCGCATCCGCTTTGAACGTGCTCGAAGCGGCGACGCTGACCGGCATGCTGAAGGGCAACGCGTACTACAACCCGGTGCTTAATCCCGAGCGCGCATTGCAGCGGCGCAATACGGTGCTCGCGCAGATGGTCAAGTACGGCAAGCTGACGCCGTCCCAGTACGACACGCTCTCGCGCAAGCCGCTGCGTCTGGACTTCGAGCGCCAGATCGAGCCGCCCGGACCCGCGCCGCATTTCACGCAGCAGCTGCGCAAATGGCTCGTCGCGTGGGCCGATCGCAACGACTACAACATCTATGCCGATGGACTCGTCGTGCGCACGACGATCGACTCGCGTCTGCAAACGATGGCAACCCAGGCGGTCACGCTGCAGGGCAACCAGTTGCAGAACATCGCGAATTCGGCGTGGGGCACGCGTGCCGGCTGCTCCGCGGACAACGATCTGCTGCGCACGTTCCTGCGCGAAACGCCTGAGTTCCGCGCGGCGAAAGACACGGGCCTCGCCGACGACGACGCGCTCAAACGCCTGCTCGCCGATCGCAAGCTCGTGCAGAGCGTCTGCGATACGAAGACGCGCGTGCAGGCCGACTTCCTCGCGATGGACCCGCGCACCGGCGAGATCAAGGCGTGGGTCGGCAGCCGCGACTTCGGCGAGGATCCGTTCGATCACGTGCAGCAGGCACGCCGTCAGCCGGGCTCGACCTTCAAGCCGTTCGTCTACGCGGCAGCCTTCGAGGCCGGCGCGAAGCCGGACGACAAACTGCCCGACAATCCGGTCCAGATCGAACTCGCCGGTGGCGAAGTCTGGAAGCCGAACGACGAGGACGAGCCGAGCGGCCGCATGATCAGCCTGCGCGACGCGCTCGCGTATTCGCGCAACCGCATCACCGCGCAGGTGATGGAGTCGGTGGGTCCGGACCGGGTCGCGAAGCTCGCGCGCGCGATGGGCGTGCGCGACAGCCAGCTCGACCCGGTGCCGTCGCTCGCGCTCGGCACGAGCCCGGTGACACTGAAGGAAATGGTGTCGGCGTACGGCACGATCGCGAACCTCGGCAGCTACGTCGAGCCGCTGATGGTCACGCGCATCGAGGACCGCAACGGCAACCTGCTCGCCGAATTCAGGCCGGCCACGCCCACACGCGAACTGCCCGCCGACACGGCGCGCACGCTCGTCGACGTGATGCGCGACGTGGTCAGCCGCGGCACCGGCGCGAGCATCCGCACGCGCTTTGGCGTGCGCGGCGACGTCGCGGGCAAGACCGGCACGACCCAGGGCAACGCGGATGGCTGGTTCATCCTGATGCAGCCGCAACTGGTGGCGGGGGCCTGGGTCGGCTTCAACGACAGCCGCGTGACACTGCGCAGCGATTACTGGGGGCAGGGCGCGCACAGCGCGCTGCCGATCGTCGGCGATTTCTTCCAGCGCGCGCAGCGTTCGCGGCTCATCGACAGCCACCTGAAGTTCGACACCGCGCAGCAGCCGGGCTGGTTCGCGCAGCGCGCGGAACGCTTGCGCGACTGGATCGAGCACCTGTTCACGCGCGCGCCGGCGCGGCCGGCCAGGCAGGTCGTGGCGCATGCCCCGGCGCGCCGCGCGCCGGTGGTGTCGGCGCAGCCGGCGACCTCTGCCGTGGCCGCACCCGCGGCGGCGTCGCAGGCTGCGGGCGGGTCCGCGGTGCAGGGCGAAGCGCGCGCGTTGCCGCCGTTGCTGCCGGCGCCCGGGTCGGAATCGGAATCGGCTCCGACGCCAGCGCTCGGTCATACCGTCGACGGTGAAACGCATGGCGGCGGTGCGGCAGCGCTCGCGCCGACACCGACGCCAGACGACGTCGTGCCGCCCGATGCCGGCGCTCAAAGCGATGAAGAATCGAATAACGGCAGCGGGGCGAACTGAACGCGACCCGGGCGCGCGGCCCGGGTGCGTGTCGAACCGCGCGAGCGGAAAGCGCTAAGACTTCGCGACGTCCCCTTCACCCGGCGGCTGCTGATGCGGATTGCCATGCACCGTCTCGAGCGACGTGTCGTGATGCAGCAGCAACACCGCCGCCGTCCCGATGAGCCCCGCGCCCGAGAGGCATAGCAGCCCGGCGCCGAAGCCGCCGGTGCTGTCCTTGATCCAGCCCATCGCGAACGGCCCGAAGAAGCCCGCCAGGTTGCCGAGCGAATTGATCCCGGCGATGCCACCCGCGGCCGCCGCGCCCGAGAGGAACGCGGCCGGCAAGGTCCAGATGACCGGCAGGCAACCGAAGATGCCGAAGCCGGCAATCGACAGCGCGATCATCTTCTGCACCGGATTGTCGAGCCCGGCCGCGGCCGCGATGCCACCCGCCGCGACGAATAGCGCAATCGCGACGTGCCAGCGGCGTTCCAGGTGGCGATCCGAATGCCGTCCCCACACGATCATGCTGACGAGGCCGACCACATACGGTAGCGACGTCACGAAACCGGTCTGCAGATTGGTGAGGCCGAACGCCTTCACGATCTGCGGCAGGAAGAAGCTCAGGCCATAGTTGGTCGCGTTCGCCCCGAAATAGATCAATGCGATCGCAAGCACGCGCGGATTGATCAGCGCCTCTTTCACGCTGAAGTGGCGCACCGCCTCGCGATGCTCGCGCTCCTGCTTCTGGCGCGCGATCAGCCAGTCGCGCTCGTCGGCATTGAGCCAGGTGGCGTCGGCGGGCTTGTCGGTCAGATAGAGCAGGACCGCGACCGACAGCAAGATCGCGGGCAGCGCCTCGATCAGATACAGCCACTGCCAGCCGCCGAGTCCGCCGCGACCGTCGAGCGACAGCAGAGCGCCGGAGATCGGTCCGCCGATCACTGTCGACAGTGGGATCGCCGCCATGAAGTAGCCGACCACGCGTCCGCGATACGCGGCCGGAAACCACAAGGTCAGCAGAAAGATGATGCCCGGGAAAAAGCCGGCCTCGGCGACGCCAAGCAGAATGCGCAGGCCGAAAAATACGTGCGCGGAGGAGAGCCCGGTGAAGCGCGCGATGTTCGGGATGAACGCCATCGCGCCCGCGAGAATGCCCCATGTGAACATGATCCGCGCGATCCAGCGGCGCGCGCCGAATCGTTCGAGCAGCAGGTTCGACGGCACTTCGAAAAAGAAGTAGGCGATGAAGAACACGCCCGCGCCGAAGCCGAACGCGCTCGCGGACAGATCGAGCGCCTTGTTCATCTGCAGGGCCGCGAAGCCGACGTTCACACGATCGAGATAGGCGACGAAATAGCACAGCATCAGGAACGGCACGAGCCGAACCGTGACGCGCTGCATGGTGCGTACTTCGAGATCCATATATGTCTCCTCCGGCTCGTCGACCGGTGTATGCCGCTATGTTGTGGGGGCTGTCTGCGGTTCGCTATGCCTCTCCGTGGAAAAGGCATCGTTACAGACTAGGCGCTGAAAAGCGATTCGGGAAGTCCTTTATGAACCATGTGGTCCGCTCATCGCCGACGTTGGCGCGGCCGTCGCGGTGCCATCCATTGTTAAGGGGCGCGCAACAGTGTTTTCGGTGGTATCGGCTGATCTTGCGCGAACGATTCCGGATAATTGCAGCTGGTTAATCGGTTAAAAGTGCAGGTGTTCCACGATGTCGAATCAAGGTCCGGACAGTCTTGCCGAAGCGCGCCACACGATGCGGGTACGCGAAGCTGCGTGCGCCGCGCGAGCGGGAAGCAGGGAAAAGAAGAGGGCGGCGCTGCTCATGCGCATGCGCGGGGTGGCTGCGGTGGCGCTCGCGTGCGCGAGTCTCGTCGGCTGTGCGTCGAGCACGGACGTGGTCGAGAGCGGCAAGCCCGGCACCTACACGGTGGCCGCCAGCGCGACCGGCGGACGCATGGCGTGGGCGCGCGCGCACGAACTCGCGATGAACGAAGCACGCGACTACTGTGAGCGCCGCGGCATGCAAAGCAGCGTGAGTACGGAAACCGTCAGCGGCGTGCGGGTGATGACCGAGCACGAGTCGTCGCTCCGCTTCGAGTGTCATCCGCGGTTCTGATGCGGCGCTGCGCGCGCATCGTTGCACGTGCATCGATGCGGCCGGGCGGCGAATGCCGCTGTCCGATCCCGACTACTTTTTATCGAACGTCACCAGCTGTCGGTCGTTCGTATCCGCGACGAAAATCGCCAGCAGCTTTGCCGGCTCGGTCGTGCTCGCGTTCTCGCTGACGGTGTGATGCGCGCCGGGCTTCTCGGTCCACGATTCGCCCGCATGGTAGACGTGCTCGGCGCCGTTATCGATGCGGCTGCGGATCGCGCCCGACAGCACATAGCCCACCACGAACGCCTGGCCATGCCGATGCGGCGCCGATTTGCCGCCCGGCGCATAGTCGACGACGAGCGCGGTCATCGTCTTGCCGGGCACGTTCGCGATCGGTACGGCGAAGGCGGGGGTGATGGCTTCGTGCGGGGCTGCGCTCGCGTTGCCGGTGCCGGCGGCATAGGCGGACTCCAACATGCCCGCGAGCGCGACGCCGGCAAGCAACGCCGTCGCGAACAGTGTGCGGAACACGCTCAGGGTGTCACGCCGCGTCAGCCTGGCCGTCGCGACCGCCGCCAACTCGCTGGCGCCGACGTGCGTGATCTTCATGATGTCCGTCCTTGCGGTGTGTTCAACCTGAGATCAGATTAGACGGTCCGCTGCTTTCGCGGAATAACCGGTTGCGTCGAATTCAAGGTGACCGGTTTTGCGATTCTCGCGGTGGCACGCCGGGACGCCCGCGGGCCTCAACCTTCGCGTGGTTTGGCGCTGGTTGAACGTTTGACGAACGGTGCGCCTGCGAACCCTGCCATCGCACGCCCTTGCGCGGGCGATTTGTCGCGCGCGCGGCGGGCAGGGCGCGCCGACGTTTTTTCTGTTCGCGCCGTGTCGAGCTGCCGCGCCAGCGTGTCGATACGCTGGCGCAGCAGGTCGGTCTGCGCCACACGCTCTGCCAACGCCGCATCCTTTTCCGCGAGCTGCGCTCGGGTCGCGACATGCCGCGCAGCGGAGGCGGCCAGTTCTGCTTTCGATGCGGCCAATTCGTCCCGCAGCGCGTCGCGCTCAGTGCGCGATTGTGCTTCGAGCGTCGCCGCGCGCTCCTGACTCGTCTGAAGCTCCTTGCGCAGACGCTGCGCCGCGGCCCGCTCACTGTCGATTTCGAGCAGTGCGCGCTTTTCCGCTGCGGCGAGCCGCTGCTCGTTCTGCTGTTGCGAGTGGCGCAGCTTCGCGAGTTCGTCGGCGAAATCGCGCCGCGCATCGGCGAGCGCGGCGTCTCTAGCGGCGATTTCTTCCTTCGATGCAGCCAGTTGGGCCGTCAGCATGTCGTTGGCGGTCTGCAACTCGACGATGCGCGCGTCGAGCCCGGCAATCCGCGCCTGCGCGGTTGCGGCATCGCTGGCTGCGTGTTCCGCCTGGGCGACGGCCTGCTGACGCTGGGTGTCCTGTTGCGCTGCCTGTTCTCGCGCCGCGGCGATTTGCGCGTCGGCGTCCTGCCGGAACACGTCGAGCGCGGCGTTCGCGGCATCGCTCGACAGACGCCACATCTGGGCCGCAAACTCGCCGACGGCCGCCGCGACCTCGGGCGGCAAGTCCGGGCGGCCGACGTCGACACGCGTCTTGTCACGCACGTCGGTCCAGAACTCGCGCAACGCCTTGGCCGGCGCGCTCATGCTGCCTTTGCGCACCAGTTGATACAGGCGGTTCGCGGTCGGCGTTTCGCCGTAGCGGAAAAACAGCAGCGCGCAGACCTCACGGTATAGCGTCTGCGTATCCGGCGCGTTTTGGCGGGCGACTTCGATGTCGGATTCGAGGGACATGGCGGGTGTGATGTGCGGGGATCGGTAGGCGTTGATAATACAACGTAATACGCCAAGAACACTACATACACTCTTGTCGTACACGACATTAGTACTATAATGTCGTGTTTACGGTATTCGTGGCGTGGCTATGGTTTTCGTCCGTTTGCAGCATTTTGTTACTGCTTTTTGCGCGAATTTGTAGCCAATCGGACCTGCGGCCCGGCGAACCTGATGCCACGCCGCGCCGAGAACTGTTACTTCCACTTCTGGGTCCCGCGCGTTGCCTGCGAGACGCCGCCGGTTGGTATATGGGCGGTCTCAAGAGTCAAGGGCAACGTTTAGCTAAATTCCGCTGTCTTGCAGCTTGCCGTACAAGTTGCAGTTCTGCGCCCGGTGCGTGTGTGGCTGACCCGTGTTCCCCTCGGTCCCCGCCCCTGGCTCCGCCCTCTCCGCAACTGGTTCCCCAGCCTTGTTCGCAGGCTTCATCGCTACTACGGCGGAGTCTGACTTCTCCCGTCCGTTCATCATCATCGGCTGCGGCTCCTCGCCTTCCCGATGCGGACCTGTCCATCCTGCAACAGGCCAGACTGGAGATCTCCCTGTTCCGGAACAAGGAGCGTGCGCACATGCCAGGTTCTATGACCACGCCGGGTCATCCGGGCGCTCGCGATTGCGCGCTCGGACGTTTTGCCTTCCGATACACAGACAGCGTCGGCACCCGGAATCAGTTTTCTATCGTGGCTCAATGGCTGGCCTGCACGTACCCCTGCCGACGCTTCGCCGACATCCTCACGGATGCCTGCGCACGGCTCGGGGCCGATGTGGTTCGCTATTCCTTCATCGCAGTGGACTTGCCCCACTGGTTCTGTCGCGCTAACGCGGTGCGCTAGAATTCGCATTCCCTCACGAACCAGGAACGAGATGGGCAAAACGAAGAATTCATCGCGTGCGACGTTCCTGCGGGGATCGGCAAGGTTCTCAAGCGCTTGCACTATCCGCTGGACGTGATTCTGCTGTGTGTTCGCTGGTACATGGCGTACTCGCTGAGCCTTGCGTGCGCATAGCGACGAGGCTGCTGCACGTCGGTATTTCGACAAGGCGATTGCCCAAAATGTTGAGCCCGAGACTATCACTGTGGACAAGAGCGGCGCCAATCTGGCCGCGCTCGAAGAGTTCAACGCTGAGCGGAACAAGCCAATCAAGATCCGGCAGAACAAGTATCTGAACAACGTCATCGAGGTGATGCACATGATTCGCAAAGGGCAGGTGCAGCACGATGGCGACACCAGAACCGCTGCCGAGCAATTCTATTCGCTGGTCATATGAGCAGCCCTCTTCATATCAAATCCGCTCGCACTGACTTCCTTATCGCGACAAAACCATTCGGCAAAGCTTCACGGATTCCGGCCGGCCCCATCTAAAATACCGCGCGTGGTCAGTTCTTGCTTAAGGAGCCCCTTTTCCGGAAGGCAGTACGGCGACTTGCGTTTTGATTAGCGCTATTCAAAACGTAACGGAACAAAGCTCAAATCGTCCGTCTCAAGACAACAGGCTTTCCACCCATCGTCTGCTTCGTCATCCACGCCGCAAGCGCCGAGTCCATGTAGTCGGCGTGCCCTGGAAACCAGCTGTACAGATGCAAGCCGATGTCATGCACCAGCGCGCAACCGGCCTGCCCTGCTTCGACCGCTGCTTTGACGTCCCGCACTGACTTCAGCACGGCTTCGTGCTCTTCTATGTGGCAGTCGCGCGGAGGAAAGTTCGTCGTGCGCATCCATTCGTCTTCCTGCTCGAAATGGCTAACGGCGTGTTTCTCGAACTCCACGATAGCGGCGAGGGCGCTCGCATCGGTGCAAGCCACGAGCCCTAGCGCGACTCTGTAGAATTCTTCATGGACATCGTCCATCGGTGCGAAGCCGAGTAGCCGCGCATCTGACCACGCAAGGCTATTATCACTTTCCCGCACAGGGGCTTCAGCGTCTTTCGATACAAGGTCATTCATGTTCACTCAGTCCGGCGTTAGAAACAGCTATATCATAGCCAAGTTATATTAAGCGTTGGAAGATTCCCGGCGTTCTGTGGCTGCACTCAAGCAATGGGACGCGTCGGCGCTTTGACGGTCGTGGACGTCGTCAACCGAGAGGCGCTCGCCATTGAGGTTGGACATCGTCTGCGTGCACACGACGTTGTGTCGGTACTGAACCGGCTGGCGGCGCTACGTTTCCTGTTTGCCAATAACGGCAGCGAGTTCTCTCGTCGCCTGCTGAATATGCGCGCGTACCACTACAAGTTACAGATCGACTTCAGCCGTCCGGGCAAGCCGGCAGATAACAACTTCATCGGGACGTTCAACGGCTCATTCCGGGACGATTACCTCAACCTGCACTGGTTCGGATCTATGGCTGAAGCAAAACGCGAGATCGAGGCATAGCGGCGGGACTCCAACGAGACCCGAGCTGACTTGGCCCTCAACGATTTAACACCGGGCGAGTTTCCCGCCTGGCAATATAGTCTTCGGCCTGCGGCCGAAGACTCATGAAAGGCCAGACACTAACACTTCAACCTGACCAGGAAACCCAAAGCGGTTCAGAAAACACCCCAAAGGTTGGATCGGTGTCCAAGCTTGAGGTGCGGTTCGCTCTGGAGGCTTTCTTTTCTTTTTATTGCCCGCTTAGAGCGTTAGAACTTGTGCTGGATGCCGACCATGCCACCCGTCTGGTTCGCGCCCGTTTGGACCGTACCGCCACCCGTAAGCGCCACTGCACCATTTCGGCTGTTGATCATGTACCCGAGCATAGCGTACACCGAGGTACGCTTCGACACGAAGTACGTCGCACGAGCCGTAATCATGGTCGAATTCGACGTCGCCGGCGCTACGCTACCCGGGACGATCGCACCGTTCTCGATCACGCCGCCGATATTCGACGGGTTGCTCACATTAAAATGCGCGCCGACGAGATCGAGTGCCAGGAACGGCGTGGGCAAATAGGTACCGTTCAGGAAGTACAGATCCGTGTGGTACGACCGACCGACGTTCACGTTGTGGTGTATCCAACCACCTGCGAACTTCCCGTGGCTGAAATCGTAATACGCCGTAGCTTGGATGTGCGTGTCTTTGTCCGCGCTACTCACAAGCGGGCCGAAGTCCGTTGATGCCCCACCGCGCATCTGATCGAAAGACACCGATGCGCCGTAGTTCGCGGTGTCATACATCACCATAGCGGTGACCTGCTTACAGGCCTGGAAATCGCCGGGAACCTGGCCAGCACAGCCTGTTCCACCGGGCCCTGGCACCGTCGCCGAATCGCGACCGAAGCTATACGTCGCGCCGATCGTCACGCCGCCGAACTTGCCCATGTAACCGATCGCATTGTCGCTACGTGCGTTCGCCAGGTAGGGGTCAAAACTGGCCAAGCCGATCAGCGCCGGTCCCAGGATATCGGCGTTTACGACCGAGTAATACGTCATGTTGCTTTGGCGTCCAAACAGCACTGTGCCGAACCGGTTGCCAAGACCGACGTTGGCCTGACGACCGAACAGACGCCCACCGTAGTTCAGACCGCCCGTCCCCGGCGCGAAGCCGCTTTCGAGGTTGAACACAGCCCTCAGGCCACCGCCCAGATCCTCCACACCCTTCAGGCCCCAACGCGAAGGCAATTCGCCCGTCAGTGCCGGCATGCCATAGACCGAACCACCAGTCTTGGCGTGGTTATAGAACTCGATGCCGGTATCCATGATGCCGTAGAGCGTGACACTACTTTCTGCATAGGCTTCCGTAACGAAGAGCAACATTGCCGCCCCGATAGCGAGTTTCTTCACCTTCATAGGAATCTCCAATTTTATTATGAAGACGCGTTTCTTCGTTTCGCGTCCAGTCGAATTATCAGGAGGATTTGTGCGAACGTAACGCCCGGTTTACCTGCAATTATTAATCCGTATCTCGCCCACACCTCCACCATCACTCTGCATACCTAATTACCAAAACCGAATCAGATCGTAGATGTTGGTCATGAATATCTGATATCGGTAGCTTCGATTAAAGAGCGCTTGGAAGACCACTGCTCGTGGACTACGTGACGACCCTACGCATCAAAGTTGTTGCACCGGGATAACGCGCCAGGAAAACGCCTCGATTTGACGAGGCTCTTCTATCACTGCTGTGCCTGAAACTCTCTTTCCAACTGCGCCCAGCGTTCACCGCACTCGACTGCGCCCGCCACATATTCCTGGGGAACTTCGAGGTACGGGGGACGCGATGGCCCCGGATCGATCAGGCCTGCCGCCTTGAACCGCAGATGGCCGATCTGGATACTGTAGTCCATGAACCGCGCGAGGTCGCCGCCCGGGAACATCGGTGCTTCCGCCCATTTCAATTTAGCGGTGATTTCCTTCGCCCGTTCCCAGTCGCCTGCCAGAATGGCACGCGAGTTTGCCACGATGGGGCTCGGCGCACAGGCAATGCCACCCGTCCAGCACGCGCGTGCGAGCTCGGGATGCTTGATCGCCACCGGATACCATTCCGGCGCCAGCGGCAAGATGCGCATCTTGTCGCCGACGGCGATCATGTCGGGTTCGAGCGTGGGGCCACCGACGTGCTTCGCCGCGACAACTTCCGGAATTTCCGCCAGAGCCTTGTAGGCCTCGGGGCTGATCTTTGCCTTGAACGCGATCGGGTTGTCGTACACGACGAGCGGAACGCCAGGCAACGCTTCAGCGATGTCCCGGTAGTAGCGAACGATGTCCTTCTGATCAACGGACAGCCACATCGGGCGGCCGACAAACAGGCCATCGGCGCCCAGCTCGATCAGTTCACGGCCACGAGCGATAGTGTCACGCGTATTCATCGTCGTGACACCAGCGAAAAACGGCCGGGATTTGCCGTTCGTTTCGATGATGCACTTCGTGAAGTCGAGATGTTCCTCACGCGTCAGCGTTGCCCCCTCACCGAACGTGCCGTTTGCCATCAAGATATCAACGCCGGCCGCCGTCACCAGTTTGATCATCTTCTCGGTTTCGTCGAGATTGACGCTGTTCTTCGTATCCCACCGGCCTGCGTCCGGCGTTGCAGGCGTCGGTACAATCCCAAGCACACCAACGATGTCTTCAACCGTAAGTCTCATTTTCACTCCTG
Organism: Paraburkholderia sprentiae WSM5005; assembly: GCF_001865575.2. Taxonomy (NCBI): domain Bacteria; kingdom Pseudomonadati; phylum Pseudomonadota; class Betaproteobacteria; order Burkholderiales; family Burkholderiaceae; genus Paraburkholderia; species Paraburkholderia sprentiae. The sequence goes on from NZ_CP017561.2 coordinate 1,751,834, forward strand.
AGTTTGTTCAAGAAAAAACTTGAGTCAAATTACAAGCCAACGTACTGTCTAACGCAGTCACCGTCTGCCTCAAGTGCAGCCGAATCTCCAGTCCAGACCACGCGTCCCTTTTCGATCACATAGTGACGATCAGCCAATCTCGACAGCGGCGCCAAATTCTTGTCGACCACGAGCATTGCCTGACCCTCGTCCTTCAACATGCCCAGGCATTGCCAGATTTCTCGCCGGATTAACGGAGCCAGACCTTCCGTCGCCTCATCGAGAATAAGCAGACGAGGGTTCGTCATGAGTGCCCGTCCGATTGCCAGCATCTGCTGCTCGCCGCCCGAGAGATTCGAGCCCAAATTCGTTTCGCGCTCCTTCAGGCGGGGGAACCTTTCGTACACGCGATGCAGGACCCAAGGGTTATTCACCTGTCTACGGTTTGTCGCCGCACAGATCAGGTTTTCCTTGACGGTCAGATTGGGAAAAATTCCGCGTCCCTCCGGCACCAATCCGATGCCCGCCTGAGCAATGCGGTAATCCGCCATGCCCGAGATCTCTCGACCATCAAAGAAGATCGACCCGCCCTTGATCGGCAGTTGTCCCATCAGTGTTTTGATGGTGGTGGACTTCCCCATGCCATTACGGCCAATCAGTGTCACGACCTCGCCAGCCGCGATCCCTAGCGATATATCCCAAAGTACCTGACTCGTGCCGTAGCTCGCCGCGATATTCTTTATTTTCAGCATCACATGAGCTCCGACGGCTTCCCCAGATACGCTTCCTGCACCGTCTGGCTGCACCTGATTTGATCCGGAGTGCCGGTCTCGATCGGTTGCCCGGAAACCAAAACCGTCACGCGATCTGCGAGTTCAAACACCGCATCCATGTCATGCTCGATCAACAGCATGCTGATGTCGCTCTTAAAGCGTTTCAGCAGCGCCACCATTGCTTCCGATTCAACCTGGCTCATACCTGCAAGCGGCTCGTCCAGAAGCATAAGGCGCGGCTTGAGTGCAAGTGCCATTGCCAATTCAAGCTGGCGCCGCGCGCCGTGCGCCATTTCGGAAACCGGCGTGTTCATTTCGGTCTCCAATCCCACCTGCAAGAGGGCTTCGACCGCCTCGCCAATGAGATCTCGATCTCGGCGCGTCGGCGTCCAGACTCCGAAATTCCGCCCCGTACGGCCCTGAACCGCCAGCATGACATTCTCGAGCGCCGTCATATCGTTGAACACGGAAGTGATCTGATAGGAGCGCACGAGCCCCATCTGTGCGCGGCGATGGGTGGGCGCGGCCGTCACATCCTGCCCGCGAAAAACAATGCGCCCTTCGTCCGGCACAAGTTCGCCCGACAATTGATTGATGAGCGTCGATTTCCCCGCACCGTTCGGGCCGATCAGGGCATGGATCTCACCCTCTAGCACGTCAAGCGTTGCGTTGTTCGTGGCGGCCAATCCGCGAAAGCGCTTGACCAGATTTTTCACCTCGAGCAAGGGCCTCATCCACGCCCCCAGGTGTTTGGAATCGATCCAAAGATGCCGCGCTTAACCGTCATCGTCACAATCACGATAAACGCGCCGAGCAGCGCCATCCAGTGGTTATTGAGCAGCTGTTCGACGTCATGCGGCAACCCGAACTTTGAACTGGAAAATACCTCCTCGAACGTCAACATGACGATAGTCCCCACGAACGGCCCAATAATGGTCGCCTGACCGCCCAAGACCACCATGGCCATCAGTTCGCCCGAAACCGTCCAGGTGACGTATGAGGGCGCTGCAATCTGCACCAGATTCGCCAGAAAGAAGCCGGCGAGCACGCAGATCAATGCCGACAAAACGTACGCGGCCAGACGGTATTGAATCGTCGCAAATCCCAATGCTTTCATCCGCCGTTCGTTCGAGCGGCAACCCTGCACCGCCTGACCGAAGCGGGCGTTCATCATCCGGTTCATGAAAAAAAGTATCGCGATGAACGCGGCGAACACAACGTAATAAAGTACCGTATTCCCCCCAAGATCCAGTCCGCCGAACGCACTGCGATGTTCGATCGTCAAGCCGTCGTCTCCGCCGTAGTCCGTTAGCGTCATGATCAGGAAATAAAGCATTTGCGCGAACGCCAGCGTAATCATGATGAACGCCATGCCTGACGTGCGCAGGCTGATCAATCCCACCATGGTGGCCACCACGCCACCGACGATCAATCCAACCATCAATTGCGTCCAGCCACTATCGATACCGTGAAATGCACAGATGCCGACAGCGTACGCCCCGATCCCCATGTACAGCGCATGACCCAGACTGATCATCCCGCCATAGCCGAGCGCCAGGTTGAGTCCGCTCGCGGCCATCGCCATAATCAGAATACGCGTGGCGAACGTCGTGTAATAACTTTGCCGGAGCACGCCCGAAAGCAACGGAATGAGGGCGAATGCCGCCAACAGGATGATGGTGACCGCCGTCGGTGGCGTGACAATGATTTTCTTATCCATGCTTAACCGAAAATAGACCTTGCGGGCGCAATGCCAGGACTGCCGCCATGACGAGATAAATCAGAATGGAAGCCAGCGACGCCCCGACAACCTGAGCACTCGCGTGCGGCATGACACCTCGAAGCAGAGCGGGCAGGAACACGCGTCCACCTGTATCCACCAGCCCGACGATCAGCGCGCCGTAAAAAGCCCCGCGCACGGAACCAATACCGCCCGTCACGATGACCACCAGCGTCAAGATCAGGATTGGACCACCCATTCCTGGTTGAACAGACGATAGCGGACCATTCATGAAGCCCGCGAGCCCGGCCAGGCCGGCACCGATCGCGACGACTGCGCAGTTCAACCTCCGGATGTTGATACCCAAGGCTGCGATCATCGTGGCGTTGGATGCCCCCGCGCGAATCAGGATACCGACGTGAGTTCGATGGATGAAAATGTATAGTGCGACGGCCACGAAAAGACCAACGAGGAGGATCGCGAACCGATACGTCGGGTAAGGAATTCCGAATATCCGAATTGCACCGCCGAGGGAGTCCGGAACCTGCGTGGCAATCGATCCTGATCCCCAGATGATGCTAACGAGCTCGTTAAAGAACAGGATCAGGCCGAACGTGGCTAGTACATGCGTCATGTGATCGCGGATGTACAGTTTGCGGAAGATCGCCGTTTCGAGCACGACACCGACGAGCAGTGTTCCGAAAACACCGGCCGCCGCAGCCTCGACAAAGGACTCTGTAGCGTTGAACGTAACAGCCGCGAAATACGCGCCGAGCATGTAGAGCGAACCGTGCATAAGGTTCACGAAGTTCATGATGCCCAGCACGAGTGTCAGTCCGGCGGAAAGCAGGAAAAGTAGCACGCCGAACTGTAACCCGTTGAGTAACTGCAGAAGCATAAGTGATGGCGACATAGGACTGCCCTGTTCGGCTCTCCAACTATCAAATTGACCAACGGTGTGCGCCCTTGAGAGCTCACACCCGGCACTTATCCTGGTGTCGCTCGGGTCACCGATTTCCGTGGCTTGAAGGACAGGAAAAGACCGATCGCAATCACCAGGATAATGATGCCTACGGCGCGGATTCCAACCAGGTTGCTCCCCGTGTTGGCGCTGATGATAGCCACGACAATCGGGGCTGCGAATTCGCCGAAGAACACGCAGGAGACGTATCCGCCTGATCCCTTCGCGCGGCGTTCGACCGGAAGTTTAGACATCACGATATCGGCGATGGACGGAATTGCGACCCCACAGCCGGCAGAGTGGAGTACAACGGCTACCAACGTCCACCCTAGACCGATAACCGGCGCCTCCGAGATTCCGATCAGGCCAACGGCCATGAACGAAAAGCTGGCAACCAGGCAGAACTTCGAGCCCAACGGACGGGTGAACCGTGTACACAGCGCACCGATAACCAATGCCAGGTGCGAGACACCCATGATCATGCCGATCTGGCCCGGCGTTGCCGTCCCGATGCTTTTGAGCACAAAACTGAGTTCGACGGCAGCGACGAACATGGAGATCGCTGCGAAAAAGAGCAGTGCATAACTCGGGAGCATTCCAGTCCACTTGAAATCCGTGTTCCTGGCGGGCTGGACCTCCTCCTGTCGCCTCGCGGGTTCCCAAAGGAGCGCGAGTGCCATCGGGATCAGAATCACACCGCATATGTAAAGCCAAAATGGAGTGCGCCAGCCGTGGTTTCCAAGCAGACCACCGAAGACAAAGAACACCGACGCGGCCAGTGAACTGATCGCCGTTTGATAAGCGAACACGCGCTCGCGGGCGGCACCCGTGTAGTAGTCGCACATCAGAGCCGTGCATATCGTGATCGCCATCGCTTCGGTCACGCCGAGCGCAATACGACTGCCGACAATCCAGTGAAGATCGGCCAGGTACAGCGGTGCTGTGCCGAATAGCGTATAGAAGAACAGGGTAACGCCGATCATTGGACGCCGCCCGAACTTCTCTACCAGCCATCCTGCAACTGGTCCAAGCAAAGCAATCATGAGTGCAGGCGTTGTCATGGTGAAACGTACCCACATCCCTACATGCGCTACATCATGAAAGTTCTCCGCCATTCGTGGAAGCGACGGCGCAATCAGAACCCCACCCAGGACCGGCAGACAACTTATGACCATCAAAATGAACGTCTGTGCTGCTCCTGCTACTCTCGGCTTGGAGCCGTGCCCCAGATGATCGACCATCATGTCTCCACATCATTGATTGAATCAATTTTTTTGTTTCGTGTGCATCCGGGCTGTCACTGCGTGCTCTGAGATTTTCCTGTCCATCGTTTGATCAGACCGGTATCGATGTCGAACAGATCGAGCGCCCGACCAACGGTGTGATTCACCATCTCGTCTATCGTTGCTGGACGAGAGTAGAACGCAGGCACGGGCGGCATTATGATCGCGCCACTATTTGCGGCCCTTTGCATAATGTCGATATGCCCGGCATGCAAGGGCGTCTCCCGAACCATCAGAACGAGCGGTCGCCGCTCCTTCAGGCAGACATCAGCCGCTCGCGTCAACAGGTTGTCTCCAAAGCAATTAGCGATGCTTGATAGACTCTTGATAGAACACGGTGCGACCAACATACCGGCGGTGCGAAATGAACCGCTGGCGATCGCGTCCCCGATGTCAGCGTAGTTGTAGACAACACTGGCGAGAGCCTTTACGTCCTTTACCGTCCAGTTAGTCTCTTCGGCGATGGTACGGGACGCCGAAGGAGACATAACCAGATGGCTTTCGACGTCCGGGCTCTCGCGCAGAGCCTCCAAAGCGCGGATGCCGTAAATGGCACCCGACGCTCCCGAGATTCCGATAATAAGGCGCCGTTTCACTCCATTTCCTTGATGGCATTTTCATCTGGCCGACCATCGTCACCGATCGGCAGACGCTTGGCCAGCGCGCGTTCACCCACCTTGTGATAATTACCCTCGACGGCCCACTGCGCTTCTTCACGATCACGTTCCGAGCGCAGGCCAAGCTCATAGCCGAACCAGGGCATTCGCGGCGTCAGCGAAGGCAATCCGAGTTCTTCCCAGATTGCCTTTGCGTTTTCCATGAACGGACGCGCGGGCAGCGAAACCGGCGCCATGTTCTTCTTGCGCATGGCGTTGACAAGCATCATCGAACCGTAGAGCAGCTCGTTCGAATGACCGTCACGGGTCGCATACCGACGTTCCGCAGACGGATCGAGACCCATGCATCGCTCAGGCAAGGTCACGAAGTCCTTATGCGGCTGCGTGCGATAGCACATCGCCCAAATTACGGATTCGAGGTCGTTCGGATCGATGTCCTCGTCAACCGCGATTGCGAATTTGCCCACGTGGTTGTGGCGCCCCGGCAGTGCATAGAGCGCTTGCCATGCCACCGCAGGATCACATGGCTTCATCTTGACGACACACCAGTAATCCAGCGCGATCTGGTGGAAGGCGACGTCCACGACCTGCGGGATGCCACAGTGATTGCGAAGGTGGAACAGATACGTATTGTCCTGACCGACCTTCTTGAGCATGCTGCTCTCGCTAGGAGGCATCTGGCTCGTGATGTTCGTAAACACCGGATTACTGCGGTGCGTGATTGCCGTCACCTGGAACACCGCGTTGTATTCGCGCTCGCCCATGTAGCCGGTGTATTCGCCAAACGGCGCCTCAGGCTCCATGCAGTCCGTGAGGAAGTAGCCCTCGATGACGAGTTCGGCGTTAGCCGGAACCTGCAAATCGACGGTCTTGCAGCGCACGAGATCGAGCGGCTCACCGATCAGGCTACCGGCGACCGCGTATTCCTCTACGCCATACGGCAAACGGGTGCCTGCCGCGTAAGTCAGTGCAGGCGGGCCGCCGATAACCAATGCGGCGGGCATGACCTTACCCAGCTTCCGGTAGGCGTGCCAGTGGATCGAACCGTGATTCAGGTGGCCGAGCAGCACACCCATGCGATCTGGTCCCTTGATCTGGCCACGGTAGTTGCCGACGTTCAGCCAGCCGGTCTCCGGGTCCTTTGTGACCCAATTCGAGGCCGTCGTGTAGGGACCGACGTCGAAGCCAGGCGTAGAGATCGGAAGTGCAAACTCGTCCAGACCGCTATGCGCAAGCAGATCGTCGCCCATGTGCACTTCTTCCTGCACGGGACCGTATTCGACGATTCGCGGTGCGATCGGTGCGGCCTGTGCTTCCTGCCAGCGTTGTTTGACGTCCTTGACGTCGCAGCCCATGCCCAAGGCATAGACTTCTTTCGACGACGCGTAGATACCTACTGCGGCGCCGCCATTGACCTTGTTGCCCTTGGCATCGACAACGTGTTCGAACAGAAAGCCGCGTCGCTCCGATTCCGGCAGACCCCGGAACTGCCACTTCACCAGTGGCATCAGTTCCGTCTCCTTGCAAATCGGACGGCTGATTCGGAACAACTTGCCGGCCCGTTCAAGTTTTTCGAGGTAGGTACGGAGATCCTGCGGATTATCTTTCCGTTCCTGCGTAGGCGTATCAGACATTGTAGATTCCCAAATTTCCAGGTGAAGGTCAGCCGATAAGGCGGCTTACCTGTCGAGGCTTACTTCAGCGCGCAAGCGCTGACAAAAGGATCGGACGGATCGTGCATCGGCGCGGCGATCAACTTGAGGGTGACACCACCCTTACCGTCCTTAACGGCTTCCAGGACGTCGTAATCTTCATTCGGGAAGTGGTTTTTCGCGAACGAGAAGTGGCCGCGAATGGTCGCGAACTTCGCCTCCTTCAGTGCGGCGCCCAACGCTTCCTTGTCGTCCATATTGCCCTTGACCTTGGCAATGGCCGAGTCGATCAGCTGTGCTGCGTCATAGCTTTGCGCAGCGAACATCGTCGGTTCCCGGTGATACTGCTTCTCGAAGGCAGCGACGAATTCCCTGTTCGCTGCGTTATCGAGATCCGGCGACCATGCACCGCTCGTCACCGCGCCTAACGCAGCATCCTTCAGAGCCGTGAGGTTGTTGCCATCGACAGCGCCCAGTGCGAGCAGCGGGGTCGTCTTGCCCAAACCGGCTTGTTGATACTGACGCACGAAGTTGATGCCCAATCCGCCCGGGTAGAAAACGAATACCGCATCGGGCTTCGACGCTGAAACCTGAAGGATTTCAGCCGAGAAGTCCTGCTGCGAGAGCGGCGTGTAGATCTCGTCCGGTACTTGACCCTTGAAGACATGCTTGAACGTCGCCAGGAAGTTCTTTCCCGAAACGTAATTCGGCGCCATCAGGCTGATGCGCTTGTAGCCTTTGTCGTTCGCATACTTGGCGAGCGTCGCGCTCAGCAGTTCCGGTTGCCACGAGGTGACGAACTGGTACGGCGAGCACTCCGCGCCTGCCATCGGGTTCGTCGTTCCGTTCGAGATAACGACAAAGACCTTGTGCGGCGTCGCGACCCTCACTGCCGCAGCTGCCATCGGCGAAAACGTCAGGCCCGTGATAATGGGTACGTTGTCCTTTTCGATCAGTTTTTGCGTGACCTGTGCTGCCACCTCGGGCTTAAGCTGGCTATCCTCCCGGATAACCTGAACGGGAACGCCACCCAGTTTTCCGCCGTTCATCAGAACGCGCAACATGAAGCCGGCGTATTGATCTTCACCCAACGTCGCTTGCGGACCCGACAACTCCGCTTCAAACCCTATCTTGATCGGAGTTTGTTCGGACATCGCTTGCTGAGAAGCGAACGCCACGACGGAAGAAGCGATCACCGAAACTGTACGCAGCATCTTCAAGACTTCACTCCTTTACTTAGGATAACGATTGTTGCGTCACCACTGTCAGGTGTCAACGTGACACTGATCAGCATTTACCCGATTCGCATTGACCCAACGAGGTCTTACGCCGAGTACATGATCTTGCGATAGAACTCATAGAAGCCTCGGATCGCTGCTTCGGAGACCATATCGCCCTTCGTCGGCGTCTCGGTTGTGTAGCCACCCATCTCCATCACGCAGTCGCGGTCGTTGTTGGGCAGCATGCCGTTACGCGAAAACTCGAAGACCTCCGTGTCATCCACCGAGATATAGCCAGCGGAGCCCGTGAGGTTCGCCAGCCGCGTGCGGCGAAGCGTCATCTCTTCCGTGTCGTCTTCGTAGCCGAAGAACGTCCACGCGAGTTCGAACTCGTTGGGGCCCATCGGCAGCACGTTGCGTGTCTGAAGGAGATTCTGTTGCTGCTGCACGGTTAGCGCGGGGAACATCGTGAGGTTCTGGATCGTGATGTCGTCGTCGAACTCTTTGACCGGCGTCACGGGACGCATATCGTTCAGTTGGTAGCCGTCCTTGAACGAAATCATCTCTTGCTGGCCGGTCAACTTGTCACGCGCCGTCGCCGTCGATGCAACGACGTTGTTCGCACGCGTGCGTTCGTCGTGGAACAGGAGACCATCCTGGTCCATGCGATAGAGACCGAAGCTGATGAGAAATACATGCAGGAGCGTCGCGTGATACGAGTCCTTCAGGTTTTCCGGATAAAGTTTCCAGTTCGCCTTGATGCGCTGACGCTGATAGCCAATGACCTTGAGTTTCCGGCCATCGAACACACGGGTCAAGCGCGCGTAGACGTCTTCGCCCAGATATTCCTTCATCGGCAGTGCCCGCTCATCGAAGGTGGCGAACACCGCACCGTTGACGATCTCGACACGCAGTTTGCGCAGGCCGTGTTGCTTCAGATCGAACTCTTTCGGATAGCCACCAGCACCCTTTTGTCCGCGACGGAAAGGAACGCCCGTGAGGGTTCCCTTCAAGTCATACGTCCATTGGTGATACGGGCACATGAGAGCAGTGTCGTTGTCGAATTTCTTCTGAACGACTTCTGCGGCTCGGTGAGCGCAACTGTTGAGCACGACGTTGACGCCACCCTCCTCGTCACGCGTCATCAGCACGGAGCGCTCGCCGACCGTGGCACGCTTGATGTCGCCGGCGTTAGGAATCTCGCATTCGAGGCCGATGAAGCTCCAGAACGGACCGTAGAAGATCTTTTCGAGTTCGTCCTGATAGTTCTCGGGATCGGAGTAGACCCAATTCGGGACGCGCGTGCAATCCTCAGTCGGCCATTGGCGGGAGTTAGTCATTTGAATTCTCCTTACACCGGATACACAACCGAACCGGGCACCAGTTCGTTATCGAATACAACAAAGCGGCTCTTGAATTTCAAGGCCTCGCCGCTCGCGTCGATCTGGTCAAACGTGCGGCCCAGCAGTTGTAATTCGGGAGTGCCGTCCACCAGGGTCTGGTACACCGCGAACTGGCTGCGGGTATCCAGCACACCCTCCTTTTCGCCGACGATCCGTACGCTACCAATCAGGTGCGTCAAGTAGCGCGGGGAAAACACCATCGTGTTGCGAATGGCCGTGACCCGATCGATCAGTGCTCCCTTGCTCTCTGCGAAGATCACACCGACCGGCAGCGAACGCTCGTAGTTGACGCGCGAAATGATTTTGTAGACGCATTCGTCGGCATACAATTCCGGCCATTGTTCGAGCCGGTCATCACAAATGATTTCGGCATGCTGGGCGTAAAAATCATCAACTTTTTCGATCATGAAGTCGCTCATCAGGTCAGCGAAACGTGCACGTTCTTGGTCTGGGTATAGGACAGGAGTTCCGACAACCCTTCTTCCCTGCCCATACCGGATTTCTTGTAGCCGCCGAATTCGGCACCGATGAAGTGCGAGCTGACGTAATTGATCCAGACGAATCCGGATTCAACGCGGCCGGCCAGACGGTGCGCCCGCGCCAGATCCTTCGTCCAGATCGAAGCCGTCAGGCCGTATTCAACCGAGTTGATCTGTTCGAGCAGCGTTTCTTCGTCATCCCATGGAATCACTGCCAGCACTGGCCCAAATACTTCTTCGCGGAATAGACGCATTTCAGGCGTCACGTCGGCGAACACCGTCGGCTCCACGAACCAGCCCTTTGCGAGTGCGGGATCATCCGGGGGGCCGCCACCGCAGATCAGACGTGCACCTTCTGCCCTGGCCGACTCGATGAAGCCCATGACCTTGTCGAATTGCGGCTTCGAGATCAGGCAGCCCATTGTCGTTTTCGGGTCCGTGGGCATGCCGCACTTGTGCTGCTCGACGATCAGATGCTTCATCGACGACAACACGCGTTCGTAGACACTGCGATGAACGAACAGACGCGACGTCGAGCCGCACGATTGACCGGCCCACAGGAAGTTCATGCCGGACACTGCGCCCTGGATTGCCTTGTCGAGATTTGCGTCGCCGCAAATCACGAGCGGGTTCTTACCACCGAGTTCAAGCGTCACCGGCATGATTTTGTCGGCCGCGCCCTTGAGGATCGCGGCGCCGGTAGCGGTCGAGCCGATGAGAGCCGCCTTCCGAACCAGCGGGTGCGCGACCAGCGCTTCACCGCACTCACGGTCGCCGCTGATGATATTGATGACGCCCGGAGGGAACACTTCGGAAACGAGTTCGGCCAGCAGGTAGCCCGACAGCGGCGCCTGAGCAGGTGGCTTCAAGATCACGGTGTTGCCTGCTGCCACCACGGGTGCCAACTTGCTGGCGAGGAACATCAGCGGATGGTTATAAGCTACGATGCGCGCGACGACGCCAAGCGGCTCACGCAGCGTGTAGTTGAGTACGCCGTCACCCATCGGTACCGTGTCGCCCTTGGTTTCGTGAACAAGCCCGGCGAAGTACTCGATCTGTGCCGCAGCGATCACTGCATCGCGCGCCATTTCCTTGATCGGGTTACCGCAATTGAGCGAGTCGAGCCACGCGAATTCGTCAGCGCGATCCCTGACCTTTGCAGCCAGTTCGCGCAGCAGCCGGGCGCGCTCGATCGGCTTGACCAGACGCCACGACTTGAATGCTTCATGTGCCGCCTTGACCGCCAGATCGACGTCTTCCTTGTTAGCGACCGAGACCGTGCCAAGGCTTTCCTGTGTGGCTGGATTCACCGTCATTTCGGAACCACCGAGCGGCGCGTGCCACTCACCACCAAAGAACAGCCCCCGCCTGGTCGGCAATTCGAATTCAGTCGTCGCGCTCATGCGTCGTCTCCGTTCAGAGTAATGCGGATTTGGCCATCGGACTCCTCCACCTTGTGGCATGCCAGAGCGCAGGTAATCGGGGCGCCCAGGCCTTCTCCGGTGGCAATGTCAAAACGTCCGCCGTGCAGCGGACATTCGATTACGCGGTCTTCGAGATAACCGTCGGTCATCAGCGCGTGACCGTGCGTACAGATGTTGTCCGTTGCGTAGAGTTGACCGTCAACGCGATAGATGGCGATCGGACGCCCTTGCACAGTGAAACCCTGCATGCCACCTTCCTCGATTTCCTCGGAACGGGCTACCAACTCATTGGTGATGTCACTCATATTGATTCGCTTAACGTGATAAGGACTGGAGTGGCGTGGCCGGATCGGCCAATTTCTCTCGATCGACGATCACGCGATTGGTGATCATCTGACGGGCGTATCTCATATCCCGCCCGTTATTGATGCAGATCGCTCCAATAATTCTTCGGTCCGCGAGCGCGAGCACAGTGAACTTGCCGTCTTCCGGTTTTCCGCGCCAGACAAAATCGTTCCAGTCGCCCGGATTGCCGGCCGTTTGGATATTCAGGTGGTATTGATCACTCCACAGCCATGCAACTTCGGCATATGCCTCGGGCTCGCCCGTGATTGCCTTCGCCACAGCGATCGCCTGATTCTGTGCGTTTTGCCACGACTCGAGCCGGATATGACGATCAAGCAGCGGATTGAAGTGCCGGGTGACGTCGCCTGCAGCGTAAATATCCGGGTGGCTGGTGCGACCGTATTCATCGACCACGATACCGTCTTGAACTACGAGCCCACAGATTTCGGCAATTTCCGTATTGGGAATTGCGCCGACGCCCATAACCACGCAATCGACGTCCAGAAAATCATCGGCGTCGAGCAGTACTCGCACTCCGGATTCAGACTGTTCAAAGCCACGCAAGCGTGCGTTGGTCACGATAGCGACGCCGTTTTCCTTATGAACGTCAGCCAGGAACGTCGCGACGGATTCCGGAAGCGAACGTTCCATCAGACGGGGTGCAGCTTCCAGAACGGTGACGGCGACACTCATTGCCCGGGCTGAGGCCGCAACTTCCAGTCCAATGAAACCGCCTCCAACGACCGCAATGCTTTTAGCCGTGCGCATCTGTTCGGATAGGCGTAGGGCGTCGTCGATGGTGCGCAGGACGTGAATCCGATCATTGTTTGTGCCCGGAAGCGTCAGCATGCGGGGCCGCGCACCCGTGGCTAGAACGAGTTTGTCGTAACTGATCTGGCTTCGGTCCGACAAAGTCAGCACCCGACGTTCGGCGTCAATCGCGGTTACCCGGATATCGAGGCGGACTTCAATTTCTTTTTCATTGAAAACGGAAATCGGCTGAATCCACGTCTTTTCGACGGCTGTGCGGCCTTGGAGAACGTCTTTCGACAGGGGTGGTCGCTCGTAGGGCGGATGCGGTTCATCGCCGATCAGCGTTATCGCGCCATGAAATCCATTATTGCGCAATGCCATTGCAACGCCGGCGCCCGCCTGGCCTGCACCCACTACGACGACGTGTGATTTCGAATTACTCATTCAAGGCCCTGTTTTCAGATACAGTTGCTTCGCTTCAATCGCAAGATCCCGAACAGCGAGGCTTCCGGTAGCTGAATGTGCGAGTACGAGCTTCATCATCATCCGCATGAATTCCTGACGTTCATTCGGCGTCAGCGGGGCCAGCAGGCATGCCTGGGAGGCATCTGCTCCTTCAATCAATTGGCCGATCCGCTCACGACCAGCCTCCGTAATGGAAATACTGCTGACTCGCCGATCCTCGGCATTGGCCTCTTTCGTTACAAGGCCTTCCGATTTAAGACGCTCGATCACACGCATAATGCTGGTGCGATCTACGTCAGTTGCCTGTGATAGCGAGATTTGATCGATACCGGGCCTATCAGCGATAATCTGAAGCGCACCCAACTGGATCGACGTCATGTTGTGGGGCTTCGTCTCCTCTGCAAACAGACGCACCGCGACTTGCTGAAGTCGGCGAATGAGTGCCCCAGGCTTTGTGAACGGGTTGAACATAGAAGAGATAAGCCGGTATGCCCTGGCGCTGGCGCTCGGGCGGGGCCGCGATCTAATCCTTGAAGGATTCCTTAAGAAGACCGAGTTTCCGATAGATTTCACGGTCGGTGACCATGAAAATCTGTGCGCCCTCGCCTGAGGTGTGGGTGACCCACGTGTTTTGCGGGATCGTGAAAACGTCTTTCTCGCCCCACTTGATTTGACGGTCACCAATCTGGCTAACGCCTTGGCCAGCGACCACACAGCACACCGTGTTCGCCGTCGTCCTGAATTCCCGCGTCGCCAGGCCCGCAATCAGACCCGTGAGATAGCAATCGAGCGTCGCCATCACGGCCTGGCCATTGAGCGGATTGACGTAACGAACTCGGCGAGAGCCGTCCTCTCCTATCGGAGCCGCGTAGAGGGCCGTCACTGCATCTTTCCACGCATAACGGAAGACCGGCGAATATGGACGCTCCGTGGCATCCAAGTCGGGCACGATGCCGGCCACGGCGAACGACGAGTCCACGACTTGCGGAGTCTGATCGACGATCGGGCCTGGCTGAAATTCATCAGTGCCCAAGTACAACTGGAGGTCCACGTCCAGGACGTCCATCCAGATCGTTGCGCCTTGACCATTATGGTGATGCGAGTGCCACGTCCATGCCGGCGTCAACACCAGGTCGCCTGGTTCCATCGGACAGTCCTTGCCGTCGACGATAGTGGATGCGCCGTGGCCTTCCATCACGAACCGCAGGGCATTCATCGAATGGCGATGCGGGCGAGCTATTTCACCGGCCAGAAGCGTTTGCAGCGTTGCACTAATGGTGCCGGTCGTTGCTTCGTCTTCGGGCGTTTTGGAGAACGGATTGACCATCGAGAGGACGCGTCGCTCGACAACCTTCGGCGACGAAATCTGCGCTGTCTCAGTCAGGATCGGTCGAGTTGCACTCCACGGCCAGATGTGAGCCTGCTCGCGCTGAACATCCAGCTTGTGTGCCGTGGGGCTTTCCCACAACGGGACGAGATCCGTATCGACCATCTTTTCCCGCAGCGAAGCAGGGATCATGTTCGTCTCTGAACTAGAGCTAACTCTCATCGGGTCTCCTGATAATTTGTCTACCGCGGAATTAATCAGCATGCTGACAGATGCTAGATATTCGTCAGCATAGTGTCAATCTTGATGATCATCAGGAAAACCCGATCGGTGCTAACCCCGGTGCGCCCGAGCCTGTGCGTCAAGCCGGCCCACTGCAAACGGCCGGCATGGCGGCTCCCGACTCGCGCTGCGGTGAAGCAAGCCTCGGAATGCAGCGTATGCATGCATTCGCAAAGGCGTAAGCCATTCAATTCGCCGGTGAATCGATCGCTAACGCGCCACCGTTTTGAAGCACGCGCGTCTTCTCGAACACCTCGAACGAGCGGTGGTCGTGCGTCGTAGAGACGGGCAAAATGATGCTCTATAGCGCGATCGGCGAATGCTCGTATCGCCCAGCGGTGCCCCGGGGCGCCGAGGCGCAGTACGGCCGAGATCAGGAACGAGGCTTCGGACTCCGCGCTGCGGCGCGTGCTAGCGATGCGCTCTCCGGAACGTATGCATGACGCCAACCGGGACCGTGAAATGACTGCGAGCGTGTGAACCGACTCGTGCCATAATCTGTCCGCACAACATGTGCGAGAAGTTGCTACTCAAGCCGTTCGACTTGCGGCGAGAATCCAGCCGCGCGTGCGTCACCCGTTGACAAGCTCATTCAGCAGGTAGTTCTTTGCTAATAGCAGCGCATACTCACCACGCTGGTCCGCCATTCGGCGGCCTTTTTCGTTGGACGGGCTGTTTTTTTCGCCCGCAACTTTTCTCGCCTCAGCGACAGGACACCGACGAAGGAATGAACACGATGAGTGATGCCAACGCGGCGACTCACAGCGCCGATCGACTGCAGTTCGATGCGTGGCCACCAGCGCTGCTGGACTGGTTCGACGGCCGTGCACTACTAGCCCGGACAGGCTTCGCGGCGTCGCTCGTCACATGCCACGAGGATGGGCGTTTCGGGACGTCGCTGCTTGGCATCGGTGAGCTGTACGCGTCAGGTCCCCGTTCGTTGCGCTTCGCGCTGTGGGCGCAAGCGAGAGCGGCACGCGCGCTCGCCGCAGGCGGACGCGCGGCGCTGACCTTCGTATTCGACGGTGCGTTTTTTCAGGTGCAGCTCGATGCAATGCCGATCGAGTCGACTGGAGCGCAGGGCGTCGGGCTCGCCTGCTTCGAGGCGGTGGTCGCGTCGGGTGAGGCGCAGCGCGTGCCTTACGCGCAGCTCGACGCTGGCATCACGTTCACGCTCGATGAGCGGGATCGTGAGATGACCTTAGAACGCTGGAATCAGCAGATCGAATGGTTGAAGGCAGTTGGGCGGTGAGTAGGCGCCACGCCGCGCCTTCGAGCCGAACTGACAAAACCGTGTGGGCTGTGTTGTCAGTTGCCGCGGCGTCATCCAAAGGACGACGTCGCGATTAAATCGACTGAAAAAAAATTTTGACGTTATCGTAAAATACGAGGGGTTCGCATTCCGCGCGCAAGGGCGATGCCTCGATTTTCATGCTTACTGGTCGCGAAGTATTCCGAAAGTGGGAGCTGGTCAAGGCAGCATACTTGGTCTGACTGCTGACAGTGCCATTGAAAATGACGTCGGCGTCGCTCCCTTGAAATCATTCATCAGCCATTTAAATTGTCTATGTTCAACCCCTATACAAAGCCTGGAGCACTCATTCGCCGACTTCAGCAGGTGGCGGTGCGTCTGTTTGCAGAAGAGACAAAATGCTACAACATGACGTCGATTCAATTCGGCGCTCTTCAGGTGATCGCGGATAGGCCCGGCATCGACCAAATATCCTTATGTCAGGCAACCGATATAGACCGTACAAGCATCATGCGTGTGCTAGAGCGTCTCAAGTCTGAAGACCTGATAACGAAGGAAGCAAGCACTGAAGATCGCCGAGTCAGTAGTATTTCCATTACAGAAGCGGGTCGAGAACGCATTGATAGTCTGGTAGCGCGGGCCGAGGCGTCTCAAGTTCGCTTGTTGGCTCCGTTGACATCAGGTGAACGTCAAGAGTTTATGCGGATAATGATCAAACTGGTGCTTGCGCACTCAACCCAGGAAAGCCCAGCTATTCGTGAGCTCGTGAATGATGCCCGGAAACGAATGCGTTTGTAAACCGGAACATGAATGAGTAGGAAAGGCGCATATCACTGTCGGTGTGTTGACCGTAGCCATCGAGATACTTCTATTATTCAGCAATGAACCCATAGCATACATGCTACCGGCCGGCATCGAAGTAGATATGTGAACCTAGTTCACCGCAGTTAGTATTGCTCCATAAACCAGAGACGGTTAAATTATGCTCTCTTCTGGTTCTTCACCTTCGTGTGTGCTTTTCAGTGCCGATCGCGCGAGGTTCCCCATGCCGGGCTCTCTTTTCTGGACGCTCGCCGCATCTCGAAGCCGGCCACACTGCCCGTGCGGATTCCTTACTGGGCGTTCGCTCTCGATGTGCACAGCGTTGGAGTTGCAACATGAACCTACGTCAGTTGAACTACCTCATCAGAGTCGTTGAAGCGGGCAACATCACTCGCGCGGCGGAACTGTTGCATGTCGCCCAGCCCGCGCTCGGCATGCAGATACGGCAGCTCGAAACGGAATTGGGTGTGGAGTTGCTGATACGGCATTCGCGGGGCGTCGCAGCTTCCGAGGCCGGCCGGCTGCTTGTCGAGCGCGCGCGAGAGATCCTGGGGTTGGTGGAGTCGGCACGATACGATGTGGCGGCGCTGGCTGGCAAAACCCGCGAGTACCTCAGTGTAGGCCTGACCCCGAGCGTGATGTCGGTGATGAGCCCTGACCTGATTGTCAAAGCAAAGGAGTGTATCCCGGACCTGTCGGTCAGCTTCACCGAAAACCTGAGCTATGCGCTCGTCGACGCAGTGGAAAAAGGGGAACTCGACCTTGCCCTTGCTTTCGACGCCGACGAACGAACCGGATTGGACTACATTCATCTGCTTTCTGAGGAACTGCTGTTCGTCGTCGCGCCTGACCAGGCTACCGCGGAAGGTCATATCTCCGCAGAGGATTTGCTTGGGTGGCCGCTTATCCTGACCGGTCCCCGGGACTCCGTACGCCGGACGCTGGAAATCGCCGCACAAGCGATCGGCATGACGCCGGACATCGTGTTTGAGGTGCAATCGGTGGCGGCCATCAAACGCCTCGTCGCGCTCGGCCTCGGCGCCGCTATCTTGCCGCCGGCAGTCATACGGGAAGAACTTCAGCAAGGAAAGCTCGTCGCACGACACATCGTCGACCCGCCGCTGATGCGCAACCTCCATCTGGTCAAAGCTATTGCTCAACCGCAACGCCACCACGAGGCGGCGTTGGTGGCCTTGATGCGGAACATGCTAGCAAATACGTTGCAGGCGACGCCCGGGTTGTCCCACGTCGCCTGACGAATCGTCAGATCTTGAAGGCTTCCAAGGTCTCTGGCGCGAAGAGGTCCTCAGGAGCATAGCGCTGCCTGGACAGACCACACTCGTGGTGGTAGCGCAGAAAGGTCTCCAGCGTATTGCGGTTATTCTCAAAGCCGTATGACCAGAAATCCGAGCCCATTTCCTGTTCCACCTGTTCAAGCGTTGCCATCAACCACGGATGCATCACCTTGAGCGCTGCGGTTTCTCGCAGGTTCTCGTATGCCGTCCGTTGGGCCTGTGCAAAAGCCTTGAAGAGCGACTGAGCAAGCCAACGGTTGGCTTCGTAGATTTCGCGGCGGATGACGATCGTATGCATGATGGGGAAAATACCCGTCTTGCGAAAGTAGTCGCGCTCGAGCTCGCCGTAGTCGGGAAACAACCGCTTGACGCGGTCCGGATGCGTCAGGAATGTAGACGGCGTCCGGGCGGTGTGCAGCGCGTCGATCTCACCTTCGAGCAGCATTCGCGAAAGGGTCTGAGTGCCGCCGATAGACTCAATCTTGATGTTAGGCGGCAGATCGAGCTTGATCTTTTCGGGGCGGCCTGGCTCTTCCTCGCCGCCAGTCACGTAGGTTACGCTGTCGACCGGAACGCCGTAATATTCGGCCAACGTGCCGCGAATCCACACCGGCGCGGTCATTTGAAATTCAGGCGTTCCGACGCGCTTGCCGATTAGATCTTTGGCTTCGCGGATATCAGCATTGGCGTTGACGTAAATGCACGAATGACGGAAATATCGCGACGGAAAAACCGGAATGGCGACGAAGGGACGATCCTTGCCCAACGATACCGTGTACGATGACAGCGACATTTCAGCAACGTCGAATTCGCGATGCCGCAACATGCGAAAGAACGTCTCTTCCACCGGCATATTCAGGTAGTTTAAATCCACGCCTTCTATTGCGACCGTGCCATCCATCAGAGGGCGGGTGCGGTCGTAATCCCAGCAGCCCAGCGTTAGTTTCAGCTTCGACATAGTGTCGCCATTGCTCCGTTCAAGGTTGACATCGATGCTCTTTCGTTGCGCATCGCAGGGTAGCGAAGTGCCTAGGCGGCGTCACTAGACCGTTTTCGGTGTTTTAGGCCCGGGCCCGGATGGTCTGTGGATCTCGACATGCGCAGCCTGCCCCTACTCGTAGTGCGGCGCGAGGTATTTAATACCCCTGTCGGCGACGCCTCGGTCTATGAATCACGGCGCTTCAATGCACCGTATTAAAGCGGAAACGGGGCGGGACGACCAATATCGTTTTGTTTCCGCTGCTACAACAATTCATTTTGGACTGGTCTCGATGTGAGGCACGATGGTGAACAGGAGGTCGCACCATGCAGCCTAAATCACTCAACGATTCGAGCGAACGCATCAGGGATGTTCGGCGCGATGGCATGGACATGGTCTTCACCAAGGTAGCGGACAATGCAACTGAGCGTGTCAATCTTTCGCGGCGAACCTGCCGGCATTCCCTGGCATCGGCATTGACCAGGAACAACAATCGTCCCGCCACTTCGACCTTTGAACGGTCGAACCATCTGGCAGCTGCTCGTTGAGCTTGATCTGGCCGACGCATTCCAAGCGCCTTGCCGATCGATGCGCTGCCGTATTGCATGTCGCCTTACGTATGCCCCTATGAACTCGGTGTGCTAAATCGCGCGCTTACCATTGGTCACGCGCGAGCGTGAACTTTACGCCCTGTTCGATTGCTCGCGCTTCACCTCGCGGCGTCTCCTGCAGTTCAGTTTCTTGATGGGCCACGCGCCGGTCGTAAAATTCCGGATCGAAACCACTGAAGTGATTTGCAAGGTCTTGACCGTAGTCATTTGAACCGGGATGTGTGTTGGACTGTGATTTAAAAGAATAGCTCATATCATTTACCGTAACTGAGTGCGCCCTCTTCGTCAGACACTTGAAGGAATGCCGCAATCGCCCCAGGTCGCCCCAAGTTCCGACGCTGCGCCGATATCGCCTGCGCAGACGCGGACAGGACTATGATCGGCTTGAATCCGAACTTCGTTATTGCACGATCAACAGCATGGCAAACAATGCACCCCGAATGTCGCTACAACTCGGCTGAATGACAAACCGATTAAGACGTAGCAACCTTTGTGTCGTTTGTTCGGGAATATCGCGAGATACTCACACGAAAAAGAGCTACGTTGCCGAAGCAGCGTAGCTAAAACCCTCACTTCAAAATCCGAATTCAGACCAGATCAGCAGCATCTGGTTTGAAAATTTTGGACAACTTCTTCCAGTCGCTGATGCGGCCAATCGTCGTCTTGAACGTCATCATCGGCAGGTAGTAGCGGATATACCAGACCAACAGCACCAGGTTGATGTAGAGACACCCGACGCCCATGTACGGCGTGAACATCTTATCGAAACGATGGTTCAGGATGATTGCGTTGTACCAGACCACAAACGACACCGGCAACAGTACCAGTAGGCCGATCGGCACGAAGAGGCCAAGCACGAGAGACAGGCCGCCCAAGATCTCGAGCGTCTTCACGATGTGGAAGAAGTGCGTGTGAACCATCGTGACAAGCAATTCATTCGACGCATGGAGCGTGCCGAACGGCTGCGGAAAGATTGGTCCCATCCCGAGTACGGTGCGCCAATAGCTGGTGCCGCTCACCACCATCCAACCGCCGAGATACAGGCGACAGAAGGTCAGAATAATTTTGCCGACGAGTTGAGCCGTCGTCCTGCGATCATCGTTAGACATATATGCTTTCACCGTTTTGTTTGCGACCCGCTTATTTGGAGGCCTGCTTTTGCGCGGCAACCTCAGTGTTCGCCGCCTGTTCTTGCACCGGAGCCGTGAGACGATCACGTCGAATGATCCAGCCCGACCCGTCGAGCTGGAATACATCAACGACGTCTTGCGCGGCCTGACCGCGCGCGGCGCCAATCGTGTGGTAGACAGCGACGTCAAAGCCTTCAACGATAACCTTCTTCACGTGATCGGGGATCGGCTCGCCATCCCGGTGATCGACGGTCTGGGGCGCGGTATCGATCGCTTTAGCCGAGAAGTATTCCTTGTAGGCCTCGCTCCCATGGCCCTGCGCGTAGGCCATGTCCATAAATTCGTGAACGACCTCATGGGGAAGTTTGCCGGTGCCTGCGTGCCACTTCCAACGTGGATCCGAATGGAGATCGTGCGCAATCCAGCCGACGAAAATGAATCCGACAAGCATTGCTGCTACGCGTCCCGTCCAACTATCGAGCCATCCATCTGCTTGCGCGATGAACTCGGGCGACGAAAGACCACCCTGAATGTTTGACATCGTTTCTCCTTGGCACATTGCAATAGTAACCTTGGGCCCGCTGCCCCGGTCCGCGTTTTGTATTCAATTTAGCATATCGAATGCTATAGGCAAGCAGGACGCCTTGTAAACGTGGGGAAAACCCCATTTTGACTTACGACCCTAAAAAATGGTCCCTATTTGCACATTACTTTGGAACGCTAAGTAATAAATTCATGCCGAATGGATCTCGCGGCTGTCATCTAGTGGATACCCTTAAGCAAGATTTTTGTGTTTTTCCACACAACTTATGCAACAAAGAATATCATTTTGAATTCGTACACCCCACGTCTCGGCGTGTCACGGTGGGTCGGCAGCCCGCCCTACGACCAATATCAATTTTTGGAGGCTTTTCCAGTGCGTAAACTTATTACCTGCGGCGCAATTGCCGCAGCAGCATTCGCGCCGATGATGGCTCAAGCGCAGCAGAGCAGTGTCACACTGTATGGCGTGGCCGATGTGTTCATGGGTTATTTTGCCAACTCCAATGGGCAGCACGTCATCAGCATGAACAGCGGTGGTGCAGGTGGTTCGCGCTGGGGCTTGAGGGGCCAGGAAGATCTCGGTAACGGTCTATCGGCAATCTTCACCCTCGAAAGTGGCTTCAATATCAACAACGGCACCTCAGGCCAAAGCGGCCGTCTGTTTGGTCGTCGTGCGTTTGTCGGCCTGCATAGCGCACAGTACGGCGAGTTGATCGCCGGTCGCCTCCAGACGATGGGTTACGATTGGGGTGGCACGTTCGATCCGATGCTGCTCGCACCGGGATCCCCGCTGGGTTCGATCGGCGGTGAGAATCCGCGTCCGTGGCTGTTCAACATGCTGCAAGACCCGGCACGGTCGGACAATTCGATTCAGTACACGAGCCCGACATTTCGCGGCTTGACCGGCACGCTAACCTATTCTTGGGGTGATCCGTCCGATCCACTGACGGCTCAAGCCTACCAGCGGCACTTCGAACTCGCGACGCTGCGGTATGAAAACGGCCCCCTGATCACGGAATACGGTTTCGGCCATAGCCTTCAGAACCAAGCTGCCGTGGCTCGCAATACGTACGAAAATGTCCTTGGCATCCGCTACAACCTGAATTTCATGGAATTGTATGCCTCGGGCCAAATCCGTACCAACGATCCAGGCTTCGTTGACAAGGGGTGGCAGGTTGGCTTCACGGTCCCGACCAGCCCTTTCGGCACGGTCCGCGTCTCCTATGGCGAGCTGAGCGACCAGAATCTCACTGCGAGCGGCAAACAAATCACGACGCCGGTTAAAGCCGGAGACTGGTTTATCCGTTCCGCTGCTATCGGCTACACCTACTCGTTTTCGAAATCCACTATGTTCTATGGCTTCGTCAAGAAGCTCTGGAATAGCGGTATCGCAAGTCAGTCGATTTACCCCCCGGGGGGCTTGGCTACGACCGGTCAGCACTCGAATGTGACAGCTATCGGTCTGGGCATGTCGACGCGCTTCTGAGCGTAGTTGCTGTTGCAATTGAAAACCCGCCGAGCGAACTGACCCCACGAAGTCGGACAGTTAAAATCTGGCGGGCCATCAAGGCCTGAGTCCTTTTCTGAATAGGATCAGGCCATTAATTTTTCCTGACGCGTTCGTGGTTGTTGTAGTGGATGCATCTATCCAGCGCGCGTGCAATTGACCGGCGCGCGCAAAGCGCTCGAGCCCGGCGGATTCAGACTGAGCGCGCCGAAGAGGCTTTCCATGGCCGCGTTATCGAGGCGATTGCCCTTGCGGGACATGCTTTGCACGTGGCTGCGGCGCTCCTGCAGTTGACGATAGGCTGACGCGCAGCGGTGTCAGCACTGGTCTGAACGCTGCAGTGGCCACTCCTTGCGTGGCAGTGAGGTCTGTGCCTTCTTCAACATCCGCTGGCCAGTTCGTAGGTGAGTCGCTGATCCATCCGGAAGCAACGATTTCTCCGTTGTATGAATCCATCACCGGCGACAGGTAGAAGCTTTGGCCCGTCGACTTTGAAGCCGGCTACATCGGAACCCACTTCTGGACGGGCCACCGGCGCGGTACTTGATCAACTGTCCGGCCTTCCGGATTGCCTCCATGACATGCACATCGCCGTAACGCGCCCGCGATGATCGTAGACGTTCCGGAACTCGACTCTGAGGTCCGCGTACCGGACACTCATCCTCGGAGTAGCGTCTCTGAAAAGGCTCGATGCGCTGCTGCAGGCAAAGCACCGACGGCCTAAACCGGGCATCGTGGCCAATGATCTTAGTGCAGTCGCCGGCCAGGCGATGTTCCCGGTAGCTCGCCCCCGGGTCGGATCGCCCTGCCACCCATGCCATAACGCGCGGCCGACGTTCGTGTGCTCGCGCCCGGCTCCAGATACCACCGAACTATCTGCCGCCGAAACTGCTCTTTGTACTTTGCGTCCAAAGGTCGGATCAATATCCAACTATCGGGGCGCGGCACACACGAGCGGTCTTTCCAGTCGAGGATCGCCGCGGTCAATGGCGCGCGCCACCCGCAGGAGTGGCAGTCTCTGCACGCCGTTCTGCAACGATGGCGCCTGCGCGTAACGCGCTTTCAGGGTAGTGGGACCAATCGTCGGACTGATCGTAGCCCGCCCGCTGCCATTCGATCACCTCGGCGCGCACCTGGACGCGTGTCAGCGGCGCTGTGGAATCGTATGGTTGGGCGAGCGCCGCAACCGACGCAAAGCAGCACGCTGCGGCAAGGGCGCCGAGCGTAATACGCGGAAGAGAGGTCATGGCAAGGCCTTTTTTATCGGGGATATCCCTGAGAGTATAGGCGCTGTCTTGACAAAAAAAAGGCAGATCGAAACGACATTGCTTCTGCCTGATGTGTACCGGCGAGACCCTCGAAATGTGGCTACAGCAAGCGGCGCGCCGACGTGGTGCCCTACTTTCTGCGCCGCCGAAGCAAGCTTCGACAGACCGCCGGCTTCGCCGCAGTCCTGCGTCCAGGCGCGAATTTGGACCTCGCGGCCATGGCCGGCCCGAGGCGTTTGATGGATCGCCTAGCATCGAGCCACGCCGCAATTGTCAAAGGAATACGCGGCGCACTCTTCTGGCTGCCGTCCATCACAAAGGGACGTGAAGGGCGGGAAGCCCGCGTCGCGTCTTCAATGCGGCGGCTTGGACGTCGGGCACCGTCGTCGCTTCTTCACGACGTGCGACGTTATTGAAAACGTCGGGACGCTTGAAATCTGCTTCGCCAGTTTCGCATTCCGGCAATACTGCTTCTCGATGACCGTCAGCGAGATGATCGGCACCGTTCATCCCCCTGCAATTCGGAAAGGCGAACGAGGTCAAACTGAGTCCGTGAAAACAGATCTTCTGCTTTCGCTTTTGTAATTTCTCTTGCGATTTGCTTCCAGAGACGCCGTTCGATCTCACGCCGACGCGCCGGTGCACCTGACCAGCGCATCGCCCCTCGCCGGGTCAGCTTATGCATCCATCCCGCTGGTCGCCCCATAAACACCAACATGCAAAGATTGCGACGACCGGTTGAATCCGCCTTTCCTTTCCTACTCTACCGCTCTCAGGGCGCGTTCAGCGGCATGGTTGTCGATCTCGACTATCCCCTCGTCGACGTACATTGTAAGCGGGGGCCACTGGTTGAGCGCGTAGTTGATGGCTTTGTCGGTATCGGCTTTCTGCGACATATGACTCAATGTCGAGCGCAGCCAGGTCTCGAGGACGTCGAGTAGCGGACGCGCCTGCTCCTGACAGACACGTCTTCGCACGTCCGTGGCTTGCCGCGGATGCGGGCTCAATTGCATACAGCTCGCCTCCGATGTAGCGCGCCCAGCCCTTCGGTATTCCGCCTCCTTGCACCATCCGGTTCTCCGGGCTCACTTCAGTGCCTGGGCTTTTCTCTTAACGGTTAGGCCCGACGGTATCGTCCGCAAAGTCTAGTCGACAAGCAGATCGGGCCGAATGTGAAGCGTGCGAAGCGCACATCACGATCGTGGCCATCATAATGGCTAGCTAAACTCCGCCCGAAATTGTCGCTGACTGCGGGTGCGCATCCGGCGCTCATCGTTTTAACCGAGATCACTTACCGCAGCTCGGCACCTTCATCGTTCGGAAGACGGAGGAACGCAGGCATTGACAGACAACTCAACGCCCCGACGATAAAGAACATCATCGGAAAATCGCTCATCGTCAAATGCTCCGCACTATGTCCGTGAGCCCGCGCACTAAACGTCAGGCAGGAAGCGCATAGTGCGACACCGATACTCATCGACGTCTGCTGCATCATAGTTGAAAGTGCAGTTGCTTTGCTCATGATGGCCTTCGGAACGCCGGAATATCCGACCGTATTCATCGTGATCATTCCAAGCGAATTGAAGATGCCAGCCGCGAAGAGCACCGCGCATATGAAATAGATCGACGTTCCGGGCGAGAACAAACCATAAGCAGCAAATGCGGCACCTGACAGTACCGTCGCTGCAATCATAAGAGGTTTGAATCCGAATCTATTAATCGCCCGTCGCATAATTGGCCGAATTCCAAAGGCTCCAACCGAAAGCCAGGCACTCGTCAATCCGGCCTGAATAGGCGTGAATCCCAAGCCGATTTGCAAAAGCAGCGGAACGAAAATCGGAGACGATCCAACCGCTATTCTTAATGGCATACCGCCGATATTTGTGATACTGAATGCTTTATATCGGAACAGGCTGGGCGGAATGATCACGTCAGCACGATCTCGACTATAGATCCAATAGGCGATTGATGCCACGATACCAATACTTGTAACAAAAATTGTAGCGCTCAGAGAAACAAAATTGTGCCCGATAGTTTCCAGGCCGCAGACCACTCCAGAAAGTCCGATCGCCATCAAAACAAAGCCGGTGACATCAAACGGTTCGCTTTTTTCTGACCGCGAATCCGGCACAAACTTTAGTGACAACAAGATCCCCAGTACGCCGAAAGGGATGTTGAGCAGGAATATCCAGCGCCATGACGCCAGCGTGACGATGAAGCCTCCGAGGAGCGGTCCCAAGACACGACCGATGGTCCCAGGCACAGTAAACCAGACCATCGCCATTACCAAATGTGCAGGCGGAATGCTGCGCAAGAGAATCAACCGGCCGACCGGCACCATCATTGCGCCGCCAAGGCCCTGCAATACCCGGAACAGAACTATTTGAGTGATAGAAGTTGCGGCTCCGCACAGTGCCGACGCCACCGAGAATATCGCAACTGCCGAACAGAAAACACGGCGGGTACCGAAGCGATCCGTGAGCCAACCGCTCGCGGGCAGAAACAGCGCCAAACTTAAAAGATACGCGGTGATGGCGAAGTTGAGGTGCAGTATCTCGACGTTCAACGACGTAGCAATCGATTGAAGTGCCGTGCCCAATATCGACGTATCGATTGCCTGCAAAAACATCGGCACAGCGACGATCATAGGAATCAGTCGCGTCTGCCGAGGGGGCGATGCCGCTTTGGCGTCCTGCTTTGCCCCGAGGATTATATTTTCGTCATTCACCGAATTATCTAACGCTTTGCTACCTGACGCCGGTAGGTATTGAGAATTATGGGATCATAGTTCCGGAAGAATTGCTCTCTGACGGGCTCCGTCATGGATTCCATCCTTGCAATTTCCTTTGGCGAGAGGCTCTGAACGATCATTCCATGATGTGCAAGTGTGGCTCTATCTGCCTCGGCCTGTTCTCGAACCAGGTCGCGTTCATAGCGCCCTGCTTCCACCGCTGCGAGTTGCAGAACATTCCGGTCCCCAACCGACAACTTTTGCCATATTGCGGAGTTAGCAACGACTGCAATCGCGCTATAGGAATGATTCGTCACCGTCACGCTCGACTGAACGTCATACAGATGCCCAACCAGGATTTGGGAGTAAAAGTTGTCTTCCGCCTCCACTCGTCCCGACTTCAGAGCCGGATATAGATCGGGATACGGAAGACCAACGACCTTGGCACCTAAGGCCTTGAACGTCTCCACAAACGCCGGTTCCGGAATCACACGAACCGGACGGTCAGTCAGATCATCAGCGTGTTTGAACGGCTGCCCCGACGTCGTGATCTGCCGGAATCCGTTTTCCCACCAAGCGAGACCCGTCAGTCCATGGCCCTGGAGACGCGACAGCAATTCCCGGCCAAAGGGGCCGTCCAGCAGTTCATGCGCCTGGCGATCGCTATTTACCACGAACGGAAGGTCCATGATTTCGAATTCGCGTTCGAGATGACGCAGCGCCGGCGTAACCAGCAGCATCATATCGGGAGCACCAGGTCCCGCCTTTTGCAACGCCTTGATCTGGTCTTCGGGCGATCCAGGAACCGTTGCTCGACTTACTGTCACTGCCAGGCGTCCGTTGGACTCTTCGTTGACGAGTTCCGCGAACCGGATCATGCCGCGCACTGTCGGTTGATCCGAATTCAGGGGCGACCGATATTCCATGATCGTAAGCGTTTGCAGGGGCTGTGCACGTACCCATATCGGCTGTGCAGTCAAAAGCGCTCCGAGCAGCGCCCCGGTAATGTGATTGCAAATATGGTTCAGCGACCATATCGACTTGAAACGTGTAAATCGCTTCGTCATGTTTCCAGCGTCCTTCAAGACGGTGAAGTGAAGGTACGGTGCGCTGTGGACGGCGCGTCAATCTTTCTATCGCCTTGATACCGCGGCCCGGACCATCATCGCCAAAACAATGATCCCGGCGCCCAAAGGCGGACCATAATCATAAAGACGTAGATGACGGGCGAAGAAAACTGTCGAAGTGGAAATTACAATCAGCGTGACCGCCACTACAACCATAAAAACGACGACGAAATCCCTCTTCACGACTCACCCCTCGGCTCAAGTCCTTCGCGTTTCATCCCGTCCCAAAACCAAAACGGCTGCGCCTTTATGCGGCAAAAATTTGCATAGTATCCACCGTATGCCAGCAAAAGTGCGCCGTTCAGGAACAACTCCTGAAGGCCGGTGAACAATTCACGCGGATCAGGCGAGACGAAGAGATTCAGAAAGACGATCGTCGTACTGATACCCGCCATGACGATCAGCGCAAGCGGCACGCCTATATCGAGTAGCAGCGACGTACCGAGTATGACCTCAACGTACTTGATCATTTGATAGAACCCGACGTCCGCCATCGCACCGATATACGCACCAACTTTGCCGGCGTGGCTGAAATCCGGCACGTATCTAAAAATTACGTAATAAAGTCCTGACTCAAGATAGTGGAACGCGAAATACAACCTCCCCCACATGACTAGGTACTTCCACGGTGATTCATGTGCCATCTTCATCGTACTTTCCTTTGATACAGATAAAAAGACTACGTCACCTATGCGAGGCAGCCAACCCTCACTTGGGGTAATCAGCTGCAATTTCGTATATCCGACTTACACACTTACGCGACGTCCGGCCAGCAAATGCTCGACAACGCCTTCCAGTCGACGATACGGCCGATCACCGGCTTGAACATCACCATCAGGAAGCAGTACCTGGTGTGCCACACCATCATGTACAGGCACCTTTGCGGAAGCCCTCGTCCATGAACCCCGCCGAAGATTTCATGCCGGAGCTTGCCTGTGTCCGCGTACCAGTGCCAATGCGGGCCGAAGTGGAACTCGTGAGCGATCTGCACGATGAACAAGACCCCAGAAGTGCAACGCCCCACATCCATGCAAACTGTCGAACCAGGCGCTTACTCGAGTCGCAGTGTGCTGCTCAAGCAGAGTTCCCGTGGCGAACCAAACATACTCCCCGCGGGCTCAACGACGAAAGAACCGCCCCGCCGGCTTTTGTATTCAATTTAGCCTATCTAAAGTATAGTATATCGTCGCGTCGCGCGGACGCAGGGAAAACCCGCATTCTGATTCCGACAGCTCATTCCGGGAGGCAGGCGCAGGTCTAGCGAAAGAATTCGCTCAAATTCCAATACTCATCGGGAATGTTAACCAGGTTAAACCTTGAGGGCCGGGCCGTGCGTGGATGGTATATCTTCTCGCCTGCGATATTACCGGCATAAAGAGCTAGCTATCGAGTGTGTCTGCGGTGATCAGAAGCAGGCTACTTGCGGATTCGATGTGTTTTCGATGTGGTAGCGAACATGTTCGATCCCGCAAGCCGCGAAGTGTCGTTCTGCACTCCTGCCCTTCTGACAAGCGTCAAAATTAAAACGATCAGGAGGCTATCTTGTGAAAAAGGCCAGGTACAGCGTGCTATGCGCAGTCGCTTTACTCGCGGGCACCAACTGGGTTTATGCCCAATCCAGCGTAACCTTGTACGGCATCGTCGATGACAGCCTGAGCTACAACTCCAACTCCAATGGGCACTCGCTTTGGTCACTAGCCAGCCAAAAGCGTTGGCCGAACATGTGGGGGATGATCGGAACAGAAGATCTGGGCGGCGGTCTGTCGGCAGTTTTCCGATATGAAACTGGTATCCAGTTGAATACTGGCGGTTCGTACACGCGTCAAACCTGGGTTGGCCTGTCGGACAAGAAATACGGTGTGCTCACGTTGGGCAAGCAGTATGACGCCGCTTACGGTATCGTGCCGTTCACCACGGCGATCGACAACTCGACGACGGCGGCGCACGCCGGCAATTACGACCGCGGTACCGGTCTGACGCTGAACAATACGATCAAGTACCAAAGCGAGCCGATTGCCAACACGCGCGCGATGCTGTTCTACAGTTTCGGCTCGCCCGACTCCGGGACGACGAACACGGGCCGGGGTGTCGGCGGCAACCTCGTCTACTCCAACGGTCCGTATAACCTGTACCTCAGTTATCAGAGCATCAACGGCACGACGATTAACCCGGCGACTGACATCGGGGTTCATCGCATGTTCGGCCAGAATTTTTCGGCGCGAAGTTTCCTCCTCGATCACAGCAATATATTGGGTGTCGGCGCGATGTATCGGACCCGAGACCTCAAGGTCACGGCGACGTTCACGCAGACGAAAATGGCGTTCCACAACATCACGGAAACGATGTCGAGTTGCGAAGTCGGCGGTCGCTATAACGTCATGCCCGACGTCATCGTCCAAGGCGCCTATTCTTACTCGACCATGGACCAATACAAGTGGAACGTGTTTGCTGTGTCATCGGCGTATCTTCTGTCGAAACGCTCGCAACTCTTCACCACGCTTGTGTATCAACAAACGGGCGGCGATGGTCAGGTCGCTGTTCTAAATGGAGAATCGCCATCCACGACGAACAAGCAGCTCGTGTTGCGTGTCGGTATCCTGCATAAGTTCTGATTTGCTGAAGCCCGGGGCGGCCGTGGAGGCCCCGTCGCAATACGTTCTACATAGAGTGAGAAAGCGTCATGGCGCCAAACGAAAATTCAGTGGCTTTCAAGCCACCGATCGACAATCCCACACTCGAAATCGTGAAGATGGCGCGAGGCGTTGGGATCGAAAATCTGCCACAGCAAACACAACGTCGCGTCAGGTCGATTCTGCTGGATACGATCGGCTGTGCGGTTGCCGGCGCAACGACAGAAGTTGGACAGATCGTCGCCGACTATTGTGCTGGAGAGCACGGACCTCTGGAAGCCACTATGTTGGGCCATAAGCCCGTCAGCCTACTGAGCGCCGTTTTCGCAAACACGATCTTCGGAAACGCCCTTGATTACGATGCATTCGGTCCTGAAGGACATATGGCAGTCGTCGTTGTACCTGCCGCCCTTGCAGTAGCGGAAGCCATCGACTCTTCCAGCGACGACTTGATCACCGCTATTGCGCTTGGAATGGAAATCGGGGGCCGTCTCGGCGCCGCCCTTCGCAGGCCGACTCAATCGAAGGCTCCGCTGACGGGACATACCTTTGCAACGATCGGTGCTATGGTCGCCGCCGGTCGCCTTTTGAAACTTTCTGAAAACGAATTTCTGAACGCGTTCGGTATCGCAGCCTACTCGGCCCAGATACCGACCCTCCGGCGGTTCTTCAGCAAGTCCCAGGATGCGATGACCAAATATGATCATATCGGTTTGGCGGCGCGCAATGGAGTCGAGGCTGCACTGCTGGCCCGCCGCGGCTTTACCGGCGATCAATCTGTCCTTGAGGGCGACTATCCCTTTTGGCGATTATCCGGCGCCGAGGGCTGTGACTGGGACCATCTTCTCACGGGGCTCGGTGAAGTTTGGAAACTCGATACTGTCGAATTCAAGCCCTATCCTGTCGGCACCGGGTCTGTACCGATCATCGAGCTGTTGCTCGGTCTCATTTCCAATAATGATCTGACCATAGGCGATCTCGACCATGTCGATGTCTTGACAAGAACACACTATCTTCATCACGAGAAAGATGTCAGCACCCCCATCGAAGCGTGGACCGACTTGCGATACGGCCTGGCACTCGCGATTCTTCGCGTTCGTCCCTATCGCGATTGGTATGAGGCTGAGAACATCTCAAACCCCGTCGTCCAGTCGATGATGAAAAGGATTAGCATCTTGCCGCTAAATACGGGCCCCGGACGATGGTCTACAGAGATTACTCTGCGGACCCAGGACGGGCGTTCATTTACCGGCAGCCAGCACGAAGCTTCTCCCGTAACAACAGCGCAGATCGTCGAGAAGTTTCGAGACAATACCGACGGATCCGGACTCGGATTTGACACGGCCAAGGCTGTACGCCTCTGTCAAGACGCAGATCGATTCTCAGTACGTTCTCTCGCGTCCCTCTTCTCTGTCGTGTGAGCATCAAATGGTAGAAAATCTCGACGTTGCAAGTCTTCTCGGAACGAAGATCGCGATCTCCATTGGAGCCGCTGAAATTCCGATTACGCCTTTTCGCGCGCTATCCGGTTTCCGCAATCATGTAACCGTGTTCTATGCATTGATCTGCGATGGAAATGGCCGGTGCGGATTCGGCCATGTGCAGCACATGACGCGCGAGGCTTCGTTGGATGCGGCGCAAGCCGCTCAAGAGCTATTGAGAGCACAGAGCATTAAACTCTCCACCCTGATCGCTATCGAAAGAAGCGAAGAACGGCATTTCGGTCGGGATTCGGATAACGCGACTCGCGCGGCAGCATGCGCTATCAGTCTTGCGGCGTGGGACCTCTTAGGTAAGATCCTCGATGTTCCGGTTGCGCATCTTTGGGGCGGTTTCGCTCGTCCGGTGCCCTGTTATAGCAGTTACCACCTCGCATTTGCAGCCGACGACGATCTAGAAGCGGCGGCCACTCACTGCTTTGAAGAAAACTTCACTCGCGCGAAAATGATCGTCGGAGCCCAGCCCTTCGAGGTCGATATCAAGCGCGTCGAGCGCATGCTCATGATGTTCGGTGCGGACAACCTGGCGATCGACGCCCTTCGTCGCTGGACGCCGCAACAGGCGAACGATTTCGTCAAGCGACTTTCGGCCCCGCTGTTCTGGGTAGAAGATCCCGTTGCCTATCCGGAACTTAGCCGTGTATCGGTCGCCTCACCCGTTGCCGTTGGTGAGATTAGCACGAGCGTCTCCGAGCTGCTGCTCCTCGCCGAGTCAAGCGCTACCCATATGCTGCTCGATATGGGACTCTTGGGCGGTCCATTGCGTCAACTCGAAGCCGCTCGCATTCTAAACCGCATCGGAACTCGCGTCGGCTCCCATGCCTATCCGTACTACTCCGCGCATATCGCCTGCTGCGTGGACGATCATCTGCCCGTAGAAGTATTGGACTGGGGCGACTGCCTGTTCCACAAGGTGCCGCGTCCCGACGGAGTTGGCAGCCTGGCCGTTAGCGGACCTGGCTTCGGCCTGGACGTGGATCGTTCCTTCTTGGAAAGCCGCTGCTACCGGTCCGTTGACTTTTAATCCGTTTAGCATTTTTTGGACTATTTTCTAACAGAGCATACCCGTGATTGAAAATATATCAGGACGAGTAGACGTCGATAAGATGATCGAAGGCGCGAAGTTTCAAGGCCTTTTGATCGCGGTGTCGATCTGTCTGTTCTTTACGCTATTGATTGACGGCATGGACTTCACGACACTTGGCTACCTGATGCCGGTCGTGGCCAAGCATTTCAGCGCGAGTCGTAGTCTCGTGACGCTGGCGCTGTCTGTCAGTCCGATTGGTGGCGCTTGCGGTGGTTTTATCGGTGGCTCGCTTGGTGACCGGTGGGGCCGTCGCCGTGCATTGATCGCAAGTGTGATTCTTTTCGGTAGTGCA
Source organism: Paraburkholderia sprentiae WSM5005 (assembly GCF_001865575.2). Lineage (NCBI taxonomy): Bacteria > Pseudomonadati > Pseudomonadota > Betaproteobacteria > Burkholderiales > Burkholderiaceae > Paraburkholderia > Paraburkholderia sprentiae. The sequence goes on from NZ_CP017561.2 coordinate 1,785,290, forward strand.
ACGCTTGCGATTTCGGCGGCACCCAGCATGCAGGCTATCATCGCATTTCGCCTGATTGCTTCCGTCGGACTTGGTGCCGCAACTCCGAATATCGCATCACTCCTGTCCGAACTGTTGCCACAGCGCATTCGCAGTCAGGTCATGGCCACGGCATTTATCGGATTCCCGCTCGGTGCATCGCTGAATGGTCTGCTGATTCCATTGGTCTTGCCGCATTTCGGTTGGCGCGGTGTCGTCATGTTTGGCGGTGTAGTGCCGCTACTTCTCGTTTTCGTACTTTTCGGACTCGTGCCGGAATCTCCCGGCTTTCTTACGCTGAGAAAATCAAGAAATAAGGAACTCGCAACGACGCTACAAAAGTTGCGCCCGGACCTTACGGTATCCAGCGAAAGCCAATTCTTCGTTGAACGCCCCAAGTTCGGTCGCGTTGGTGTTCGCATGCTATTTTCGCCGCAATATCTCCGGGATACCCTTTGTCTTTGGGTCAGCGGGGCGTCCAATCAGTTTGCGGCCGTCTCTTTCTCCAGTTGGGCTTCCTCGGCACTGACGGGCATGGGCTTCAGTTTCTATGTCGCAGTTCACGGCCTGATGGTTTCGAATTTTGCCGGCGCAATCGGCGCATTGATCGGCGGCTGGCTGCTTGGCCGGTTGGGTTCCAGAAAATCGCTGCAGTATACTGCTCTGCTCGGCGTATTCGTTGCCCTCGGATTGTTCGCGCTAACAATCAACCACGTGAACGGCCCCTCGACACCGCTTGAGGACCTGGCGTTGATTGTCGGCATGGGCTTGACCGGCATTTCGATCGCAGGCATTCAACTCGGCGAATATCCTCTTTCTACCAATATCTACCCCCTCGAATTTCGTGCGTCCGGAGTGGGGTGGGTGGTCGCCATCTCGCGCGCGGGCGCCATTTGCTCCGTTTCGATTACTGGGTGGGTGATCAAGAGTTTTGGTGCGCCGTATCTTTTCCTGGGCGTTGCAATCTCCATTACTGTCACGTTTATCGCGCTCGGTTTGCTCAAGACTCATATTCCGAAACGAACTGTAGAACAGCAGGTTACGGAATCCCAAGCATCGCCCGTCTAGAGTTCACTGAATGACGCACGGGATAACTGATCGTCGACCCGCTTTTATATTTGGAGAATCATATGAATACTGTTATTGATGACCCCTGCGACTGGCGCGGCGCCGCTATGGGGTCCGCGACAGACTGGATTCACTCGTTGACGCCGGATGAAATTGACGAGATCGAACGGGCAGCAGCGCATGCCTATTCCCTCGGAAAGACAATCGATACGTTGACCATCGAAGATTTTCCGCTTCCGAACGTCGGCGTCCGCTTGTCTCACCTAAAGGAGTCACTGGAGAATCAATACGGGCTGTATGTCCTTCGCGGATTTCCGACGGAAGGCAAATCAGTCGACGATCTTCGCTATATCTTTTGGGGAATCGGACTGCATCTCGGGACCGCCGTTTGCCAAAGCTATAAAGGAGATTTTCTCGGCGATGTCCGTGATTTTGGTACAAGCGACGGTCGACTTTACAATACCAACGCCGCCGGTGGATTCCATGTCGATACCTGCGACGTAGTCGGTCTGTTTGTCGTGCGTCCGGCGAAGTCTGGCGGACTGTCACGAATTGCCAGTACCGTCGCAATACACAACGAAATCGCGCGGACCCGATCAGATCTGTTGGAGGTGCTCTACCAGCCGTTCTACTGGAAAACTACAATCCCAGCTCCGTTCAGTGCAGGTCATCCGCCCTACTTCCAGCAGCCGTTGTTTTCGCGAGTAGCCAACAAGCTCTCGTGCTTGTGGCTTCCCGTGAAGATCAATCTCGCGCAAGGGATGGAAGGCGTTCCCCATCTGACGGATAAGCAACGCGAGGCCATCGACCTGGTCACCCAACTTGCCGAAAGCGAAGAGTTTGCAGTGTCCATGATGTTCGAGGCCGGCGACATGCAGTTCGTCAATAACCATGTCTGTGTCCATGGACGTACGGCGTTTGAGGATTACACCGACGAAGCGAGGAAGCGTCATCTGTTCCGCCTCTGGCTCTCGGTGCCGAATTCTCGTGAACTTGATGTGAGCCTGAAGCCGACATATGGGGAGGTCGGCGCTGGCCAAGTCCGTGGTGGCATTGGCCGTGAGTGTGGGCTGCGCAAGTATCGTACATACGAGGCGCCGGAAAATTGATTTTTCGTGGGAAATGCGAGGTGGTACCGCTCGCCGCGCTCCTCGCGTTTCTATTCCTCTATAGTTCTACACGAATTTAACGCACGTATCTTCTCAAGGCCCATGTGGCGATGGACACTTTGGCGCTGTTGCTCCCCCGTGCATGTGACGGCAGCCAACGAGCCGTGGACGTGCCAGTTGGCCAACTGGCGCGTCGAGTTCAAAAAGCCGCCGGTCAGACTGTCCGGTGGCACTCGCCGGTGACGGCTCATCGGCGAGGAGCCTGCCAGGCCGAGTCGGGCAAGGCATCCAGCGTTAGTCGTCAGGCTACCGGTCGCGAAAAAACCTTCGCTCGGTTGCGGAGCCGCTGGATGGTCGAACGCATTTTCTGGCTCAGCAGCTTCGTATTCTGCGAGCTTCAGCGCATCCACTTTCGAACTCTCAACAGCACCTTTTAGCGATACATTTCAAATAGAAAAGCCCGGAGAGTCGTCTCCGGGCTCTTTTATAGATCCACAACCGAGGCTCAGGCTTCACCTTTGATCTTGTCGCGGATGAGCACGCCGATAAAAAGCAGCCAGGAGACGCCGAGACCGAAGTAATCGAAGTTACGCAGCGGACGGTAGTCCGCCCAACCCCAACCCGTTGAGCCGTCGATGGCCAGCAGCGTCAGCGCGATACAGATGGCGATTGCGATCCAGGTATTTTTTTTCATGCGAGTGCTCCTTAAGCCGATACTTTTTCTTCGACAGACACACCGACCAAAGTCGGGTCGGTTTGCAATAGACCACCTTTACCCTTCAGGTTGAAGCCATTCCAACCGTCCCACAGCCACATAGGGTTCAGGGTCGGGCGGAAGCATGCAGCCATATAACCGCTATACGCAAGCAGAAGCAAACCGTTCATCAGCAGTTCTTGCGGGCCCGAGAACAATTGACGCGGCGTTGCGGAAATGAACGTATTCAGCCAGAAAATCGTGACCGTCGTCGGCATTTCGAGAATCAGCGTCAGTAAGACAAAACGGTTCGTCAGAAGCAGGAAGCCGTAAACCGCCTCCATATACTTGACCCAATGATACATACCGATTGCATCGGCACCGGCCAAATACTGACCGGCAAGACCAGGAACCATCGGTACGTAACCGTCGATCACGAATCGAATGCCTGAGAAGAAAAGGTGTGCGCCGAAATACAGCCGAAGCCACGTAATGACGTACTTCCACGGGGAAGAATTAGCGCTTTGCATAGGGAAATATTTCCGAAAAGTTAGTGCAGTACAGCGACGAAATATGCCTGCGGCAGGCATACCTCAAAGGCGGTGGTCTAGACCCCCGCCTGAGAGCCCGTTAAATGATGCCTTTGCGTCGATCCCGGATTAAGACGGTGATGACGCAGATCCATGGAATTGCCAGGCCAAACATATCGCGTGCGCGCAATTCTCGATATTCTGTATAGCCCAGTCCTGTGGATCCGAAGAATACCCAGCATGTCATGATGACGCAGCATGCAAGGCCAATATAAAGATTCCGGTTACTTTTCATCTTCGATCTCCCTTATGCGAAATCGTTTGATTTCTTAGTAGTGGACGTCGATTCGGCGCCTTTACTCAGCCTCAAATGCTCTTTCCAGACGTCAACCTTGAAGCCCTCCCATAGCGCGAGCGGCTTGTTTGGCTTAAACACATTTGCCATGTAGCCACCATATGCCAGCAGAATGAGGCCATTCATTAACAGTTGATTCGGACCCGAGAACAATTGACGTGGAGTCGCAACGATAAAAGTATTAATCCAGAAAATCGAGATGGATGTCGGGAACTCGAGAATTGCGCCGAGCAACACGTATCGGTTCGTCAGCAACAGGATGCCGGCCAGCATTTCCACTGCTTTAACGGCATAAAACATGTGAATGGCATCGAGTGCCTGCACGTATTGACCTCCAATGCCTGGAATAAACGGAACCCAGCCTGTCGAAAGATAGCGGAAACCCGACCACAAAAGATCGGCGCCGAAATAAACCCGGAGCCAAAGTACAGCATATTTCCACGGTGGCGAATTAAGTCCCTGCATCGAATGTCTCCTATATTGGATTATGCTTATGCAACGCGGCGGAATCGAGCCCGCCGCGTTGTGTTCCGCTATTACGCTTCGACAACCCGATGCTGCTGTCCCGGCGTACGAATCTTGGCCAGTAATTCTTGATTCAATGCAAATCCGAATCCGACGCCTTCGCTCGGATACGCAAAGCCGCCGCTAAAGCGCTGGCCACCGATAGCCAAGTCCTGATCAACGGGGATATCACCACTGTTCCATGCTGCGTGAATCGCGAGCGGGCCCATGCTTTCGCTCATGAACTGGCATGCCCACTCGTTTGCGACCATGAGATGCGTGCTCGGCCCGGATTCGACACCCGATCCGATCAGCGTGCTGCAAAAGACGGGAATGTCGTACATGCGACATGCGGCCAGGAATCGCTGTGCCTTGACCAGTCCGCCGACCTTCTGAATCTTGAGAACAACGCCATCGGCCGAACGCCTTTCGGCGATTTCGCGCAGATCGCCCAACTCTTGCGCCCCCTCGTCTGCGTATATTGGTGTGGTGATACGCTCGCGCAGTTTCGCCAGGCTGTCGCGGTATTGATGCGCCAGTGGCTGTTCCATGAATGAGAGGTTGTATTGATCGAGGCGCTTCATCGTCGCCAACGCCTGCTCGTAGTTCCATGAGCCATTCGCGTCCAGGATGATCTTGGCATCGGGCCCGAGCGCAGCTCGCACTTCGCGGACCGTAGCCACGTCGTTATTGAACGTATGACGGCCCACTTTGAGCTTGAACGCCGAAAAGCCATTTTCGCGGACCTGGATCGCGAGTTCGGCCACCTTTTCGGGCTCACCCGCCGACAATACCCAACCGAGCGGAATCTTCTCGCGAGTGCGGCCACCCAACAGGCTGTAGACTGGCACGCCCAAAGATTTGCCCTTCAGATCATGCAGCGCACAGTCGACCAACGCCTTCGCCTGATTGTTGTCGCGGGCGAGTTGGTCCATCATGCCGACGATCTTCTCGATATTGCACGGATCTTCACCAAGCAGGATTCGCGGTGCGAAGATATCGGAAATCATGGCCGTCATGGATGCCTGGCTTTCACCGCGATACCACGATGAAGTGTCACCCGACTCCGCATAGCCGACGAGACCGTTGTCGGCTGTAATAGCTAAGAGAAGCGTATTCAGGCATGTGATTGTGACGTTCGGCAGCTTAATCGGCTTCTTCAGCGGCATCGAAATAGGAATGCACTCAACGCGGGTTATCTTCACTTGAATTAAACCTATAGGAATTCGTAGAAAGGGGCGTCAGAAATGACGCCCCAAGGCGACGACGAGTTATCGCACGACGGGCCGACGCAATGCACCGCAGACACGAATCAGCAGAATTACTGCCAATGCCACAGAGACCACATAGCAGATGATGAACGAGGCGCCTAGTGCATTCGGACCGTCAAAGCATTTAGCGACGAGCGCCACCACTGTCGGGCCGAGTGCCAAACCGACGAGATTGGTGATCAGGTAGTAGATGGCGGTGACCTTGCCCATCATGTTACCCGGCGTGAATTCGGCATTCGTTGCACCGCCTGCCACCGCGAACATCGCAAACATGAACATCTGGATGAAGTAGAGGACGATACCCGCGCCCATCGTATGGACGAGCGGGAAGCATGCCGTAACGACAGCGGCGATTGCCGTTGTGAGTGCCGCTACCCTGACAGGCGCATCGACCATGCCGCGCTTGCGCAGCCGGTCCGCGATTCCGCCGCAAATCAGCAGACCGAGCGGGGAAGCGAGCAGTGCCACGCCGCCTATCGCCTTACCGATTTCCGGACGGGCAACATGTAGCGTACGAGCGATGATTTCCGGAAGCCATGCCATCTGTGAACCGACGGCAATACCGTATAGGCAGATCGCAGCCCAGAGTTGAACATACACGCCGCGATTGTTCCAGACGAAGCACATGGTCTGCCTGTACGTCACCTCGGAAATAGCGGTCTGGAAACGACGGGGCGGCTCACGAAGCAGCCAAAGGAGAATCGCGAACGGAACTCCAATGATGCCCGGCACTAGCAGTACAAAGTGCCACGGCTTCATGCCGCCGACGACAGGTAGTGCATCGAATGCGCCTGCGGAAGCTGCCTTCAACAGGACGGCACCGAGAGCCATCGACAAACCGGTACCCAACATCGGGCCGATATTGTAGATGCCGAAAGCAACACTGCGACGATGCGGCGGAAATGCGTCACGAATCATCGACTGCGATCCGGGGGCCAGCGCCGATTCACCGACACCGAGACCAACACGCGTCAAGAACAACTGGAGATAGGTCGTACTCAGACCACACAGCATCTGAACCACCGACCATGCCATGATCGCACCGCCGAGGAGCGTCTTACGTTGGTATTTGTCGACCAGAATGCCCATCGGAATACTGAGCATGCTATACAGCAACATAAAAGAGAGGCCGAGCAACAAACTGACCTGAAGATCGGAAATTCCGAGGTCTTGCTTGATCGGTCCGACAACGAGAGCAAGCGCGCCCCGATCGATAAACGAGATGACGTAGGTGGACGTCAAAACGATAAGCATCCACCATGCACCTTTGGCCGTCTTTGAATCTTCCACGTTGTCGGCGGGTGCCAACTCCGTATGTACCTCTGCGATCTCACTCACTACGGTGTCTCCTTGCTAATTATCGGTGTAACTATTTTTGGCCATTCTCCCGCCCACTATCGGCGAGTGCGGTCTTTGCCGCAGTCACGCCAGATACGATGAACTCGGCGATATCGCCCATCGAGTTGTAGTACGGTCCCCATAGCGATCCGCACTCTCCGATTGCATAAAGACCGTCGATCGGTTTGTTCTGGTGATCGAGAACACGCTGACCTGCGTCGTGTTTCGGACCGCCGTGCGTGTTCAAATAGGTCGGGAGCATTGGCCCGATCGCGTAGTACGGGCCTTCATCGTTGAGCGGCACGAGGAACGTTTCGCGCCCGCAATCGCGATCAAGGTTGTTGCGGCAGTGATCGTTGTAACGCTCAACCGTCTCGCGAAGTGCGGCCGGATCGAGGTGGCCGGCCTTGCACACACCCTGGATCTCCGGCCACTGGCACTTCAACGCCAGTTCTTCAAGCGTATCGGCCTTGATGACGAGGCCTTCTTCGATTTCCTTGAGGTTGTCTTGCGACCACGGCGGCACACGCGAATTCAGCGTCGTCATTGCCGCCCCACCCGCACGCACCTTTTCATCGAAAATGTGGAATGCCGGCACGTTCGTGAATTCCGGGGTGCCCGGCGTCGTTGCCAACCAGGTATCGCGATTGGCCAATCCATGTTGGACAACCGACGTGTCCACCGTTTCGTTATGGAAGCGCTTCGCCTGGCGGTTGACCCACAACAGACTGCCGCCGTCCTTGAAGGCACCGCTTTTATAGCCGAAGCCCGCGACCTTGTTCAGGTCGTAAGTCACATAGACGTAGCCTTCCTTCGTCTTGATGCCCATGTTCAGGGGGCCCGCTACGGCGTTCATGTGCCAGAGTTGCGCGCCAACCTCCTGCGCCATTCGAATGCCGTCGCCGGTCAGATTCGGGCTACCAAGGAAGTAGATCGGGCAAGCAGTCAGGAATTGTTTGCACATGGCGTCGTTCGCCTCGAAGCCGCCACTGGCCAACACGACTGCCTTGCGAGCACGCACCGCGATCGTCTTGCCGTCATGTTCGGCTTCAACACCGAGAATCCGTTTCGTGGCCGGGTGCTGAACCAACCTGGTGACGCGAGTGTTGCACTGGACGCGGCCACCCGCCTTCTCCGCTTGTGCGGAGATCGCATTCCAGAGACTAGCTCCGCCCGGTGCGGCGACGACGCTCATACCTTTGATGCTTTCCCCGCCGGGAGCCCCAGGGAATTCGGGAAAAAATCCCGGTGCCGAGAACGGCTGCGGGTTGTCCTTGAGCGGCAATTCGAGTTTGTGCTGCCAGGCGGGTATGTTCTTGAGGCTCGACACGAAATGGCGAAGAACGCTTTCATCAGTTTGGCCTCCACACAGCCAATTCAGATATTTGAACGATTCTTCTTCGTCGACAGAGGTCATGATCAGACCGCCCGCGACGCAGACCGAGTTGCCGCCGCCCTGCACACCCTTTTCGAGAATGAGCACGTCGGCGCCCTGCTCGGCAGCTTCAAGCGCAAACACCGCGCCGGCGCCGCCGTAGCCGACAACAACCATATCGGCCTGGTCATCCCATCGGGGCTCGGTCCAATTCAATTCCATTTTCGTTATTCCTCGTGTCTCAGAAAACATACCAGCGCGGTTCGATCTACCTAGGCTGCGGGGGCAGCAGCGCCTCGCTCAGCCTCTTCCGCCGAGCGAAGACCGTTGTAGATTTCGTTGTAACGCAGCACCGGTTGATCCATCACCAACATGATCATCTTGCGCCCCGGCGTTTTCGAGATCGTTGCCTGCTGCGTCTCGATGATTGCCTTGTCTTCAGCGAATGCGGCTTCGGCGATCGCGAAAGCGTGATCTGCCAGATCCGCATGCTCGTGATCGGGACCGAAGTTGTAGAAGAACATCGATTCCGTATCGTTGATCGGCGTGATCATCTGGCATGTGCAACGGCGGAAGATCGGCTCTTCTGCGGGCCTGCCATCGACGAGACGATCCTGAACGCCCGGGGCGTACGAATGGATCTTGAGGATGAAGACGCCCGGTACGAGGAACGTGCTGACGACGTTGTCGTCGGAAGGGATTTCACCGAAGTATGGATTCGACTGACGTCCCAGGTGCCAGCGGTCGGCAACGACGCCACGCTCGACCGTATCGATGCCGCGCTTTGCTTCGCCATCTTTCTGAATCTTGAGCGACACCTTGTTGTTGGCACCGAACGTCGCTTCGTGAACATACGGTGCGTGCGAAAGGTCGAGCAAGTTGTCAGCGACAATTTCCGCGTTCCCTTTCCATACCTTCTTCGAGCATTTCATCGCGAAGACAGCGCTGTCCGGACCTTCGATCGGCGGAATCAGCGCGGGATCAGCCTTTGCAGCGTCACCCATCCAAACCCATGCAGCACCATGTTTTTCTTCGATCGGGTAGCTACGAACGCAGACCTTCGACGAGATACGATCGGTGCCCGGGATTTCGGTGCAGCGTCCGTCGGCGGCGAACTTCAGACCATGGTACATACAGCGCAGTTCATCACCCTCCTTACGGCCGACCGACAGCGGAACCAGGCGGTGCGGACACAGATCTTCAAGTGCTACGAGCGTGCCGTCTTCCTTGCGGTAGAGCGCCAGTGCCTCGTTCATCACCGTGAACGGGACGATATCAGTAGCCGAGAACTCGCTCGACCACCCAACCATATACCAGCAGTTCCGGAGGAATTTCATTGTCAGTCTCCTGAGAAAGGAATCGGGAACGGATAAATCGGAACAAGGTGCGACACAACAGACCTGCCAGTTCGCGCATGCGACCTCTGTGATTCAACCGGGCCGACATCCTAAATAGTATTCAATCCAGTATTCACGACATCTTATCGCGTTGCTTCGCGCGACATGACTCGGGATTACCCTGAAATGCACGTAAACGGCGTTCCAGTCAGAACGCCGTTTATGTTTGCAACTTCATTAGCTGAAGTAGACGCGCTCAGCCGTCGTATGCAGCACCTTGCGCTGATCTTCGGCCGACAGGGTGGCGACGGAGTCCTTCGCCAGCTGGACCATGTCCTTGTAGTCGCCCTTCGATTGAGCGATGTCGGAACCCCACATCACACGATCGGCACCGAACGAGCGCACCACACGCTCGACAACCGGCGCGGACGGCAGCTCGAGCGCCTTCAACTTGCCGAGGTTGATCATGGAATACAGCAAGAAGACGTTCGGGCTGTCGACGAACTTCAGCAATGCTTCATCCACGCCGTAATCCGGTCCCGGGCCCTCGCCGACAATATTTGAAAAGTGGTCAAGAATAACCGGCGTATCAGGGAACTCCCTCACCACGTCTTGAAGCGCTTCGAGTGCTGCCAAACGATTCCAGCGGTAGAAGTGCAGACGCACGCTGCCGCCGAGGTCCGTCACTGCTGCCCATGCACGACGCGCTTGCGTCGAAGCGAACCAGCTGCTGTCTGCACCTTTCTTCGGTTCCGTCAGACGGATGCCGACCGAGCCGCGTTCGCCGACCCAGTATTTCACCGTTTCTTCGACGTTCGGTGCCAGTGCGTCGAGCATGCACAGCGAACGCAGACGATCCGGATATTTCTGTGCGGAATCCACGACGTAGTCGTTGTGAAAGCCGTAGAGGTGCGCGCGTTGGACCGCGAGCGCCTTATCGATACCGAATGTGTCGAGCAAATCGATCAAGCGCTCAGCCGTTACCGGATTGTCGAATGCGTTTTCTTCCAGAACGCCGCTCAGCGGCGACGGCGGATATTTCTCGCGGTCGGTCGAAATAAGGTGTGCGTGGCTGTCAATCATGACGTTACCTCTATTAAATTCAATTTAACCAATGATCTGCGGCATTATTTCCACGGGTCCACGCACACGTGGATCGCACCTTGAATGCCCCGACCTGCGGTGGCCAGAATTGCGTCGTGCACCTGCGACAGGCCGAACGTGTGCGAGCACACTTCATCGATCGGATAGCGGCCTGAGCCTACATAGCGCAGTGCCAATTCGACCGCTGCGTAGCTACGGCCACGCGGTGCACGAACCGTCAGATAGCGCTTCTTGATCTCGCCGATCGGTACGTGCTGCTCCAGGCCGTTCAGGCTCAGATAGGCGCCTTTTGCCGCCAGTGCGATCGACTGCTTGACGATCTCGCCCTTGGGGTCGCCGGTCGTATCGACCACGACGTCCACGCCTCGTCCCCTGGTGATACGCATCACTTCGGCTTCGAGGTCTTGCGTTTCGACGTTGATTGCATAGTCGGCGCCCAGGCGCAGCGACAGATCGAGACGACTTTGATCGCGCGTCATGCCGGCCAGAATCACCGTATATGAGCCTGCGGCCTTTGCCGCCAGCACGCAGCCCAAGCCCTGCTGGCCCGGTCCCCACACGAGTACGACCTTACCGGGACCTGCGCCGCCGTCGAGACACGCCCACTGCACGCCGTTACCGAACGGCACTGCCAGTGTTGCGTGCGTCGCCGGCATGTCTTGCGGAATTTTATGCAACACCGTGTTGAGCGGCAGATGCATATACTGCGCGTAGCCACCCCACAGATGCGGTGCCTTGTTGGCGGTGGACATGCCGAACCGATCGGTATTCAGGCGATCCTTCACATTGAAGAAATCGACTTCCATACACAGACGGAAATCTCCCTTCATGCACCATTCGCAGTGCCAGCACGGGAGATATTCGTGCAGAGCAACGCGATCGCCTGGCTTGACGCCCCAACGCCTGGCCGCGACTTCACCGACTTCTTCGATGGTCCCGACGTTTTCGTGGCCCATGATGACCGGAACGTGGCCGGCCTTGCGGTAGAGCTCGGGATCGCTGCCACCGACGCCACTGGCTTCGATGCGCAGAATTCCGGTTTCAGGCTTGACAGTCGGATAATCGAATTCACGAATTTCCGTGGTTTCGACATCCGTCTTGACTGCTGCCAGTACCTTCTTCGTCATGTGTTTGTCTCCTGCTCGTTTTCGACCTCAGAGTTTCCCAAATACGCGAAGTGCGTTAGCACCGAAGATCGCGTTGAGATCCTCGTCAGGTAATCCATTGAGTGCAATACGGGTGAGATTCAATGCATTCCCGTAGCCTTCGCGAGAACTCACGACTGGGAAATCGGAACCCCACATCAGGCGATTCGCGCCGAATGCGGCTACCGCCTCGTGGACAAGCGGCGACGCCGCGTCCCCGAAGGGACGGCCCAGATGCCACGTTTTCGGGTCGCGAGGCATCAATTCGCCGAGCCCCGGAAGCTTGAGCATGACATTCGGAAAGGCGGCGAGCTTGAACACCTGGCGACGAATAGCTAACTGCTCATCTGTCGTGACAGGCATGCTGGTGCCACCCAGATGTTCGAGGACGATGGTCGTCCCTGCCAACCTCGCAACCAGTTCGATAAACCCCGGCGCGTTGAATGCTTCCGCGGACCCCACGCAACTGACGGGTAATCCAGTTTCCTGGACTGCACGCCATGCTTCCGGAACACGACCATCCGGAAGACACGAGGAGGGGCGAAGCCGAATACCCGACACGCCATCGGCTGCGAGGTTTTCGATCGTCATTGCAACGTCCGGGGCTTCGACATCAACCCAAGCCACGCTCGACAGACGGCCCGGATATCGCTTGACGCAGTCTTGCTGATATCGGTTATCCGTCTGTCCGATCATCTGAGTGAGAATGGCCATATCAACGCCATACTCATTCATTTGATCGATCAACGTCTCGACAGGCTCATACCAATGAGGCGAAACATGCGCGTGACTATCGACGATCATGTGGACCTCAGGCCTTCAGAGCGACTTCCGGATTGAGGGGTACTTCTTCTTTCCACGTACGATCGTTCGGAAAAATCACCGTCGAAGCGTGAATCTCATTCCACGGAATCGTGGTCGTCAGCACGCTCGGCAATTCGCCGCTTTCCGAGTAAGCACGAGCCGCACGGATCATCTGACGACGCCATGCAACGACCGCGACATCCGATGTGCCGAGGTGTTCCTTCGTGCGGTCGAGGATACGGCCCTGAGTTTCACTGACTGCGTGGTCCTGCGTCAGGATGCCCTTGATGCCCGACATCGACGTCGTCTTCATGGCCTCGCGATCCTGCTTGTACCAGTTGTCGATGTTGAGCTCCTTGCGGAAGTTTTCATCGAGCCAGTGACCGCCTTCCTGAATACGATATTCGATATCGACAGGCTGCGTTTCGTCGAAGAACCACTGGATATGCCACGTCGATTCGTCATCGCGCGGAACAAATGCATTTGCCATGCGACGGTTCTTGCGCACGCCGAATCCATCGGGCGGAATCAGCGTGAAAAACGGCAGGACCACTTGCGTGACGCGGGCGTGCAACTTGCCTTCTTCACGGAAATTGCGCACGCCTGCATAGCGCAGGCCGTAGTGCGTGTACTCGACTTCGATCTTCGGACGCAGATCGCGTTCGTGTTCGTACTTGGCCGGCGCTGCCCACGGTTGTTCACGGTGCAGGACGCCTGCGTGTGCGGAGTCGATCGTGCCCTCGACGGCTTGGGCGTAGTTGCAGTCTTCGAGTACCTTGAACGCAACAACCTTTTCCGCCGGGTACGATAGGAAATCGAAGTCGGGGAATTGGGGAACCTTCGCGGGATCGCCCATGTACGTCCAGATCACGCCGGCGACTTCTCGAGTCGGATACGCCACTGCCTTGATACGCGAGCACAGCTTCGAATCTTCCGGCTCCGTCGGAGTGTCCATGCACTGACCATCGACGGCGAACTTCCAACCGTGATACAGACAACGCAGGCCGCCGTCCGAGTTGTCGCCCAGCGCGAGCGACGCACGACGGTGCGGGCACTGTTCTTCGAGCAGGCCAACCTTGCCGTCGCTATCGCGGAACGCCACAAGGTCTTCGCCCAACAGACGCACACGCACGGGCTTGCCGCCCGGCTCGCTGATTTCGGACGCCAGCATCATCGGAATCCAGAATTGGCGGATCATGTCGCCGTTCGGCGTGCCTTTACCAACCTGGGTCAGAACGTCGTTATCTTCGCGGGAAAGCATGGTTTGCTCCTAGATTTTGTTTATCTGTGAATATGCGCGGGAGATAAATGCGCTCCCACTAGCGTTAAACGAGTTCGACGGCCTTCAGCAATCGATCACGCGCGTCTTCGGTGTTGCTGTCGTTGCCAATGAAATCGTGCGCTTCGACAATCAGGTTGCGCAGAGCAGCAAGGTTCTGCACTTCCCGCACATTCGAGCCCTGCCGTGCAGCAGCGACGATATCGTTATCGAGCAGCCGCCAGACTTCATCGAGCTCGGATTCGCGGTAAATCATGTGCTCGAACGTACTCGACTTCTCCACGCGCCCGATCAGTTCACGCAGCGTTTGCGGTGAGTAATCTTCGATCGAGTGAATATCATCCACGTTCATGGCTCATCCTTATTTCTTGGGACCTGGACCGAACTGCGAAGGTGGGAGGCCGAGCGCATGGCGACCAAATGCCGTCAGCGCCGAATCCCACGTGAAAGCAAAGTGCTGGGCGGCGGAATTGACGTCGCGCCAGATACGTTGGAGCTCCGAAGCGTTGTAAATGCTGGTGCCGCCGGCAGCTTCGAAGACACTGTTGGCGGCGCGACGAGCGGTTTGAGCGGAATACGCCCAGTCGCGCGGTATACGCGACCATTCGAGCGCCGTCAGTGACTCTGCACTTTCTGCCGTATCGACGCGGCGCGTGTCTTCGAGAATCAATGCGTAGGCCGCGTCGAGATCTGCCGTCGCGTGTGCCAGGCGTTCGATCGTAGCCGACTGTTCCGCCATTTGAGCGGCCGGCATTGCCTGCAGACGCGGCGCCAAACCCTCAGCGAACGAACGGAGTGCTGCGCGTGCCATGCCCAGCGGCGCGCCGATGAGCGAGAACGGCGTGACGTTCTGGAAAGGCATCCGGTAGATCGAGGCACGCATTGCGTCAGCGCCTTCGACGTTGCCCGTCATCATGTCTTTGACCGACACCGAACGATGTTTCGGGATGAACGCTTCCGCGACCTTGATCGTGCGGCTACCGGTGCCACGCAGGCCAGCCGTGTGCCAGTCATCGACAATTTCGATATCCGAACGCGGGATCACGAAAAAGCGCGGTTCAGGCGGCCCATCGGAACGCTGCACGGCGTTTCCGATGATGACCCATTGCACATGGTCGATACCCGAACAGAAGCGACCGTCGCCGTTCACGAGTTTGTAGCCGCCGTCGACTTCGGTAATCGTGCCGCCCAAGCGGAACACGGTTGCCGTCAATACGTGGCCTTTGCCAAGCACGTCTTGCTGTGCTTGCAACGGGAACAGATTCAACATCCAGCTATGACCCGCCAGAACGCCGAAAACCCAACCCGTCGAGCCACAGGCCGATGCGATTTCTGCCGTAACTTCGACGAGCGTAGTGAAACCTAGTTCGGAACCGCCAAACGTCTTCGGTGTGATGATGTTGAAAAGACCCGTTTCGCGCAGTGCATCGATCGTTTCTTTGGGCACCACGCGGTCGCTTTCGGTCTGTTTGACGCGTGAACGAATCGCGTCATGCAAACCACGGGCAATATCGAGGGCTTCCTCGCGGCTGTTAATACGGCTCAAGACATTCTCCTGGGAGGACTTGGTGCGCCGGAACGTGGCCGGCGTGCAGAATGGTTTTTGCTTAGATATCGCTCAGTGTTCGTTGCGACCATAACGATCTTCGACGGTCATACGTTCCTTGGCGTCGAGGAACCAGCGATAGTGACCGCCCTTCGAGATCGGCGGAACGTCTTCGGAGACGACGTACCAGCTTTCGCCGTCGTTTTCCGTCGCATAGATTTCGCCCGTTGCCGTACCGGCGATGAGCATGATCTTGTCATCCCAACGGTACATACCCATACCCTCGATGTTGCCGATAATTTCCTCGGGCAGACCGTTACGCATATGTTTCCAGGTAACACCACCATCGGTGCTCTTGAGAACAGTTGCGTTCGCCGACTTACGGGCGCCCCAATCGCGCGGTGCGTTACCCGGTCCACCGAGATACAGAACGTTCTCGTTGCGCGGGTCGATAAACATGGCGTCGGGATAACCGATAAGGTCTTGACGCGTCATCAGGTGAACCCAGGTCTCGCCAGCGTCTGCGCTGTAGTGCAGGCCTTCGCCGCCGCACATGAAGATCTGTTTCGGATTCGACGGGCGGATCACCACGCGGTGGTTGTCGTGGTAGAACTTGTCGTTTTCCGATTCGTACGACCGCGGCTCGTTCCACGTCTTGCCGTCGTCGGTAGTCTTGAGAAGCGCGCCCTGTTCAATACAGACATAAAGCGTTTCGGGTTCGGCCGGGTGAAACGAAATATTCTTGACGTGTGCAATATGCGGGGGCGGCGGGAACGTCCACCTGTCCTGGTCCGGCACCGTCATCATTTCGGGAATTTCGACCCACGAAGCACCCAGATCGTCGCTGCGATAAAGCGCGGACGGCTCAGTGCCCAGAAACAGGACGGTCTTCCCGTCGCGCTCCTGCTTCGCCATCGTATAAATATGCGTGCTCTTCAGGCCATTGTTGGCCGGTTCCCACGTCAGGCCCAAGTCCTTCGAGACTACGAGACTGCCTTGGCCGTGTGCGCCCGCGAACAACAGGCCCGCACCCGGAACATAGAGCAACGCGCTCACGTGGCGATCTTCCAGCGTCGTGCGCGTGAGATCCCACGGGGCACTGGCGTCTTCACGCTCGAATACGAGCATGCCGCGAATCGTAGCAACCAGTAGCGTCGTTGCCGCGCCATCACCGTGCGTAACGGTTCCACCGTTGGTGGTCAGAACTGCAATCATTTCTCCTCCCTAGGGAATACCCCATGTGATGTCGCCTGTCTTTGACTTTTTCCCGCTCAGACGAAATAATATGCAAAAAAGAATTACGCGTCAAACGGTTGGCAAGAAACTTTCAATGATTGGTGACTGAGGAAGCGTGATGTGTGATGCCTGCCCCCCATTCGCAGGGTTCCGCGCGTTCTATGATTTTGGAGGTGAGATGACTGAACTTAATGAAGTGATGACTCTGCGCTTGACGGCGAGTCAATATTTAGCGCGCAACACGCTGGCTCTGACCTTTGAAGACCCCGAGGGCGAGCGTCTGCCCGCCGCTGACGCGGGTTCGCACGTCGCACTGATCCTGCCGAACGGATTGACGCGTCAGTACTCCCTCCTTGAGTCCAGCAATAGCCTGACGCAGCGTTCGTACGTGATTGGCGTCAAACTCGACCCGCAGTCGCGTGGTGGCTCCCGCTACATCCACGAAACGATGCGTGTCGGCGACCTGGTGCAGGTCGAAACCCCGCGCAACAACTTCCCCCTCGACGAAGACGCTGAGCACACGGTTCTGGTTGCCGGTGGTATCGGGATCACGCCTATTCTGTGTATGGCGCGTCGCCTGAAGGAAATCGGAAAGTCGCCGCGTATCTATTATTCGTGCCGAGACCGGGTTGACGTCGCCTACGCTGAAGAATTAAAGACGTTCGAAGGTTCGCTCGTTCACGTCGACGCAGACGTCGGCACGTTTCTGAATATCGAAGACGTGGTGAAGCGGGAGCCGGCGTCGGCCCATTTCTATTGCTGCGGCCCCGGCCCGATGCTCGAAGCATTCGAAAAGGCTTGCTCGACTTTGCCCCCTGAACAAGTCCACGTCGAGTACTTCAGTGCCAAACACGAAGCCGCACTCGATGGCAACTACGTAGTTGAACTGCGTAAGAGCGGCAAGACGCTCAGCGTCCCTCAAGGCAAGACGATTCTCAACGTCGTGCGCGAAGCCGGTGTACCGATCTCATACTCGTGCGAAGAAGGCGTATGCGGTGCATGTGAAGTCCGCGTGCTGGAAGGTGAGCCGGATCACCGCGACGCCATTCTGTCGGAGCCCGAAAAGGCTTCGAACAAGACGATGATTATCTGCTGTTCTGGCTGCAAGGGCGATCGTCTCGTCCTCGATCTGTAACAAACACCCGTGTGCCTACGGGCACCCACCATCACGTTAATCAAGGAGACAAGTAAGTGATTATTGATTGCCACGGTCACGTCAGCGCACCCGCAGAATTGTGGGTCTACAAGGCACACATTCTGTCGCATCGGGGCGAACACGGTCGCAAGATGCCGGAGGTGACCGACGAGGAAATCCTGCACTACGCCAACAAGAAGGAAATGGCGCCGGTTGGCCACCTCGACATGCTCGACCGCGTCGGCACGAACGTCCAGCTGATGTCGCCGCGGCCGTTCCAGATGATGCACAGCCAGAAGCCGGGCAAGCTCGTGCACTGGTTCACGGAAGAAACCAACAACATCATCTCGCGCACTGTCAAGCTGCTGCCGAAGCGTTTCATCGGAGTCGGCGGCCTGCCGCAAGTGTCGGGCGACCCGATCGAGGTCGTGCTGCCGGAACTGGAGCGCTGCGTCAAGGAACTGGGTTTCAAGGGCGTACTGCTGAATCCCGACCCATTCGAAAACAGCGGCGTCGAAGCCCCCGGTCTCGGTGATCGTTACTGGTACCCGCTGTACGAGAAACTGTGCGAACTCGACGTACCGGCGCACATCCATGCTACTGGCTCGCAGTCGGCACGTTCGCCGTACACCGTTCACTTCATTAACGAAGAAACGATCGCGGTGTTCAACCTCGTCAATTCGAACGTCTTCAAGGACTTTCCGAATCTCAAGATCATGGTGTCGCACGGCGGCGGTTCGATCCCCTACCAGATCGGCCGTTTCCAGTCGGGCGCCTCGCGTGCCGGCCGCAACTTCCTCGAGGGCATGCGAAATCTGTACTACGACACCGTGCTCTACTCCGAAGAATCGCTGCGTCTACTGATCAAGACGGTTGGCGCTGACCGCTGCATGTTCGGCGCTGAGTGCCCGGGTGTGGGTTCGGCTATCAACCCGGACACCGGCCGCACCTTCGACGACATCAAGCCGTATATCGAAAGCTTCGACTGGCTGTCGAAAGCAGAGAAGGATGCAATCTTCTTCGGCAACGCTCGCGACTTCTTCAAGCTCAACCTCGCGGATTACGAATAATCCCGACGCCCACAGGACTCGAAATCATGGCAAAAATCGTATTGGGAATGGGAACTTCGCATGGCCCTATGCTCATCACGCCACCGGAGACCTGGGGCGCTCGCGTACCCGATGATCGACTGAGCAAGCATGATTTCGAAGGCCGCGAATGGGCTTTCGATGAACTCGTCGGATATCGCCGTAGCGAGAACCTCGCGGATCAGATCACGCCGGCGAAGTGGAAGGAGCGGCATGCCCAGTGCCGGGCGGCTATCGAGGAAATGGCGCGGGTGCTGGCTGAGGCCAAACCTGACGTCGCTGTCATTGTCGGCAACGATCAGATGGAAATTTTCACCACTGATTGCATTCCCGCATTCGGCGTCATGCACGGCCCGACGATCGTGAACAACATGATCAGTCACGATAAATTGATGCAAATGCCTCCGGGCGTGCGCCATTCGATGCCGGGTTACAAGCCGGAAACTGCCACGCATGAAGGCGTTCCCGCGCTTGCAAAGCACATCATCAAGAACGCGATCGCCGACAACTTTGACGTGGCCGCTCTTGGCCGCTTGTCAGAAACGGAAACGCCGCATGCATACGGCTTCGTGTTCCGCCAGCTGATGAAAGACCAGGTCGTTCCGACCGTGCCGGTGTTTGTCAATACGTTCTATCCGCCGAATCAACCGACAGTCGCACGCTGCCACGCTTTCGGTGCATCGATTGCTCGCGCGATCGAATCGTGGGATTCGGACGCACGTGTAGCTGTCATCGCTTCCGGTGGTCTGACGCACTTCGTCATTGACGAGCGCGTCGACAATCTGATTCTCGACGCGATGAAGAACCACGACCTCACGCCGGTATTCGCGTTGGGCGAAGAAATCTTCCAGGCGGGTACATCGGAAATCAAGAACTGGATTCCCGTCGCCGGCATGATGGATGAACTCGGCTTCGACATGACGGTGGTCGACTATGTGCCCTGCTATCGCAGCGAAGCCGGTACCGGCAACGCCATGGGCTTTGTGTACTGGAAGCCGCAGTCCGAATAAGGAAACATCAAATATATGGCAACTAAAGACGAATTCGTCCACCGCCTTCGTCGGCTGGACTGCTGCGCAGTCTCGGACGCACTCGATAAACTCGGCTTGTCCGGCGTCGTGAGCGGCGTCGCCCAAGCCTCAGGCACGAAGCGCATCGCAGGTCGCGTCATCACGATGAAACTCGGTGTTGGTGATCCGCCTCCCGGCCCGCCGCGTCATCTGGGCACCACCGCGATCGAACTCGGCCACTCCGACGATGTGATCGTTGTCGAGCAGCGCACCGGTATTGAAGCCGGTTCGTGGGGCGGCATCCTGTCGCTGGGTGCCAAGGTTCGCGGTATCGCGGGCGTGATCGCTGACGGTCCGGTTCGCGACATCGATGAATCCCGCGAGATGGGCCTGCCGGTGTTCACAAACAAGTTCACGGCGCTCACCGCTCGTGGTCGTATCGTCGAAAAAGGCGTGAACGTCCCCATTGAAGTCTTCGGGGCCGCAGTGGAAGCCGGCGACTACGTGATCGCCGACAGCAGCGCCGTGATTTTCATCGGCAAGGCAAACATCGCCAGAGTGGTCGAGACTGCTGAATCGATCGTCGCACGCGAAGCCTTGATGGCGAAGGCACTACTGGCGGGCACGCCGATCCATGAAGTCATGGGTGGCAACTACGAATTTATGCTTAAGGATTAATCATGTCCGAGATCGAACAAGACAAGAATGTTGCCCGCGCAGCAAAACTCGAAACGGCGACCCTGAGCGACGCACTGGACCGATTGGGCCTGAACGGTCAGTGCTACAAGATCAAGCCGCGTGATGCGTCGTTCCGAATGGCCGGTCGGGCATTCACGATTCTCTACGGCCCCGCCGCTTCGCCCGCAGGCACCGTGGGTGACTTCATCGACGACGTTCCGCCGGGCTCGGTCATCGTCCTCGATAACGGTGGTCGCGAAGACGCAACGGTATGGGGCGACATCCTGACCGAGATCGCTCATCGCCGTGGTATCGCTGGCACCGTAATCGACGGCATAAATCGTGACGTACACCTGTGCCTGTCGCTCGGTTACCCGGTTTTCTCCAAGGATAACTGGATGCGCACGGGCAAGGATCGCGTGCAGGTCGAAGCCACCAACGTTCCGGTGAATATCGGTAACGTGCGCGTTGCTCCGGGCGATCTGCTGCGCGGTGACGCGGACGGCGTGATCTCGATTCCGAAGGAACACGAAGAACGCGTGCTTGCCGCTGCTGAAGAAATCGATGCCGCGGAAAATGCAATCCGACGGTCTGTGGCAACGGGTATGCGGCTAGACGAGGCTCGCAAACAGTTCAAGTACCATCAACTGCAAACGCGTCGGACTGGAGAAGAGGCATGACGGGCCCGGTTTTCAATCGTCATGAGACCACGCGTCTCGCTATCGAGCGACCGGACGTCAATTTGCTTGACGCCGCCGCGAAATTGCCGGCAGCAACGCTTCACGAGGCTGCCGGAAAGATCGGCGTTTTGCCTTATGAAATTAAGCCTGTCGCGCCCGGCTTCAAGATTTGCGGCCCAGCCGTGACCGTCCATTCGCCCGGTGGCGATAACCTTTGGCTTCACCGTGCGATTTACGCAGCACAAGCAGGTGATGTCCTGGTCGTCTCCGTAAGCGAAGCATATGAACACGGGTACTGGGGCGAGATCATGTCAACGGCCGCAAAGGTTCGGGGGCTTGCCGGTCTCGTCATTAACGGCTGTGTTCGTGATCAGCGACTGCTGTCCGAGATTGCGTTTCCCGTTTTTGCTCGCGGTCTTTGTATCCGTGGCACAGGAAAAGATTTCGGCGCCAGAGGTTGGATCAACGCCCCGATTCGATTCGACGATGTCACTATAAATGCAGGTGACCTGATCGTTGGTGACGAAGACGGCGTCGTTTGCATCCCGCGCGAGCGAATCGCCGAGGTGATCATTGCATCCGAAGCACGCGAAGCAGCAGAAGCACAGCAGATGAAGCGACTGGAAGCGGGCGAGAGCACGCTCAGTATTTTCGGTTGGGATCAATAAACCGGCTGAGACTCGCGTCTATAGCATGGGGTGGCGCCCGGAAAAAACGCCACCCCTCCATTTTCTCCGTCTGGTTTTTTGATTGGAGGGTGAAGTGAGCATAGAAGAATCCGAATTCAAACGCGCCATGCGCTGTTTGACCGGGCACGTATGTTTGATCACTACCGGTTCGGACACGGACGGACCGCTTGCCGGCATGACCGCAACCGCTGTGACGTCTGTTAGTGCCGCGCCTCCTATTCTGCTGGTCTGTATCAATCGTGCAAACTCGTCTCTGGCGCACGTGCAGGCCACTGGCAACTTCGTCGTCAACGTTCTGGCGCGCAGTGAGCAGGAATTGGCGCAGCAGTTCTCGCGACCCATTTCGCCGCAAGAAAAGTTTCAGGCGGGGACGTGGAATCGTATTAAGACGGGTGCTCCGGCTTTGGCCAATACTATGGTCAATTTCGATTGCAGCGTCGAACGCATCATTGAGATTGGTACCCACGCCGTGATTTTTGGGCATGTCGAAGGCACTGCCATTAATGGTGACGCAACGACGCCGCTGCTGTATTCACAAGGCTCTTACGGCGAATTTCAGGCGAATAGAGCCGTCGATTTCCATGATTTACTGTGGATCTCCAACTGGGGGGCCGACTAATCCAAGAATTTCAGACGGAGGTACGGCCCGCATTATTCCGCACGCAAGAAATGATGCTATTTTGTTAATCACAGAATGCATTATCGTTAGCCGCCTTTCAGGCATCCTTTAGAATACTTGGAGACAATTGATCTTGAAATCGAACCGGAAACTCTTCCTCTCGGCAGTCCTCTCAGCGGGCGCACTGATCTCGGGCGTCGCCCTCGCGAGTACGCCTGCCAAACCGGCACCTGCACCTATTGCGGCACCTGCGGCTAAGCCGGCAGCGGCAGCCCCGGTTGGTGCGCCCACGGGTGTTGTTCTGGTCGCTGAAATCGGCAAAGGCGTGTCCGGAACCGACATCAAGGACTACGCGGACCTGATTAGTCGCCTGAAAGACAATCCGGATTGCTACACCTTCGGTACGACGGCTGACGGTGCGCGCGACCTGACCGCGATGACCACATTGCAAAAGCGTAACGGTGTTCGCATGGTCAAGTTATCCTACAAGGATACCGCAGAGGAAATCGACGGTTTGATGAAAGCGAAGGTTCAGGTGATCCCGGTTCCGTACGATGTCGCAGCCCCGTACATCAAGAAAGGTCAGATGCGTCCCCTGGTGGTCTTTGGTTCGGCGCGTATCCCCGAGATCAAGGATGTTCCCACTGCGAGCGAAGTGATGCCCGGCTTCGTGTACTGATCTGAAACCACGGTGCAACATAGAAAACCCCTGTCGTTGCGCTGAACCCCGAGAGTTGGAGATAAATCCGACCCTTGGGGTTTTCCATGGCAAAGCAGAGTAAGACGCTTAAACCCAAGGTCGTAATGGGCTGGCTTTTGCGTGACCAGGTTGCAGTGAAAGCGTGCACTTGCGTCGTTTGGCATTCGGATCACGCATGCGCCACCGGTGCCGCGGAAGAATGTTTCGCACTCCGCCAGCAGGAGATTTCGACACACTTGAACATGTCGCGCAGTACCAGCCTAGCGATACATTTGTAGCCTACGCAGCACGGGATCGGTGGTGCAGGACGAACGGGGAAGTTTTTGTTTGGGGCCTCGACTGCTACATCTGGCACTGGCCGAAATGTCTCTGAACAGACGTACTCTCATCTATGCGACATAAAGTCCTTCACGCTTCTCCACATTGACAGTACCGCGTGCCGAGTTTGCGGCCGGTGGTAACCAGGTTTTTTGCGCAAGCCAATTCCGGCGTATAAATGACTGCGCGTCTGGCTCAGCCGGCGGACGCAGTTGAGCCAGCAAAGCTGCATTCGCGTGGACCTCGCCGCCGCATTTTCGTTTGTCGCCGTCGTGACCCGCACCTGGCGCTCTCGCGAAGGTCGACCGTCCACAAAGACCGCGCTCGATTTACCACTGCGCTCCTGCGCGACCCGGACGATCTAGCACAGGTCATTGTCTATCGCATCGAGACAGCCTCCTCAACCCGGCGCTGCGTCTGCTGTTCGACGACTCCCACGCTCGAAACTCATTGGGCAAGCAACAAGCGTCACGATGCACCAGCCCACAACCCAGCAGAAATACCATTCCTCATCCGATTGTCTCCGTTGGCCAGGCTCTGCGTTTTTCCTGGCCGGGATTTTTATAAGACATCCTAACGGTCGATCACCGAATCCCCTGACAACGTTGTCAGGCGAAGATTCTCAGATATAATACTAAAATGAATGCGATCCGGACACCAAGCCGAACTCCTATCACTACCGTCCCGGAAGTGGATGGCATTGACTTTCCAGCTCAGGTGGCGTCAGAGACGCGAAAACTAATCAATAGGGGAACGCTCGCGCCCGGCTTTCAACTACGACAGTCGGACCTCGCGGAACGTTTCGGCATCAGCCGTGTGCCGGTGCGTGAGGCATTGAAACTACTGGCGGCGGAAGGCATCATCGAACACGATCCGAATCGTGGATTTTTCGTCGCTCAGCTGTCGAGCGGTGAGGCCCGACAGTTGTATTGGATGCGCCAACTCCTCGAAGCAGAGTTGCTTATGACGGTTGAATGGCCCACATCCGCGCAGATCAGGGAATTCAAGGGCTTACTGTCCCGGCTTGAAAAATTGATTCAAGCCGGTAATCGTGAGGGGTGGATCGAATTACACCGCACACTTCACGATAAGATTTTCAACCTCTCGCCTAATAAAGTGATTAAACGGGAAGTCCTACGATTGTTGCGACTCACCGATCGTTATCGGGCGCTCGCTGCTGATATTTCAGCGCATCCGCAAAATCGTAACGCTGATATCGAAGCAAAACTCGTGAAGGCTTTGGAAAGCAAAGACCGGGAATTGCTGCTCTCAACTTATGAGAAAGGGCGAACGGTGGTTCTTGAAGGGTTGATGAGAGTGCTTGCGGCCCGGGAATAAACGAAAAAACGGCACCGTGAGTGATCTGCTGTCGGAATTCTGGACAAAAAATTGAGTGTTTATTGTTGCGGAGCAATTTTTCGGATATCCGAGCAGACGGCTTCAGCCGGTCACCCTTCAGGTGCGCGTCGAGCCCACCGTGCGGTGCGTTACGATCGGTGCTGGCGGCGTCGGCGCCAGTCTGACTTCCGACGAAGTTCGGTCCGGTCACCCATGAGTCCATCGTGATCTTGGCGCCTCGAAGGCTTACTGATGGTTGATGCCGCGCTTCGCCCCTCTCCGAGCGCCCGACGCTCACAGGCAAGGCGGCCGCTAGCGTGGCGCGTATTGAACTTGTCGGGAGCTGCCTGCGGCGGAAGTTTCATCGGACGCCGGAAGCTGAAAGGCGGAAATGCACGGGAATCATTTTGGTGGGGAGTAGATGGTCACCGCACTTCGCGAAACGGACACCGTTGATTTTCCGGCTCGCGTGGCCGCGGAGACGCGCAAGCTGATTAATCGAGGGGTGCTAGCACCGGGCCTCCAGCTGCGGCATTCAGTGGTTCTGGAAGGACTGATGCGGGTGCTGGCCGCTAGAGGCGCCTAAAAACGAAAGGAGGGCCGCAATCTGTGCCCCCCTACGCTAATTTGATTGGAACGTCGTGTACAGGAGGTGTTCGGCCCCACGGTACCTTGCCGCTGGACACGATGTTGGCATTCATGGCGTTGTTAGCACCATCGGTTCGGTGATACGCGCTCACCGCCCAGTCCCGCGATTTTCAGTAGTGCGGCAAGCGGATACCGAGTCCGCAGCCCTTCACGATTTGCGTGTTTTTCTTTTGCGCTGTTTGGTTTTGTTCCTTGAACAGCGCATCGAGCTTTTTCAGGTACGCCGCCTCCATCCGCAGATACGCGAGTTCCCTGAGTTGTTCTTCATGATCGCGTATCGGCAGCTTTCTCTTCAACAGGCAGGTCACGCCCGGTCTTGGGCATTTTTTGACGCCCTCGTCGGCGGGGCATCAGAGCATCTGCAGCGCCCTCATCATATAGTCGCACCCATTGCGAGACCCTGGCAGGATCGTGGATGTCCTACAGAGCCGTGACTTCGCGCAGGGAAAGCCCCTCACGCGACGTGAGCCTGAGCACCTTCGGCCCGCGAAGTGAACGTCGTATCGGCTGCGCCTAGGGCATAGCGTTGCGTCGCCGTACAAACGATAGGCATCAACCCAGCGACGCAACATCGAGTCGCCGATCCCGTGGCGGGCTGCCAATACTGGCCGCCCAACTCCCCCCGGAGCAAATGCGTGTTGCTTAACTTCAGTTTGAACCGCTTATCGTACTTCGCCATGAAAAACACCCCAAAAGTTTGCTTTTTCTCGCCTCTGTTGCAATAAGGCGTCCGCAGTACTGCAGTCTTCGTCGATATCAAGGAAAACATCCCTCACCGATGGCTTTTTTGTGCCTGGAGACGCTGATTTAGATGGCGCGTGCGATCATGAAGTTAGTAACCAGTGTCTGTAGGCGCTCTGCTTCTGCATGAACGCCACGGGCTGCAGCAGCGGCCTCTTCGACCAAGGCTGCGTTGTGCTGGGTCACTGTATCGATTTC
Organism: Paraburkholderia sprentiae WSM5005; assembly: GCF_001865575.2. Taxonomy (NCBI): domain Bacteria; kingdom Pseudomonadati; phylum Pseudomonadota; class Betaproteobacteria; order Burkholderiales; family Burkholderiaceae; genus Paraburkholderia; species Paraburkholderia sprentiae. The sequence goes on from NZ_CP017561.2 coordinate 1,811,845, forward strand.
GCCGATCGCCTTATTTATCTCCATGATGCCCCGGTGACCGTCATCGGATGCGTGGGTGATCTCCTCCATCAGAGTCGATACGTGGGCGAACTCACTCACCACCTCGTTGATTTTGGACCCGGCATCGTTCACCAGTCGAGATCCCTGGTCAACGCGGGTGACCGAATTGCTGACCAATTCCTTGATCTCTTTGGCCGCCGTTGCCGAGCGTTGAGCCAGCGTGCGGACTTCCTGGGCCACGACGGCGAAGCCACGGCCTTCGTTGCCGGCACGTGCGGCTTCGACCGCCGCGTTAAGGGCCAGGATATTGGTCTGAAAAGCGATGCCCTCGATAGTCGCAATGATGTCGGCGACTTTCCTCGATTGATCGGCAATGCCGCTCATGGTGGTCACAACGTGTTTCATGACCTCTCCACCTCTGTTTGCCAGATCGGACGTAGTCTGTGCGAGTTTGAGGCCTTGTTTGGCATTCGCCGCGTTGTTCTGCACCGTCGCCGTCAACTGCTGGATCGAAGCTACCGTCTGCTCGAGAGACGCCGCCTGTTCCTCGGTGCGCTGGCTCAGATTCTCGTTCCCCGCGGCGATTTCGGATGCGCCGGTCAATACCGCCTCACTGCCGGACCGGACTTGCTTTACGATGTCCACGAGACTCTCATTCATGCTGCGAAGCGCACGCATCAATTGGCCGAGTTCAGTGTCGGAATGTACCCTGACTTCTGACGTCAAATCCCCTGACGCAACTGCCTCAGCAATCTTTACGGCGTCATTCAACGGGAAGACGATCGACGTCGCAACCGTGTTGCAGACATATACCGTAGCAACCATAGCGATACATATTACGGTGCACGTCAGCATCAAGGCCACATCGTAATCATGAATGGCCTTTTCCGCAGCCTGATCTGCCTGCTTCTGAATGAAGTCCATATGGGCGGTGAGCGTCTCCTCCGTGGCTTTGAAAACAGCAAAGATCTTGGTGTTGGCGAGCACACGCTCGGTAGCAAGATCCGGATTATCAGACATTGCAAGCGTGTAGAGTTCTTTGTTGATCATCGCGTACGCAGCGATTGCTTTCTTATCGTTCTCGAAATACTGACGATCCTCGCCCGGGCGCGCGTGTTTCTCATAGCGCTCGACACTCTTTCTCAGCTGATTCAAGGCTTCGGCTCGAATCGCAGCATTGGTATCTTTGGCATTCCTGGTATCAGACAAGACAAGACCCAGCGTGGAACGACGATCTGTACTGAGCGCCAGACGAAGATCCGCAATCGTTTTGACTGACTCCATCCAATTCTGTTTGATGTCCAGTAGATGTGATTGAATCTCATGCGCCTGGAAGAGCGCAAATCCCGCGGCACTGCATAGCAGCAGGATAACGATCGCGAAGCTAACGAACAGCCGGTTGCGTATTTTGAGATTGCGAAGAAGCAGGAGCATGTTTTATTGCCTACATTGATTGTATTCTTTGTATTTCGGCATGAGCCGTATGAGTATGGATAGGTGACAACGTTAATTGTGTAATGTGGCCTGATGCGTTATCGCCGCGCCCCGGAAGATCGATAACCGCCCTGTACGCGTGCGCACTGGAAACTCTGAACTCGAGCAGGACCAGCGTGCCGCGCGTGCGGCATCCGGACAGTCGCGTCGACTGCGCGAAAGCCGTGCATGGCGCGCAGTGCTGGCGTTTGTTCAGACCGTTGCTCGCGGCCGCGACGATCACTGGACCCGCGCGCGAGAAGACGTCGTGGACAAAGGCCAACGCAAAGACCCGCTGGATTAGATCATCCGCTGGACACGTTTTAGGGCGGAGGAAGGAGATTGCCGTTCACGCCGGTGCGCCAACGACGCTGGAGGGTCTCGGACTGCCCGTCACGGCAAATCTCGAGACATCGATTGAGCCGTGGGCTGGTGAATTAGCAAGCAGGCGCTTAAGCAACGCAATAAAAATATCGGCTTCATCCTCAGTTAAGAGGCGAATCAATTTATTGTCAGCTGCGCCGAGAATGGCTGTAATGTTCGCAGCCATCGCAACTCCGCTTCCCGTAAGCTGAACACACCAGCAGCGACAGTCGTTTGGATGCCGAGACCTCATTACAACCCCAGCATCCATGAGACGCGGAATGATTCTGGATAGCGCCCCCATATCTAAATGCAGCCGGCGCGCGAGTTGAACCTGCGTCATGAATTGGTGCCCAGCGAGGCATGCGACGATCTTCGCCTGTGCAAACGAAATCCCAAGCGATGACTTCAAATGTTGATCAGCACACTCGGAGATCGCTTTGTCAATCTCAACGATACGGGTGAGCCAACTTAAAGCCAGGACTCCCGCCTCATAACTTAGGTGTAGCCCCTCCTCGCTCTTCATTTCTTGCTGCTTTTCCTGCAAAGGTGTTCGGAACCAGTGGTTGGGCGTGCTCTATACGTCCTAACACCACCTCGTACTATGGTTGATCATTCGCTCCTGCGCTGCTACTGCTTGCCCGGCGCACCGAATTGCTCTCATCCGCGGGTCGAACGTTTCTGAAGATATTCAACTTTATTATAGCATTCAACTTTGAATACTATCATTACTTCGGACGAGGGGAAATTGGGGCGCTTTCTGAGCTTGACGGGGCGGACTTTCCTACCCAAATCGCAGCGGAAAGGCAAAACTGATCAATCGAGGCTCACTGGCGCTGAGTTCGAATTGCGCCGCGCTGACCTTGGCGACCGCTTGGAACGGACGGATAGCAGTATTTGCGGCCCCCGATGCATAACCCAAGAAGACCACGACAGCGATGACGAAAACATGGTCATCGCTGCCGTTCCTCAATGAAGCATCAGAATCGATGCATCATGCCAAGCTGGAAAACAGTCTGGATATTGCCGCTTGCCACGATGTTCCCGATTTCTGCAGCGTATGCGCCGTTGGTGCGTTGATATACGCCGGCGGCATAGACCGCGGTGCGTCTCGACAGCGTGTACGTCAACTGCAACGCGGCCTGGTTGATCACCACGTTCTTCAGCAACGCGTTACCATTTTCGTAGGTATAAGCGCCGCCGAGGTTCCAGGCCGGTGAGAAGTCATATCCCACGCCACCAGCCAGGGCGTAAATCTTGGCCCCCGTATGGGTGTTGCGCGCGTCGCTATACATCCCGGAGACAGTGAAATGGCCGAACTTCGTCCTTGCTCCGGCGAGCAGGTTGGCGATGCCACTATGTCCATTGTTGACCGGCGCATAGTTCTGCTCAGTGTAAACAACAGCAGCACGCGTTTCACCATTCCGGAAGCTGATCGCCGCGCTTTTTCCGGCCCCGTTGTTGAAGTCGCCCGCTGTGCCGCCGAAGCTATACATGACGCCAGCCGACAGCCCGGCATATTTCTCCGATACAACCTTGATGGCATTCGCCATCCGCTTGCCGCCGACACGATCCCAGTTGATGGCCGCTAATCCAGAAAGTTGGCCGTTCGTCGTGATAGGCGCGAACGGGCCGCCCGAGACGGCGCCAGCAATCTGCGCCGGCCCTGAAACGCCGAGCAGGTCGGCACCGAAGCTACCGGTCCGGAAGTTGAGCATACCGCCAGCGATGCCCGTTGCCGGATCGATACCACCAATCAGGTAGTAGTCGAAGGCGAAGTCGTTCTGGCGCCCGAGGCGGAAGCTGCCAATCCCTGCTTGACCGAGTCCGACCCACGACGAGTTCTCGAACATCGCGCCGCGCGACTGCGGATCAAGTCCCCCTGTGCTCAGGCTGATCATCGAGTCGAGGCTGAAGTTTGCGCGCAGGCCCCCTCCCATGTCCTCGCTCCCGCGGAAGAAAAACTTGGTGGGAAAGATGGCGGAATCCTGCATTTGATACAAACGGGCCCCACCTGAATCTCGATAGGTGGCGACACCTTCGTCAAGAAATCCCCCAAGCATGACGCTACTTTGCGCATGGGCGGCCGTAACGCTCATGCAAACTGATGCGCATGCAAGCGGCACCGCGGCCCACCGGTGTTTCCTCCACGTCCCCTGGCGATTCATACATTCTCCTGATTGTTATATGTGGTCTCTGAAACCGACTTCTATTGAATTAGAAACGCGAGTAGGTCAATTTGTTACGCTGGTCCGTTGCCCTCCTGGAGATGTGCAGCATCCAATGCGGCGTCGGGACCCGGCGGGACGCCCGAAGAAATTCTTGAATGACGAGCGCCTGGGGCGGTGCCAGTTGCCCGTAGGCACCGACCAAATAGAGAAAGGGGCCGGCGTCGGCCCGGTTGTCGACCACCCCTAGTAGCCATGAGCTTGCCCACACAATCTTCCGACTCCTCACGGCCATCAATCTTCTAATCGTTCACTCCGTGCGGGCCCGCGGATCAGCCTTCAGCACCATGTTCGACTTCGGATTCGCATGATCTCGATAACGCTTTTCTAACGCATCCTGATACCACCTGATGCGCACCACATAATGCCGATCGCAACCGCCTCCCCGACGGAAACGTAAGCAGCAACCGACGTCTTGATTGCCAATCCGGCGGTCGATACCGCGCTAATCGCACCGACATGGGAGAGAGTCACCATCCATCCCACATCGGATCCCCGGAACGGGTTGGATAGATATGGGTCGACAGAGGATATTCGCCAAGCTGTATGCCTGCGATCGAAATGCCTTTCACTATCATCCTCGCGATCAAAGCCACGTTTTCGGCTGTCGTAGTTGCCCCGCCACCATGACCCGATGACAGAAGAGAAAGCGCGCTCGCAGCCGTGACCCCGCGGACCGCGAAGAGCCGCGTGTCACGAAGATGCGTGGCGGAAAGCAGGGTGCGCATGCCAACGTGTTCCACTGGGAGCGCGCACCTAAAAGCAGGCACAATAGAATTCGTTGCCGTCAGTCAAAATAGTATTTAGAGACGCCTACAATGTCAATGAACCATATTCTGGTGAAAACCCTTGGCTTCCCCAACTGGCGCAATTTGCCAGTCAATGGTGCCGGTTCGCGACTATTGAGTTGCGCGTTATAACCTTTCGCACCTATCACGACCTTGTGCTGTGATGCCGCGTGAGGTCGCAGCAGCTAAGGCCTTTTTCACCAAGGCAATCAAGCATCACGGCGACCACGGGAGACGGCCACGCCATATGGGTGTGCAGCGTCGCACCGGGCTGGGCGTGAGATGAAGTCCTATGGACTGCTTCCAAGGATGCGAAGGTGCGCTCCTCGAAGTACCTCAACAACCTGATCGAACAAGACCACCGTCACATCAAGTCCAGGACAAATGTGATGCGCAGTCGGCGATACCGTCGAAGCGTGCATCGGACAGCACCGGATCGTACTGCGCGCCGTTTCATGTACCGGAGAAGCATTCATTCGCAAACGCGGGCGATGCGCGACGCGCATCCATGGTGTACGCCGAACAGCTTATTGACCGCGGCGCGCTCGGCCCGTTGACGCCGCTCGAGCAATGACCCTAAGCGATCCTCCTTACACGATCAAAGTCGGAGAACCGCGCCCGGGCATGGTTACGAATCGTCGGTAACTGCATGCCATCACCCAACGGCCTCCTACATCGAGCCCGTTTCGAACCGATTGAGCAGTACCAACGCACAACACGCCCGCTTAAGTTAAACTTAGTTACCGCGTAAATGATCTGGAAAGTCTGCGGAGCTTCAATCGCTACGTGGTCTACCAATGCCATAGCTGCGCATTCTTTTGCGTTCGGAACGTAATCCTTATTTAGAACCTTTTGACAAGCAACACGTAGCTTCGCGCATGTAGGCGATGCGGTCGGAAAGTGCCCGATTCATCTTCGACACTGATTGCCCGTGGTAAGAGGCGGCACACCAAAAAGGAAAGTAACCATCTCGAATGGCAACGTGACGGCGACGGCCGACGGCAGCCCACCGTCAGCCGTGACCGTCTACGGTCACCCGAGCGGCAGTGGCGTCACGCAACGGTCGTCCGGCGGACCGCGCTTCTACACCCTTCCCTGCCATTTACTCGAGCGGCGCGACAGAGGCACCTGCAATACGGTGGCGTTCAAGCACTGGCGCGACGAAACCGTTTCGTTTCATGTCCTCAACGAACTCATGCAACACCTTCACAGCCATTTCGCCCCGACTCCTGGCGATCCCATCGCCTGCCGGATGACCATGAAGGGCACTGTCAGGTTGGTGGGGAGGCAGCGGTAGAATGAAGTGATGAAAAAACGAAATCGCCTTATCACGGCCACCGCTTCCCTGCGGTCATCATCAGTTGCGCGGCTCGCTGGTATTTCCGGTTCAGCCTGAGCTTGCGCGACATCGAGGAGTTGATGCTCGAGCGTGGTGTCGTGGTCACGTGCGAAACGATCCGTTGCTGGTGCGACAAGTTCGGCGCTCGATTCGCCCAGTGCGCGAAGACGGCGCGGCGCAAGCCGGGCAGCACCTGGCATCTGGACGAGCTGTTCGTGACGCTGCGCGACGAGCCGTATCTGCTGTGGCGTGCAGTGGACGAGCATTTGCGCCGATCTCGATGCGCTGGTGACGAACACGCGGCAGTGCTGAAGTCGGTCGGCGAGGTGAAGGCCGCGGTCGCGGAAGGACGGGCCGGCGCGGAACTGGCGCGCGAGCTCGGCCTGCATCTGTTCGAGTCGTTTCCCGGTCACGCGGACTACCTGGACTCGGCGCTAGCGGCATGGATGACGAAGCGGACGTTGGGCGGCAAGCCGGTCGTGTTCAGAAGTTCGAACTGAACTGTCGTCCCCGCTCTTGAGCCCGTCTGCGCACGGACGCGCGAAGCCGGAAAAGCACTACTTCGCGGCCGATGTATTACGGTCCGCGACGACTGGCCCTGCCTCGATTATGCGTACAGCAGGAATTTTGATAATTTCCTGCTTGTACGCAGGGTTGTATGCCTCGAACACGAATTACTGACAGGCCCGATTTAGGCTACGCAAACAGACGCTCCAAAGCCATCTCTGGCAACGCCGGAGCAGGAGGAAAGACCTTCCAGCATCCGTCGTCGTGCCGAAAGAAGAACAGCGCGAGTCTTTCGCTGCCGTATACGGTCTCGACGCACACGAAACGCCCTTTGCCCGAGCGCGGACGGCCCACTGCCGTCACCCTTGCGCTCTCTGGAGGTTGCAACCCGAGCCACTTTTCAACTACGAAACGTAAAGATTGCTCTCCGGTCTTCATCACTTTATCCTCTCTGTCCCGCGAAAAGGCGCCTGTCGATGCACTGTGCCGATGTTGGGTGCCCGTGCGAACCCCGAGTAGAAAAGATGAGCTCCGAAGTAGAGCCGCAACCACGTGACGACGTACTCCCAGGGTGATGCGTTGGCGCAATTCATTCAAGTTTCCTAATCTAAATGCTCGTGATCGATTTGCACGACCATCCGGCCACAGCATTTGCATTTACCCCGACAGCCCGCTAGGCCAGCGCGCGGTGCGACGCAAACTGCACCATCCGTTGGCTGTAAAAACTGCAACATATTATTTAATTCGGCATTCACAATGTTATGCGCCTTGGCCACGAGACACAAGGGTTGCGATTGACGGGTATACCCGGGATGTTCGAGAACGTGCTTCAACTCATACGGCGTCTGAACGACCGGAGGCCGGATGTTCAACGTCACGCTTTGGGTGAGGGTTTCCCGCCCCGCTTTCACGTCCGAGCGCGCTTAGAGATCGCGCTTCGAGCGAAGCGATCAGATGCTTTTCCCGCCACCAGTCGCAATCATGATTCGGGGTGTTGTCACCGGGTCTGGTGGGTGGCTGGTGATCGCTAATAGGGGTTCGGTCAGGATATCTTGGGGCCGTCCGTAACGTGGATGCCGAGACCTGCAAAGGTTTCGATGCAAGAAAACCAACAACATGACTCAGTCGACGTATTCGTCGGCGTCGATGTCGGCAAAGGCCGCTATCACACCGTCGCTCTGGATCGGACCGGAAAACACCTGTACAACAAAGCGCTGCCCAACGATGAGGCCATACTGCGTGCCCTGATCACCGAGCTCAAGACGCACGAGCAACTGCTGTTCGTCGTCGACCAGCCCGCGACGATTGGCGCGTTGCCCGTGGCAGTCGCCCGCGATGAAGGCGTCCCGGTCGCCTATCTGCCGGGTCTGGCCATGCGCCGCATCGCCGCTCTGCATGCCGGTGAGGCCAAGACCGACGCCCGCGATGCCGCCATCATTGCGGAAGCCGCCCGCTCGATGCCGCATACGCTGCGCTCGCTTCGAGTGGCTGATTTCTGGACGAGAGCATCGCGGCTTATCGGGATGCGAATGGCTCTCGCCCAATCCAGATGCAGGACTCTGCGATCTTTCCGACGAAGTTCTTCTTTCGCGGGACGAGGACCTCGACGGTGGGCTCAGCGCCAATTTCAGCCTGGACTCCCTGATCAGTCTGAGCACCGGCAACATTGACCCGCACTCGCGCGGGGCGCTGTTCGAGAACTCCGCTTCGGTCGGGATGCGCCAGACAGGGCTGGGCTTTTTCCGCATGGGGCAACAGAATGATTTTGCCTTCGACTACTTCTGATCGACGGCATTGATCCCGCAACGGTAGCAGCAGGAGGCATGCTGAACTTTCGCACCGGAAGCGTCGGCAGCCGAACTGCTCTGTGTCGCGGGTCCCGCGCAGATCGGCGCGGCGGCCGGCGTCACGAGGAGGCTTTGCGCGATACCGATCTGCCTGGCACCGAGTTCGGTCCAGCAGAACATCCAGTTTCCGATTGCTCTTCTCTAGCTGATGCCGTCATCGCCTGCTCCTGATCGAGTTGAACGAAGAGCATTGTGCGATCGCCTCTACGCGAGATCTATAACGCCCATGGCTTACCGCTTACCTACGAACGGCGCTTACCCTGCCAAAATTGGCACTGCGGCGGCGGGCAAGATCCAGTCGGTCCCCGCTGCCGGGATGCAGTTGCGGTTCTAGAAGCAGCGAAACGGGCGCGCCGCGGACCAGCCTGATCCCGGCGGCCCCTTAATGAACATTCCTAAACGCCGCGCGCAGCCAAAACCGCCATCAAGCCTTGGAGCACGATGGCGCGGCCCTTGTCGTAGGTGCTCAGGAGCAGTTTGCGATCTTTCGCCGACAATGCCTTGAGAAGCTGTTCCTCGATTCGCGCGTCGAGGTGCGTACCTTGGCGCGTGATGTCCGCCGCCAACGAGCGATACCGATCGGTCAGGCGCATCAGCCGCAAAGCTTCACGCTTTAGGATCTTGTTTTCTGACAGGTCGAAGATCGCGTCGTGAAACGCCCGGTGGCGCTCAATCCAGGCGTCGCGCGAGCCGCTTGCCAGTAACTGGTTGAGCTCGGCCACCATTGCCTTGAGGCTCTTCAACTGGGGCGGGCTGGGCCAGACAATGGTGGCGAGCAACTCGGATTCAAGCAGATGGCGCATCCGATAGAGTTGACGTGCCTCGTCACTGGACAAGGGCGCCACGAAAAACCCACGATTCGGGTCGTGTTCGATGATGCCCTCAGCTGCCAGAAGCTTGAGCGCTTCGCGGACTGGCACGCGACTAATGCCAAAACGTTCGGCCAGATCGGACTGGCGAAGTTGCAAGCCGGGCGCGAGTGTTCCGCGATTGATCAGTCTGCGCATCTCCGACGCGATCTGGGACGGGAAGTCGACCCCATCAAGTTCTGTAATTGTCACGATGACGCCCAAGGGTTGTATTCAATCCGAAATTATATCGTGATTGTCGACGGCGAAAGGCGTCCGAGCCCTTGCTGCTTGGGCCGCCGGGGGGCGCTACATTCATTTATTACCGGCCGAGGACCGTGGTGACACGAGGCGAGGGTACATCAAGTCTCGCTCGTCAACGAAGCTTGATCGCTCACTGCGTATGACCGCAAACGATGCACCAATGCAGTTGCGCATCGCATTAATGTCGAGGTCGCCCGGGCTCTCGAGGGCGCGGCGAACGCCGCCGGAACGGCCGGGTTCTCGATAGATGAGGCGCTCGGCATGAGCGACGCCCGAGTCGCGGTGAAGCGCTACTCTGTAAGGCTGCACTCTAAGCGTAGGCAGCCTTGAGCAGACGCAGTAGTAAAACTTACGAATGCGTGCAACGGTTCTCGAAAAGAACAAATTTCTGCAACGATCTGGGATTGCTTTTTGTAACCCGCCGTGCGAAAAATCGTTTTCCACTAAGCGCATCGGCCAGTCAGATTTCGCCGGTTTGGGAACCGACGTGGCGCAGCGATCAACGCGGTCGTTGCGGCACAACACGTAGTATTCTCCAGTGCACACGGTCGATCCATCATCTGACTTCGAGGAGCCGGGCCAATGGAAAGCATCGAGATACTCGTCGTGGCGGCATTCGCGTTTGTCGGCAGCCATTTTCTTTTGTCCCATCCGCTGCGCTCGGGGATGGTCCATGCGCTCGGCGAACGCGGCGCGATGGGCGTCTATTCGCTAATTGCGATATTGACATTCGGCTGGATGGTCATGGCTTACGACAGGACACCCGTGTCCGCGCCGCTATGGCCGGCCGGCGATGCGCTGTGGGCAGTGGTGACCGTGGTCATGCTGATCGCGTCGATCCTGCTGATGGGCTCGCTGATCCGCAACCCGGCCTTGCCTGCCATGCGCGGGCCCGCCGCGTTTCCCGACACCGCGCACGGCGTGTACGCGGTCACACGTCACCCGATGATGTGGTCGTTCGCCCTGTGGGGACTGTGTCATATCGCGGTGTTCCCGATCACCCGCAACATCGTGCTTGCCGGGGCGATCATCGTCCTCGCGCTGGTCGGTGCCGCGTTACAGGACCGCAAGAAGCAGCGGCTGCAACCGGATCTGTGGCCCGTATGGGAATCGAAGACGAGCTATCTGCCGTTCGCGGCGATCGCCGCGGGCCGCGCGCGGCTGGGCGGGTTCGGCATGCACGCGCTGGCGGGCGGCGTCGTGCTCTGGCTCGTGGCGACCTGGGCTCATATCCCGCTCACCGGCTGGCCCGCCGGCATCTGGCGCTGGCTTTAACCGGCCAGTTGCCGGCCAACGCCGCCGCCGTCATCGAACAGACCCTGCCTGCCCGCGCGATGCGCCCTCTTCTCGCGCCGCGACGCAGGTATCAGCGCCGTTCGCGTTACCACTCCTTGACGGCCACGTCGTAGTTTTCGTCGTGGAATGCGACCAAAAACTCCTCGGGCATCAGCCAGGAGTCGACACTCACGCTTTGCGTGCCAACATCGACGCCGACTTTCGCGTCGGGATCCACCGACTTGATCGCATGCTCGATCTTCGAGACATCGTCGGCGCGGATTTCAGTTTTCATCGAGAACTTCACTTTCCACCTCTGCGTCAGCAAGCTGCGAACAAAGCCGCACATCGCGATCGATCCAGCCTGGCCTGGTCCCGGAGCGCCGTTGCGCGATGCGCGCCGAGGCGAATACACCGGCGACCTGTGCGGCTATATTATTGCGGCAGCGATTCGACCGCTACCGTGGGCGGGCTCCGCCGCGACGCCCGTCTCCCTTATTTTTTGCTCAAGAACTCCTTGATTTGTGCCGCGCTGCACCGAGTCAAACCGCTCACTTCCGCACCGATTGCAGCCGCTCGATACTTTCACGCGTTTCGCGTTCAAGCTGCGCCATCAGTTCGCCCGCGGGCAGCGCACGGGCAAGCGGCGCGGCCTGCCCCGCCCATTGCGCGCCGTAGCCGAACTCGCCCTTGGCCTTGGCGGCCGCGTTGAGCGCCTTGCCCGCGTCATAGGTAATCGGATAGGACGGTGTGCGCGGGGCCTGCGGGTCTTCGCCAAGCGCGGTGAAGCGATTGACGATGCTGCGCGCGAGGCGCCCGGAAATGGCCGAGGTCAGCGTCGTCGAGCGCGCCGCATCGCTGAGCAAGGCGCGGCGATAACCGTCGTCGATCGAGGTTTCCGGACAGGCGACGAACGCCGTGCCCAGTTGCGCCGCCTGCGCGCCCAGCGCGAGTGCGGCTGCGATGCCCGCGCCGTCCATGATGCCGCCCGCCGCGATCACAGGCAGGTCGAACTCACTCACCAGCAGGCGCGTCAGCGCGAACGTGCCGAGGCGCTCGTCGCGCCCGGTCGTGTCGAACACGCCGCGATGGCCGCCCGCTTCGATGCCTTGGGCGACGATCGCATCGACACCCGCCTCGACCGCCGCTGCCGCTTCGTCGAGATGGGTCGCGCTCGCCAGCAAACGGATGCCCGCGTGCTTGAGCTGCGCGATCACCGCATCGGGCGGCAAGCCGAAATGGAAACTCACGACGGCCGGCTTTTCCGCGAGCAGCATCGCCTGCATCGCTGTGTCGACGACGAAGCTCGTGTAGATGTCGCAGAGCGATTGCGGCGGCGTCGCGCCGTATTCGCGGAAAACCGGTTCGAGCCAGTCGAGCCATGCACGTTCGACGGCGGCATCGGCCGTGGCCGGGCGATGGCAGAACACGTTGACGTTGAACGGCCTCGTCGTTAATTCCCGCGTCTGCCGGATCGCGCGGCGCGCGTTTTCCGCGTTCATCGCGGCAACGCCCAGCGAGCCGAGACCGCCCGCATTCGACACCGCGGCGGCCAGCGCCGGCGTGGTGACGCCGGCCATGGGCGCCTGAATGATCGGCTTGTGGATGCCGAGCGCGCGCAGCAACGCGCGATTGTCCGGTTGAATGCTCATGTTGCCCTTCCCACGGATGCGTTAAAAAGTTGGATGCGCCTGCCAGCCTACCAGCCACGCTGCCGAGCATCGGGCCCACCACCAGGCCGCTGACCTGCACCGATTGCAGATTAGCCAGCATGCCATGACCAGGCCAGCCACGCGCGCAAGATGCGCCGCACCCACGCCAACGCCAACGCCGCCGATATACACGGCGACGATCGGCTCGACCGGAGCAAGCGTCGGGTTCATTTAGCTCTACGCGCGGAAAAAAAGGGCCATGCAATCGTGAGACCTAAGGTGGCGATGGCGCCAGGCTTGTCCTACCCTTAGGCAGTGATTCACCGGATCCCGATACGCTCCAGTGGCGCTCATTCTGTTCGATCGACCCGATGACCAAGCTCAAACATTCATCCGCGAGCGCGACGGCAACGCGAATCGCCGCCGGCGATGACCGTACGCAATACGACGCTGTCTCGATCCTGCTGCATTGGATCACGGTGATTCTGGTGTTGGCACAATTCGGTCTCGCCCACACCTGGGGATTTGCGCCAAAACCCACGCGCCACTTGATGATCGTCGGCCACATGTCGTTTGGAATCGTGCTGTCGGCCGTGCTGATCGTGCGCATTGCCTGGCGTCTGGTACCCGGACGTCAAAGTCCCGCGGCTGGCGCGGGGTGGGTCGAGCTGGCCGCGAAAGGCGTTCACTATCTTCTCTATGCGCTGCTGATCGGCGAAGCGGTACTTGGCTTCGCACTGCGATGGTCCGGCGACGAATCGATGAGCTTTTTCGGACTGGAGATCCCCGCTCCGTTCGCGCCGACCAGCAAGGCGACGCATCATGCGATTGGCGAGGCTCATGATCTCGTCGGCTGGGCCATCATCGTCATCGCGGCGGGACATGCCGCCGCCGCGCTGTTTCACCACTATGTGCTGCGCGACGACGTGCTCAAGCGCATGCTGCCCGGAAAAGCGGGCGACGCATAAACCGCTCGCTGCGCTCGATGCCGATCAGTGCTTTTGAAACGCGTGCCGATCAGCCCGTCAGAGCCGGTGCAGTACCGTTTGCGCGACGCCGGCGGCCACGCACAGCACGACGACCGCAAGCGGCGGCACCTTCCAGCGCATCAACAGCAAAAAGCCGATGCACGCCACGGCGAAATCCGTCGGCGACAAAACCGCGCTCGTCCACACCGGCGAATAAAGCGCGGCGGCCAGTAAACCGACCACCGCTGCATTGACGCCGGCAAGCGCCGCCGACATCGCCGCGCGCGCGCGCAGCGCCTGCCACCAAGGCAATGCGGCGACGACGAGCAGCAGACCCGGCAGAAAGATGCCCAGTGTCGCCAGCAGCGCGCCGCTCCAGTGTCTCGGTGGCAGGATCATCATCCAGCCGAGAAACGCCGCGAACGTGAACAGCGGTCCCGGTACGGCCTGCGCCGCCCCATAGCCGGCGAGGAAGTCGTTGGGCGCGATCCATCCCGCCGCGACTGTTGCGCGTTGCAACAGCGGCAGGACCACGTGCCCGCCGCCGAATACGAGCGCACCGGAGCGATAGAACGCATCGAACACCCGGATGCCTTGCGAAGCGCCACTTACCGCCCACAGCGGCAACGCGAAAAGCAGCGCGCAAAAAACCATCAGCGCGGCGATGCCGGCCGTGCGCGACACGTGAAAGTCACCGGCCCGTCGCGCAGCGGGGCGTGGCGCTTGCGCTGGCGTCGTCCGGCACAGCGCGACACCGAGCACGGCGCCGGCGCCGATTACGATCAGTTGGGCATAGGCGGTGGCCAGCAGACTTAGCAATCCGAGCGACGCGAGCGCGATCGCCGCGCGGCGGCGATCCGGACATAGACGACGCGCCATGTCCCACACAGCCTGCGCCACGACGGCCACCGCGACGAGTTTGAGGCCGTGAATCACGCCCGTGCCGAGCGTTCCGCCCAAGTCCGGCGCGATCGCGGCAAAGGCCAGCATCACGAGTACCGACGGCAGCGTGAAGCCGCACCAGGCGGCAAGTGCCCCAGCCCACCCCGCCCGCAGCAGCCCGATCGAAAATCCCGTCTGGCTGCTCGCGGGGCCCGGCAGAAATTGACACAGGCCGAGCAGATCGGTGAAGGCTTCGTCGTCGAGCCAGCGCCGGCGCTCGACGAACTCGCGCCGGAAGTAGCCGATGTGAGCGATCGGGCCGCCGAAGCTGGTCAGCCCGAGTTTCAGAAATACGATGAACACCTCGACAACGCGCGAGAGCCGTGAGGGGCGCGACGACGGCAAATCAGGATCCATGGCTGTGCGGGTTCGAGCGATGCCGACGTCGGCAGGCCCCGGGTTTGACGACGCACAGTATAGAGGTCCGCGACGCGACGATGCGGCGCATTCGCGCACCGTTCTTCAAATGGTTCGACGACGTTCTGCTGAACGCGTCGTACGACTGCCCAAATTGCCATCTGCACGACGGCAATGCCACAACAAGACCGCGATCGTTTTTCAGGTCAACGACGTCAGCGCGACGGCCATCGCCTACCGGCAACTGCATCCGCGGGTGTGCCGCCTCGCGAATGCGTCGCGCGCGGCATTGCGTGCGGCGAACGCGCAATGATCTATTTGCTCAATTGACCCAATAGAAGAAAAATCATACTTCCGTTGGAAAAAAACGTCCTCGTTCCTTTTTCATTGCCCGAAGAAAAGAAACGCACGTCGGTGGCTTTGTTCGCCAGTACTCGCATCGCTATTCAGCGTCAATTTCGAGCGTCTCGAACTCGACGGCCAGCTCCGCGCCGGCCGTTGCGAGGACGATCGCTACCTGGCGCCCCGCCGTCCGAGAAAAACGCTCACTTTTCGAGAGCATGGCGAGCGCGAGATCGTAATTCGCGTCCCCCGGTCTTAGGATCTTTATCTCGAAGACAATATTGTTGGACACGCTGAAATGCTCGACGGTGCAGCGAGTCGTTCCGCTAAAAGTCGCGGTTGCTCGCTTCCCATCATATTCCAACATAACAACAAGTTTATGCCTATCGCGAACGGCGAGCGCGTCGATATTCCAGTCGTGGAAATAATGAAATCCCTCCAGCTTGTCCATCAAAAGCTCCTCTTACCAAGGTAACAGCGAAAAGGCATTTCCTTTGTCTCTGATGCCGTTATCCCAATTGTGGGAATGTGGAATGCCAAAACCGTGATCGTGACCAAAATCGATATCGACGACCGCGTTACCGTCGCCGTCATAAAGGCGCCATTGCTTCTTACCCGATGCATTTTCGAGCCATTGGTTAGGCGGCCCTCCTACCGAGGGAAGCCAAGCCGTTTGCGTGTCGTCGCCGATTGGCATTTCCACGCTGTAGCCGAACGGCTGCGCATTGCCGAGATTCTGCGGCACGCGCGGGCTGTTGCCATAAAGCGAAGTCGCCATGTTCGCGTCGGCTGGTTGTTGTTGGTGGGCGGCGGCAGCACCGGAAGCCTTATTCCGCAGTTCTCCGATCGCCTGCACACACTTGCCCATCTCCTCTCGCTCAGGCACAAAGAGCAGGTTCCCTCCCTGCACTTCGTTGTACAAGGCCGTGGCAATCTGATGGTCGTCCATCGTGCGCATATCGAAGCGATTGCAACTTTTGCCAAGCACGTCGCGCAGCCGGTACGAGTGGTGGGACAGCAGTCGGGATGGCGAATTGCGTTGCAACCATGCTGCGCGCGCTTCCTCCATGCCCTCCACCAGGTCGTCGTGTCCCTCGCGGGATGCGCTGGCCGGCAGTGCAAGATGAAACCACCGGACCACGTCAAACATGTGGGGAGACTGAACCGAAAGATAGAGCGACTGGTGAAGGCTTTTCCAGAAGAAATGTCCATGTTGCCTTTCACCGACGTTGCGACAAGAACCTAGAAAAAGTGAAGTCATCGCGCGTCACAGTCGATTGAAAAAGCACGATTGTGCAACGGGACGCCATCTCATAAAACCCCTGGCTTCACCACGCTCCCCGGACGAATGCCACTTGTGGCGCGCGCACGTCCCAACTCATGGGCCACGCCCCGAAGGCACGGACGCAAAGAAGATCGCCGATCAGCTAGCAGCGTGCGTCGGCAAGGAAATCAGGCCAATCACCAAGCCGAGCAAGCACATTTCGAACTACTGCAGTTCCGACGCCTTTGTGGCCGAGAATGCGGCCCGACTCGCAGGTCGGCACATCGCGCCTGAGAATGCGAAAATCGGTTCGCCGCCCAACGGCTGCTTCGACGTGAAGACTGCTAGATCACGGCCTACGCTTCGCCGACATCGGACGTTGCGGCGACGCATGCGTCGCAAGCAGATGCCGATGACGCGCTTCGGTCGCATCGTCGGCGGGGAACATGCATTCGATGCGCAGCTCCTGGGCGGCCACGTTTTGCGGCGCACCCACGGTCGTGACCATCGAGAAATAGCGCAGCACCGCGCCCTCGCTGACAAAGCCTAGTGGAATCATCGGCATCGTCGCGTGCGTCGTGGAAGCGCCATGATGCGTCTTCCAGTCGCGCGGCACGTCGGGATACCCAAGCAGGTCATCGAGCAGGCGCTTCGTGTTGTCGCCGACCACTCCGCCGACCGACTCGCGATACACCCGTTGCAGCAGGCTTCGCGCGACCTCCTCCCAATCGGCGACGAACGGACGCATGCCGCGCGGATCGAAGATCAGATGCAGCATGTTGCGCGGGCCTTCGCGCGCGGCCATGTCGATGAAACAGTTGAAGAAGCGCGGCGCCGCGTCGTTGGTCATCAGCACGTTCCAGTCGCGGTCCATCACGAGCGCCGGAAACGGCTCATGCTGACGGACGACCCGTTCGAGCGCGCGAACCACGCTGTGCATGTCCTGCGCATTCCATGGTGTTTCCGAATAGATCGGCGCGTAACCGGCGGCGAGCAGCAGCGCGTTGCGCTCGCGCAGCGGCACGTCGAGCGTCTGTGCGAGCGTCAGCAGCGTGTCGCGGCCCGGCACGCTGCGCCCGCTTTCGATAAAGCTGATCTGCCGCTGCGAGAAACCGGCCTCGAGCGACAGATCGAGCTGACTCACGCCGCGCACGTCACGCCAATAGCGCAACAGACTGCCGAGATCGCCCGGCTGCACTTGCGGATCTTGACTCGTGACGTTCATCGTGTTGCCCTCCTCTTGATGCCCGAACAGGACCGCTTTAGCGCATCGGTGTGGGCGTGGGCGCACGCCACGCAAATTCCCCGAACTGCGTTTCGAGCGGCGGCTCGGTCACGCTGCCGGTGTAGTTCGTGATCGTCGATGCGGCGACCACCGCAACCACCTCGAGAATCTGCTCCGCGCTGAAGCCTGCCGCGACGAAGCGTTGCCGGTCGTCGTCGGCGAGGCGGCCGCGCTTTTCGATCAGCGTGCGCGCGAGCGTCGACAGCGCCGCGAGCCTCGCGTTCTCGGGCAAGCCGCCGTGGCGGATCGCCTCGAGGTCGGCGCGACGCAGTCCCGCGTTCAAGCCGAGCGCGGTATGGAACGCGACCGCCCATTCGCTCGCGTTCGTCACGGCGTTGGTGAGCAGCACCGTCTGGATCTCCGGCTCCGTCAGACTGCTCGCATGCACGCGCTCGAACAGGCCGATGAAGCCGTTGATCAGCACCGGGGAAGCCGCCATCGTAGCCGCGATGTTCGGAATCAGGCCGAACGCCTGCTGCAGCTTCTGGAGCACGGGTTTCGATTGCGCGGGCGCGGACTCGATCGTGTGAATGGGATAGCTGGACATGGTATCTCCTTGACGTGTGCGCCATCGGATCGACGGCGCGGTAGTCGAAGCGTAGAGGCAGCCGTGCGGCGTGCCAATTACATCGCATGTCATCGCCATACGCTATGCGACGGCGGCTTGTTTGCAGCGAGCCCCCCGGACGCGGACTAACATGATGGAGTTTGTTCCCCTCTTGCCCCGTTCGTCACTGGAAAGGAAGAACATCATGCCCTCGATGAAAGCAGTCGAAGTGAAACAGCCCGGCGGCCCGCTCGAACTGGTCGAGCGCGACGTGCCCGAACCCGGTGCCGGTCACGTGCGCATCAGGATTCATGCTTGCGGCATCTGTCATAGCGATGTGATGACCAAGGAAGGGCTGTGGCCGGGGCTGAGCTATCCGCGCGTACCCGGGCACGAGATCGCGGGGGTGATCGATTCGGTCGGTGCGGGTGTCGAGGGCTGGCAGGTGGGCCAGCGGGTCGGGGTCGGCTGGCATGGCGGCCATTGCGGCAAATGCGAACGCTGCCGCCAGGGCGATTTCGTGCTGTGCCAGTACGCGCTGATTCCCGGCATCAGCTACGACGGCGGTTACGCCGAATACATGGTGGCGCCGGTCGAAGCGCTCGCGCGCATTCCCGAGGACCTGTCCGATGTCGATGCCGCGCCGCTGCTGTGCGCGGGCATCACGACCTTCAATGCGATACGCAATAGCGGCGCACGCGCCGGTGACGTCGTCGCGATTCTCGGCGTCGGCGGCCTCGGTCATCTCGGCGTGCAGTTCGCGCGCAAGATGGGCTTTCGCACCGTGGCGATCGCGCGCGGTCAGGACAAGGCGCCGCTCGCGCAACAACTGGGCGCGCACCACTACATCGACAGCCAAACGGAGAACGTCGCCGAGGCGCTACAGGCCTTGGGCGGCGCGAAGCTGATACTCGCCACGGTGACGAGCGGCAAGGCGATGAGCGCCGCGCTCGGCGGTCTCGGCCTGAACGGCAAGCTGATGGTGGTCGGCGTCTCCGAAGAGCCGGTCGAAGTGCCGATCGCGCAATTCATCATGGGCCGCAACTCGGTGCAAGGCTGGCCCTCGGGCACGTCGGCCGATTCACAGGACACGCTCGCGTTCAGCGCGCTAAGCGGCGTCAAGCCGATGATCGAAGAGTATCCGCTGGCCGAGGCGGCGCAGGCGTTCGACCGGATGATGAGCGGCCATGCGCGTTTCAGGGTAGTGCTGCGGATGGTCTGACTCGATCAGTGACGAGGCGAACAAAAAGCGCGATTGCCGGCATCCCGGCAATCGCGCATCAAGACTTCGTCAAACCGCTTTCAACCCTTTGCGACAGCGGCTGGATCAAGCCAGATCGAAACGATCCAGATCCATCACCTTGGCCCACGCGGCAACAAAATCGCGCACGAACTTCTGCTGGCCGTCGTCGCTCGCGTAGACCTCGCCCAAGGCACGCAGCACCGAGTTCGAGCCGAACACGAGATCGACGCGCGTACCCGTCCACTTGACCTCGCCGGTCTTCGCGTCGCAGCCTTCGAACGTTTCCGCGGCCTCCGACAGCGGCGTCCATTCCGTACCCATGTCGAGCACATTGCGGAAGAAGTCGTTGGTCAGCGTTTCCGGCCGGTTCGTGAAGACACCGTGCGATTCACTGCCAGCGCCTACCTTCAGCACGCGCAGGCCGCCGATCAGCACCGTCATCTCGGGCGCCGTCAACGTCAGCAGTTGCGCCTTGTCGATCAGCAGCTTCTCGGCCTCCACCGGGAATTTGCCCTTCAGATAATTGCGGAAACCGTCGTGAACCGGTTCGAGCACCGCAATCGCTTCGACGTCGGTTTGCTCCTGCGACGCATCCATGCGGCCCGGCGAGAACGGCACCGTCACCTGGTGCCCGGCGTTCTTCGCGGCCTGCTCGACGCCGGCGTTGCCCGCCAGCACGATCAGGTCGGCGAGCGAAATCTTCTTGCCGCCGGACTGCGCACCGTTGAACTCGCTCTGGATGCCTTCGAGCGCCTTCAGCACCTTCGCGAGCTCGGCGGGCTGGTTGACGTCCCAATCCTTCTGCGGCGCGAGCCGGATGCGCGCGCCGTTGGCGCCGCCGCGCTTGTCCGAGCCGCGGAACGTCGAGGCCGACGCCCACGCGGTCGTGACCAGCTGCGACAGCGACAGCCCCGACGCGAGGATCTTCTGCTTCAGCGCCGCGACGTCGTTGTCGTCGACGAGCGGATGATCGACGGCCGGAATCGGGTCCTGCCACAGCAGTTCCTCGGACGGCACTTCCGGGCCCAGATAACGGGAGCGCGGGCCCATGTCGCGGTGCGTCAGCTTGAACCACGCGCGCGCGAACGCGTCGGCGAACTCGTCGGGGTTATCCATGAAGCGCCGCGAGATCTTTTCGTAGATCGGGTCGAGGCGTAGCGCCACGTCGGTGGTCAGCATCGTCGGCAGCAGCTTTTTCGACGGGTCGTGCGCGTGCGGGATCGTGGCCTCCGCGTTCTTCGCGACCCACTGATTGGCGCCCGCCGGGCTCTTCGTCAGCTCCCAGTCATGACCGAAGAGGTTCTGGAAATAGCCCATGTCCCACTGCGTCGGCTTCGCGGTCCACGTGACTTCGAGACCGCTCGTGATCGTGTCAGCGCCCTTGCCCGTGCCGAAGCTGTTGCGCCAGCCGAGCCCCCGGTTTTCGAGGCCGGCACTTTCCGGCTCCGGGCCGACGTTATCAGACGGGGCCGCGCCGTGCGTCTTGCCGAAGGTGTGGCCGCCGGCGATCAGCGCGACGGTTTCCTCGTCGTTCATCGCCATGCGCCCGAACGTTTCGCGGATGTCGACCGCCGCGGCGAGCGGATCGGGATTGCCGTCCGGGCCTTCCGGGTTCACGTAGATCAGGCCCATCTGCACCGCGCCGAGCGGGTTTTCGAGGTTGCGCCCGGGCGGATCGGTGCGGCTCTTCTCCGTGCCGTGCAGATCCGCGTCGGCGACCAGCACGCCCTCGTCGTCTTCCCTGCCCGCCGCGCCCTTGCCGTAGCGCACGTCGCCGCCGAGCCAGGTCTTTTCATTGCCCCAGTAGACGTCCTGATCCGGTTCCCACGTGTCCGGGCGGCCGCCGCCGAAACCGAAAGTCTTGAAGCCCATCGTTTCGAGCGCGACGTTGCCGGTCAGGACCAGCAGGTCGGCCCACGAAATTTTCTGTCCGTATTTCTGCTTGATCGGCCACAGCAGCCGGCGCGCCTTATCCAGGCTCACGTTGTCCGGCCAGCTATTGAGCGGCGCGAAACGCTGCTGGCCGCGCCCTGCCCCGCCGCGGCCGTCGCCGATGCGGTACGTGCCGGCGCTATGCCATGCCATCCGGATGAACAGCGGACCGTAGTGGCCGAAATCCGCGGGCCACCAGGGCTGCGAATCGGTCATCAGCTCGGCGAGGTCTTTCTTGAGCGCGGCGTAGTCGAGGCTCTTGAATGCCTCGGTATAGTCGAAGTCCTTGTCTAAGGGATTGGAGCGGTTCGAATGCTGGTTCAGCAGGTCGAGGCGCAATTGCTTCGGCCACCAGTCTCGATTGGTCGTCCCGCCGCCGGCGGTATGGATGAACGGGCACTTTGCTTCGCTTGACATGCGTTCTCTCCTTTGGAGGATGTCTCCGTTGTCGATCGGAGTCGATGCGCTGGCACTGGCTCCAATCCCATGCAAGGTACTTGTTATGCGTTTGTCATGGTGTCAGGCTTCCGTGGCAATTTGACGATCCGAAAACCTGCCAGCCAGCCGAATGACTCGGCAGTGCACTGATGAAATCCAGGGGTCTCGAACGGACGACTCCGATCGGCGCGCCACTGCTATTCGAATATAGGCGAGGGCAAAGTTCAATAGAATTCGAATACGGCAATGCCGATAATAGAGGGCGGCTATAGCGGGCCGCCATCCGCGCGACGCGCTGCGTTCGTTACCGGGTGCCGATCGATCGTCTATGCGTCGAAGCTTGAGCGCGCTCGCCTATCTTGCGCCAGGCGCAGCCGACGGTGTGATAGGGTTTCGCGTTTCGTCCGCAACAGAGCGGGCACTGCTTTCTTTTCAGGCACGCTTCTAACGGCGCCTGACCGGAGCAGAATGACGCCACCACCGGCGTACGCCCCAGGAGTGTCCCGAACCGTGTCCAAAGCCGTGCCTGAAGCTGTCCCGAACGCTGATCTCGCCACCGTCCAGCCCGTCGAATCGCTCGTCGTGCCGGAACGGCTCGATGGCCGCGACGGCACCAATCGCGGCGCGGCGCAAACATCGCAGCTATCGGCGCGCAACGATCTCGACGCAGTGCGCGCGTGGCTGTCCAATTACGCGGATACCAAAACCACCTTCGACAACTACCGCAAGGAAGCCGAGCGTTTGCTGCTGTGGGCGGTCGTGCAGCTCGGCAAGCCGCTGTCGTCGCTGACGCACGAGGATCTGCTGCTGTTCAAGACGTTCATTGCCGATCCGCAACCAGTCGCGCGCTGGGTGTCGGCCAACGGCGGCAAGTACGCGCGCGGCGACGCGCGCTGGCGGCCGTTCAACGGGCCGCTGTCGCCCGCCAGCCAACGCCAGGCGCTGATCATCCTGAACGCGATGTTCACGTGGCTCGTCAATGCCGGCTATCTGCGCGGCAATCCGATGGCGCTGCTGCGGCAGCGCGCGAAGCGCTCGGCGCCGCGCGTCACGCGCTACCTGTCGACGTCGCTGTGGGACGAAGTGAAGCTGTTCGTCGAGCAGCTGCCGCGAGACACCGATGCGCAGCGCGCGTACTACGCGCGCTGCCGCTGGTTGACCACGCTGTTCTATCTGCAGGGCATGCGCATTTCGGAAGTGGCCGGCGGGCAGATGGGCCAGTTCTTCAGAAGGCTCGGCGCGGACGGTCTGGACCAGTGGTGGCTCGAAACGCTCGGCAAGGGCGACAAGGAGCGGATCGTGCCGGTATCGGCCGAACTGGTTCAGGAGCTGCGCAGCTACCGGACGCTGAACGGGTTGGCCGCGCTACCGACGCGCGCCGAAGAGACGCCGCTCGTGCTGCCGTTCAAAGGCCGCAACCGCTGCCTGTCGCGCTCGGCGATTCACGACGCGATCAAGGGCATCTTCGCGGGCGCGGCAACCTGGCTGCGCGCGCGCGGTCCCGAATTCGGCGATCGCGCCGATGAACTCGAGCGCGCGTCGGCGCACTGGCTGCGGCACACGGCCGGGTCGCACCAGGCGGACGGCGGTGTCGATCTGCGCACGATCCGCGACAATCTCGGCCACGTCTCGCTGAATACGACCAGTCTTTACCTGCACACCGAGGACGACACACGGCATAGCGAAACCGTCAATCGGCATCGGATGAACTGGGACGACGCGAACTCCAAAGAAGGCAAGGCGGGCGGCAATTGAGCGTGGATCGGGCGTATGGGACGCCCAACCGCGCCTAAAGCGCCTGCGTACGCCGCCCCGCTCCCCCAGCTCCCCGCCAATACCACCCCATTGCCCGCTAGAATTGCCGGCTTTGCCCGCGTCGGGCGCGCCGCAAGGCAAAATACGGGTTTTGCGCGCGCCGCCCGCGCGGCCGACCAGCTCGCCAAGCGTCCCATACCGTCTTGCGGCCCAGCGGTAGCACATCGCCTCGGGCAGGCGCCCCCGGCTGCGCGCCCATCGCCACATCACAGCCCCGCCCGGCCGTCAGCTTCACCGCCCGGCGAGCGCGGCGCGGCGAGGACCGCTCGTCCCCAACACAGCAGATCAGGAGCCTTTATGAGCGATTCGAATCCATCTTTCCTCGGCCGGATTTCGCTGGCCGTCGGCACGTTTTTCAGCATTCTCGGCAGCGGCGAGTTCGCCGCCGACGTACTGCGCCTGCGCAACGGCGAAAAGATCGGCGCGGCCGTGCAGGCCGCCCCCGCTGCGCAACCGGAGCCGCAACCGACGCCACAACGCGCGCCGGTGCTGAAGGAGGCCAGCCCCGACGCCGCGCTGCAGCTGCTCGGCCTGCTGCAGCGTGATGCGCGCTTCATCGATTTCGTCGAGGAAGACATCAAGGGCTATAGCGACGCCGACATCGGCGCCGCCGCGCGCCTCGTGCACGAAGGCTGCCGCGCGACGCTGCGCGAGCACTTCACGATCCGCCCGGTGCGCGACGAAGCCGAAGGCAGCCGCGTGACGCTGCCCGAAGGCTTCGACGCGAGTTCGATCCGTCTGACCGGCAACGTTGTCGGCAGCGCGCCGTTTAACGGCAGCATCAGCCATCGCGGTTGGCGCGTCGACGAGGTGCGTCTGCCGAAGCTCGCGCACGGCCATCACGCGACGGTCATCGCACCGGCGGAGGTGGAGCTATGAGCGACGCACGCTACTCGATCGGCATCGATCTCGGCACCACGCACTGCGCGCTGTCCTACGTGGACACGCACGCGAGCGACGGCGAGAAAACCACCCAGCACGTGCTGTCGATCGCGCAGCTCACGGGTCCCGGCGCAATCGACAATCTGCCGCTGCTGCCTTCGTTCCTGTACCTGCCGCATCCCGACGAACTGGCCTCCGGCGACCTGCACCTGCCGTGGACCGGCCAGCGCGAATTCGCGGTCGGCGAATTCGCGCGCAGCCGCGGCGCCGGCACGCCGATCCGGCTCGTGTCGAGCGCGAAAAGCTGGCTGTGTCATCCGGGCGTCGACCGCCGCGCGGGCATTCTGCCGAACGACGCGCCGCCTGAAGTCGCGCGCGTGTCGCCGCTCGAAAGCTCGGTGCGCTATCTGACGCACTTGCGCGAGGCGTGGGACCACGCGCATCCGGACGCGCCGTTCGGCGAGCAGGACGTCACGGTGACGATTCCCGCGTCGTTCGACCCGGCCGCGCGCGAGCTGACCGCGGAAGCGGCCGAGGCTGCCGGCTTCGCCCGCATGACGCTGCTCGAGGAGCCGCAGGCGGCGCTCTACAGCTGGATCCAGAAGAGCGGCGGGCAGTGGCGCAGGCAGGTCAAGATCGGCGACATCATCCTCGTGGTCGACGTCGGCGGCGGCACGACCGACCTGTCGCTGATCGCGGTGATCGAGCGCGACGGCAATCTCGAACTGCATCGCGTCGCGGTCGGCGATCACATTCTGCTCGGCGGCGACAACATGGACCTCGCGCTCGCGCACGTGGTCGCGCGCAAGCTCGCAGCGCTTGGCACCCAGGCCGACGCCTGGCAACTACGCGCGCTCACTTACGCTTGCCGCGCGGCGAAGGAGACGTTGCTCAGCGACCCCGCCACCGAGACCGTGCCGCTGGTCGTGCCGAGCCGCGGCTCGAAGCTGATCGGCGGCTCGATCCGTAGCGAGCTGACACGCGCCGAACTCACGCAGACGATCCTCGACGGCTTCTTCCCGCAGGTCGACAGCGCCGCACGTCCGGTGAGCCGCGCACGGGTCGGTCTGACGCAGCTCGGCCTGCCGTATGCGCAGGACGCGGGCATCACGCGGCATCTGGCCGGATTCCTCGGCCGTCAGGTCGGCGCGCTCGCCGAACTGGAAGGACTGCGCGAGCATGTCGCCCCCGACGCGAGCTTCCTGCACCCCACCGCGGTGCTGTTCAACGGCGGCGTGTTCAAGTCGACGCTGCTGGTCGAGCGCATCATGGCCACGCTGAACGGCTGGCTAGCGGCCGAAGGCGCGGCGCCCGCGCGTCTGCTCGAGGGCGCAGACCTCGATCTGGCGGTCGCGCGCGGCGCGGCCTACTACGGCTACGTGCGACGCGGCCGCGGCGTGCGGATTCGCGGCGGCACCGCGCGCGCGTACTACATCGCGATCGAATCGGCGATGCCGGCCGTGCCCGGCCTCGAGCCGCCGGTACAGGCACTGTGCGTCGCGCCGTTCGGCATGGAGGAAGGCACCGACGCGCAACTGCCCGCCCAGGAGTTTGGGCTGGTCGTCGGCGAGCCCGTGCATTTCCGTTTCTTCGGCTCGTCGGTGCGTCGTCAGGATCAGGTCGGCACGCTGCTCGATTACTGGGGACCCGAGGAGTTGCAGGAGCTCGAGGAAATCCAGGCGACGCTGCCGGCGGCCGGCCGCAGCGCCGGTGAAGTCGTGCCCGTGAAGCTGCATGCGCGCGTGACCGAAGCGGGCACGCTCGAACTCGAGGCGATCCCGCGCGGCTCGGACGAGCGCTGGAAAGTGGAATTCGACGTGCGCGGCAACGCGAGTGCGTGATTGACATGAAGCGGTACAGCGTCGGCATCGATCTCGGCACCAGCAACACGGTGCTCGCGTACGCGCAAGCCGGATCGCAGCAGATCCGCGTGTTCGAGATCGAACAGCTGGTGAGCCCCGGCGAGGTCGCCGCGCGGCCGCTGTTGCCGTCGGTGCGCTATCAGACGGCCGACGGCGAGCTGAGCGCGGCCGACCTGCAATTGCCGTGGTCGGCCGCGAACGCGGCGGCGGGCAACGCCAGCAATGCCAGCAACGCCGTGCCGCCGGTCGTGGTCGGCCGGCTCGCGCGGCTGCTCGGCGCGCAGGTGCCGGGGCGGCTGGTCGCGAGCGCGAAAAGCTGGCTGTCGAACGCATCGGTCGATCGCGTCGCGCCGATCCTGCCGTGGGGCGCGCCCGACGACGTCCGCAAGATTTCGCCGCTCGACGCGAGCGCGAGCTACCTCGCGCACGTGCGCGCCGCATGGAATCAGCAGTTTCCGAAGGCGCCGCTCGAACAGCAGGACGTCGTGCTGACGGTGCCCGCGTCGTTCGACGAAGGCGCGCGCGCGTTGACCGTCGAGGCGGCGCGGCTCGCGGGCCTGCCGTCGCTGCGGCTGCTCGAGGAGCCGCAGGCCGCCTTCTACGACTGGCTGTTCCGGCATCGCGAGACGCTTGCGGACGAGCTTGCGGCGACCCGGCTCGTGCTGATCTGCGACGTCGGCGGCGGCACCACCGATCTGACGCTGATCGAAGTCGGCCTCACCGACGACGGCGAGCCGCGCCTCGCGCGCGTCGGCGTCGGCAATCACCTGATGCTCGGCGGCGACAACATGGACCTCGCGCTCGCGCATCGGGTCGAGGCGCGGCTGTTGGACGGTGCCGCTCGCGCGGGTGGCTCAGGTACCGGCGCGCAGGCGCCGCAGCGGCTGTCGGCGGCGAGCCTGTCGCAGTTGATCGAGCGATGCCGCGTCGCGAAGGAGCAGCTGCTTGGTGCGCAGGCGCCGGAGTCGGCGCCGGTCACGTTGCTCGGCGCGGGCTCGAAGCTGATCGGCGGCGCGCGCACCGCGCAGCTCACGCGCGACGAGGTCGAGAAGATCATCGTCGATGGTTTCTTTCCGCGGGTGGCCGCCCATGAGCGGCCGGGCCGCGCGCGCGGCGCGATCGTCGAATTCGGCCTGCCGTATGCGACCGACGCGGCGGTCACGCGGCACATCGCGGCATTTCTCGCGCGCTTCGCCGGGCCGTCGCGCAAGGCCTTGGGCGCGGCTTCCAGCACGCCCGACGAAGGCGCCGCAGCCGCCCTGCCCGTTCCCGACACGCTGCTGCTCAACGGCGGCGTGTTCCGCGCCGACGCGCTATCGCGGCGTCTCGCCGACACGCTCGGCGGCTGGCGCGGCGCGCCGCTCAAGGTGCTGCACAACGACAACCCCGACGTTGCGGTCGCGCGCGGCGCGGTCGCCTATATGCTCGCGCGCGCGGGTTTCGCACCGAAAATCGGCGGCGGTTCGCCGCGCAGCTATTTTCTGCTGCTCGACGACACGCCTGCCGGCCAGCACGACGCCGAGCCGGAGGCGGCACCGGCGCAACGCGGTATCTGCCTGCTGCCGCGTGGCGCCGACGAGGGACACGAAATTCTGATCGCGGATCGCACGTTCGCGCTGCGGCTCGGGCATCCGGTGCGCTTTCACCTCGTGTCGTCGAGTGCGGACACCGCGTACCAGCCCGGCGAGCTGGTCGATCTCGCGGGCGGCGACTTCGTGCGCCTGCCGCCGATCGCGACGATCGTGCAACCGCGCGACGGCCACCGCGCGCGAGAAACCGCAGTGCGCATCGCGACGTCGCTGACCGAGCTGGGCACGCTCGACGTGCATTGCATCGAGCTCGACGATCCATCGCAACGCTGGCTGCTCGAATTCCAGTTGCGCCGCGACGACGCGCAAGTGCACCTGCCCGTCGATGGCGCGCCGCAACGCCATCCGGCGCTCGATCGCGCGATCGAACTGATCGACCGTTGCTTCGGCGCCCGCGCGCACAACGTCGACTCGAAGGAAATCAAACGGCTGCGCGCGCAGCTCGAACATCTGCTCGGCCCGCGCGATAGCTGGAACAGCGCGTTGCTGCGCGAGCTGTTCGGCGCGCTGTGGGAGCGCGCGCGCCGCCGGCGCCGCTCGGCCGATCACGAGCGCCTGTGGCTGAATCTGGCCGGCTATTGCGTGCGGCCCGGCTTTGGCTATCCGCTCGACGAATGGCGCGTCGAGCAACTGTGGACGCTGTTCGACGACGGCATCCAGTACGTGACCGACAGCCAGGTGTGGTCCGAATGGTGGACGCTGTGGCGGCGTGCGGCCGGTGGTCTCGGCGAAGACGCGCAGCTGCGGGTGCTCGACGCGATGGACTATCTGCAGAAGGCCGCGCAATCGCGTCACAAGCTGCCGTTCGATGTCGCGAAGACCGGCTTCGCCGATAGGGTGCGCCTGTCCGCATCCCTCGAACGGATTCCTGCGGAACGCAAGATCGAACTCGGCGAGTCGGTGCTCACGCGTCTGAAAAAGCCTGCGGAAAACCATCAAAGCTGGTGGGCGGTCGGACGGATCGGCGCGCGTCAGCCGTTCTACGGCAGCGCGCATAGCGTCGTGCCGCCCGGGGTCGCCGCGCAATGGCTCGACGCGATCCTCGCGCTCGACTGGAAGAAGGTCGACCCTGCCGCGTTCGCCGCCGTCCAGATCGCCCGCATGACCGGCGACCGCTCGCGCGATCTGTCCGACGAGCTGCGCGCGAGCGTCGTGCGACGGCTCGAAGCGGCGAGTGCACCGCGCGCCTGGATCATGATGGTCAGCGAAGTCGTCGCCCTCGATAACGCCGACGAAGGTCGCGTGTTCGGCGAATCGCTGCCGGTGGGGTTGAAGCTGATCAGCGGCTAAAGCGGGTTGCGCGGAGCGAAGCTCCGCACCGCTCCTGCGACGATGAGCGTGGCTGCGGCACGTCGCTGCGATGACGGCGCTTTCAGATTCCGGCTTCCGTCACGCTCCGCCCTGCTTGCGCATCTGCCCGATAGCGCGAGCGCGCGCAGCCTCGGACTCCCGGACGAGCCGGTACGCAACGTAATATTTAAAGACATTGCGCACGTATGTCGTTGGTTCGATACCGATTTTCTCGGCGACTACGATTTCGACATTGTTGAACCACTTGTCAGGATCGAGACCGCGCGCTGCCGCTTCTTTGCGCATTTTGGCGATGTTCGAAGGTCCTGCGTTGTAGCTTGCGAATGCGAACAGCGAGCGGTCTCTTTCCGAGAAGTGAGCACCGGGAAAGTAACGGGCCATCAGCACGTCGAGATATTTCGCTCCCGCATGGATGTTGGACTCCGCCACCCTGATGTCGCCAACCGCAAGTTCCTTCCCCGTGGCTGGCATCAGTTGCATGATCCCGATTGCGCCGACATGACTGCGGGCGCTCTGGTTCAGCTGGGATTCCTGAAAGCCCTGAGCTGCAAGCAAAAGCGGATCGAAGCCGTACTGCGCACCGTATTTTTCGAAGAGACCGACCGTCTGTCTGAACCGCTTCAGCTCCGCTGACTCCGTATTGTTGGAGATCTGCTTGATGCGCTTCATTTCCTGCTGCAGACGGACTTCCGCGACACTCTGCTTCTTCAGGTAATTCAGGTAGAAGTCGTTGATCGCGTCCTTCAGTTTGGGGCTCTTGAGGCGCACCGCCCAGCCGATGTAGCCTGCGTCGCGCACCGAAATATCGTTGTGCACGACGATTCCAGCCAGTACCGGCGCCCATACCTTTGCTTTCCAGTCGTCCACGACGAGGATCTGGAGCAGTCCGACATTGAGCATCTCCATCGCGTCCTCGTCCTCGAGCGCGTCGGGCAGCGGCACCAGTTTCACCGGAGCTTTGCCTTCCTTGCGAAAACGCGCGTTCAACGCTTTGAGGCTCTCGTCATAGCTGCTGCTTGGCCGCACATGGACCGTCTTACCGCTGAGATCGTTGAGCTTCGCGAGGGCCGGCGACTTCGGCCCGGTTACGACCACTTCGCGTACTGCTGTCCGGTCGCGCGGCGCCACGAAGTCGACCTGCTTCAGGCGGGCCTCCGTGACCGTCAGATTGCCCGCGGCGATGTCGCCCCGGCCCGCTACCAGCCCGGGCAGCAACTGGTCGCGAGTCGTCGGAATGATGACCAGGGTGA
This sequence comes from Paraburkholderia sprentiae WSM5005, assembly GCF_001865575.2. Lineage (NCBI taxonomy): Bacteria > Pseudomonadati > Pseudomonadota > Betaproteobacteria > Burkholderiales > Burkholderiaceae > Paraburkholderia > Paraburkholderia sprentiae. Next base: position 1,842,456 of record NZ_CP017561.2, read on the forward strand.
GCGGACGCTTGCCGAGCGTCGCCCGGTACTTCTTGTTCACATAACGCTCGAAGTCCCGCATGAGACCGGCGGTCAGCCCACGTTCGTGACCTTGCTCGTTCAGATAGAGCGTTCGACTGTAGGGAACCAGCACGCGGATTAGACGCCGGTCGAGCATGGCGTCGAAATCGCCCATGAACGGTTGATTGCCGAGATCGATACGGCGCGTTGCGGGAGCCGACGCCGGGGCGGTAGGAGATGCCGGGAGGGCAGACGAGGCGGCCGGCTGCGCGGCGACACTTTGGCCGGCGACGCACGCCGCGGGGCCGACGATCATGCCTGAGCAGAACGCCGCAACGTACAACAACGTATGAATGATGCGCATCGTAAAAAGCCCTGCTGTCGCACCCGGCGACTGCGTCGACGTTCACTACGCGCATCATATTGCCACGATGGCAACGGGTGAAAATGGGACGATGGTCCTATAAACAATGCCGCCTTGACTGAAGGTAGAGACGTACCGGCTTAATCGCCAACGCCCACTACGCCATCGTCACGCGATTTCGTCCTTTATGCTTCGAGCGATACAACGCACGGTCAGCGCTCGCGAAACCGTCGCGATGCGCGGGTCGAGACAGCTCGCTGATACATGTGAGCGACGCGCCAATGCTGACCGTCACCACCCCAAGCGGCGACGCGCGATGCTCGATCGCGAGGTCCGCCACGCGCTGGCGCAGCGTTTCGAGCGTGTCTTCGAGCATCGATGGTTGCGCTTCGAGCACCAGCAGCCCGAACTCCTCGCCGCCCATGCGCCCGACCACGATGCGTTCGCTGTCGGCAGCGGCCTGCATCACGGAGGCGACCAGACACAGACAGTGATCGCCGGCCTGATGACCATAGGTGTCGTTGTACTGCTTGAACCAGTCGACGTCGACGACCACCGAGCCCATCACGTCGCCGTCGCGCGCCTCCTTCCAGCGGCGCGCGATGCTTTCGAGCAGAAACCGCCGGTTGTACAACTGCGTGAGCGGATCGATCGCGGTGGCCGTGCGCATCTTCAGATCGTTTTCGATCATCGCGCGCAGGTGGTAGAACACGCCGCGCTGGCCCGCATCGAGCCGGCCCGGCGCCGGGTCCATCGCACACAGCGCGCCGACGATCTCGCCGTTCGGCGCGCGCAACGCGATCGCCGCGTAAAAGCGCACGAACGGATGACGCTTGACGAGCACGCATTCGCCGAAGCGACTGTCGTTGTGCGCATCCTCGATCACGAACAGATCGGCGTCGCGCACCGCGTAGTCGGCGAGCGAACGCGCGCGCGTGACGAGCGGCATCGCCATGCCGACCTCGGCGCGATAGTGCTGATGCTCCTCGTCGAGCAACACGATCGCGGTAATCGCCGCGCCCGTCACGCTCTTCAGAATCTCCGCCGCGTGTGTGAAGCACTCGCGCATCACCTGGTCGTCGTGCAACAGCCACTCGATGACCGAAGACTCGACCTCGGGTTCGCCGCTGGCGATCGAGTCGACTGGCATTCGGCTGGCGAGGCGATCGTTACTGTAAGCGAGTTGCACGGCAGGGTTCCAGAAGGGGCTTAGCTTATGTCAACGGCATAGGCACGCGAAACTTGAGCACAGAATGTGGGATTGCGCGCGAGCGCCCGAGCGCATCCGGCGGCCCAAAAAAAAATGGGCCGGCTCTCGCGAGCCGGCCCATCGATCGATGCGACGTCCTGTTGGTCAGACGCGCAGCTTTACTCCTTGTCGCCCTTCACCTGCGGCAGCGCCGACGTCTCGTTCGACGACAGCAGACCCACCTGCGAGTAGATCCGCAGCTTGTCGCGCGTGTCGGTGATGTCGAGGTTGCGCATCGTCAGCTGACCGATGCGGTCGCGCGGCGAGAACGTCGATGCGACCTTTTCCATCGACAGACGCTCGGGCTGATACGTGAGGTTCGGCGACTTCGTGCTGAGGATCGAGTAGTCGTTGCCGCGGCGCAGTTCGACGCTTACCTCGCCGGTAATCGCGCGCGCGACCCAACGCTGCGCGGTTTCGCGCAGCATGATCGCCTGCGGATCGAACCAGCGGCCCTGGTACAGCAGACGGCCGAGACGGCGGCCGTTCTCGCGGAACTGCTCGATTGTGTCTTCGTTGTGGATGCCGGTGACGAGACGCTCGTACGCGATATTGAGCAGCGCGAGGCCCGGGGCTTCGTAGATACCGCGGCTCTTCGCCTCGATGATGCGGTTCTCGATCTGGTCGCTCATGCCGAGACCGTGACGGCCGCCGATCCGGTTCGCTTCGAGCAGCAGCTCGACCGCGTTCGCGAACGTCTGGCCATTCAGCGCGACCGGCTGGCCTTCTTCGAAGCGGATCGTCACTTCTTCCTTCGCGATCTGCACGTCGTCGCGCCAGAACGCGACACCCATGATCGGGTTCACGATCTTGATGCCGGACTCGAGGCTTTCGAGATCCTTCGCTTCGTGCGTCGCGCCGAGCAGGTTCGAGTCGGTCGAATAGGCCTTCTCGGCCGACATCTTGTAGTCGAAGCCCGACTGGCGCATGAATTCCGACATTTCCGAACGGCCGCCGAGTTCGTCGATGAACAACTGGTCGAGCCACGGCTTGTAGATCTTCAGGTCCGGATTCACGAGCAGACCGTAGCGGTAGAAGCGCTCGATGTCGTTGCCCTTGTACGTGCTGCCGTCACCCCAGACGTTGACGCCGTCTTCCTTCATTGCGGCGACGAGCATCGTGCCGGTCACGGCGCGGCCGATCGGCGTCGTGTTGAAATAGGTGACGCCCGCCGTCGAGATATGGAACGCGCCGCACTGCAGCGCCGCGATGCCTTCCGCGACCAGCTGCGCGCGGCAGTCGATCAGGCGCGCGCCTTCGGCGCCATATTGCGTGGCGCGACGCGGGATCGAATCGTAATCGTCTTCGTCGGGCTGGCCGAGGTTGGCGGTGTAGGCGTACGGCACCGCGCCCTTCTTGCGCATCCAGTGCAGCGCGGCGCTGGTGTCGAGGCCGCCGGAAAACGCGATACCGACCTTCTGGCCGATCGGAAGACTTTCAAGGATTGTACTCATAAGCAGTAGCGTTAAACTCGACGTACGGGGAGATTTGGGGGGTAACAGCTGAGTATCGGGCAAGCCTGGCGATAAGGCAAGGTTACGCGGGAGTATACCGTGAACCGCCCGACAGCCTTGGATATTGCCGGTCGATCCGGCTTTGCGCCGCAACCCCGCCGGGTCGAATTGCCGCATTAATTCACGCTCTATTTGCCGTAGCGGGGACCGGTTTTATTATCGACTGTCGGTATCATCGCGGGTTGCGCCAACGCCTCGCCGATTGCCCCGTTCGCCCTTTTCGCCCCGCTCACCTGCCACCGATGACGTCGCACGGTCCGCTACAACAAAGCCGTTTCGCACTCAAATGATCAATCTTTTTCAGGCCATGCAGGCCTTCATCAAGGTCGCCGACGTCGGCAGTTTCGCGCAGGCCGCCGCGCAGCTGAACGTGTCGACGTCGGTCGTCACGCGTCATGTGTCGAGCCTCGAACAGCATCTCGGTATTCGCCTGTTTCAGCGCACCACGCGCAAGGTCGTGCTGACCGAGGCGGGGGCGCAATACGCGGACGGTTGCCGCGTGCTGCTCGCCGAGCTCGAGGAAGTGGAGTCGCGCGCGAGCACGGCGTCGCGCGAAGTCGCGGGCGATCTGCGCATCGTCGCGCTCGGCAGTTTTTCGCTGTTTCGTCTCACGCCGCTGTTCGCCGAATATCAGGCGCGCTTTCCTCAAGTGAACCTGCGCGTCACGCTGACGGAAAAACGGGTGGATCTGCTCGAAGGCGGCTTCGATGTCGGCATCGTGACCGAGCATATGATCCGCTCTGAGTCGCTGGTGGTGCGGCGCCTGCTCAACTCGCACGCGGTGCCGGTGGCCGCGGCCGCGTATCTCGCGCAAGCCGGTCATCCGCGCACGCCCGCCGAGCTGGCCGGGCATCGGCTGATTGCCGCGCCGTTCGACACGACCGGTCCGATGTGGGTCTTCCGCAAGCGTGACGCCGATGTCGAAAGCGCGAGCGAGGACGGCGCCCAGAGCATCGCGATCGATGCATCGTTCACGGTCAACAGCATGATCATGCAGAAGCAGGCAGCGCTCGGCGCGATGGGCATCGCGCTGCTGCCGCTCGAAATGGTCCAGGACGAGTTGCGCGCCGGCACGCTCGCGCGCGTGCTCGACGGCTACGCGGTGCTCAATGGCGACGTGGCCGTGTCGCTGGTCTATCCGAGTCGCGAGTTCGTGCCGCGCAAGGTGCGCGAGTTTATCGATCTCGCGGTCGGTTTCTTCAAGTGATGCTTCATGTACGGCGACGGCCGTCCTCGCGGCGTGTCGCCGCTGTCTCGAGTCAAATCGCCTGCGCGAGCGCCTTGCGTTCGTCGAGCGCGGCGGGGGGCGGCGCCGCGTGCGTGACGCCCATCGTGCGCAGCGCTTGCGCGCAGGCATCGACCACGCGACGCATCACTTGCTCGTCGACCTGACCGATGCAGCCGATGCGGAAACTGTCGACCACCGTCAGCTTGCCCGGATAAATGATGAAGCCCTGCTGCGTCATCAGTTCATAGAAGCGCGCGAATTCGAACGATGGATGCGCCGGCGAGAAAAACGTCACGATGATCGGCGAGCGCCAGCGCGCGTTGAGCAACGGCTCGAAGCCCAGCGCCTGCATGCCGGCGACCAGCACGTCGCGGTTGTTCGCGTAGCGCGCCAACCGCGCGGGCTGCCCGCCTTCGAGCTCGTAGAGTCGCAACGCCTCGAGGAACGCGGCCACCGTATGCGTGGGCGGTGTGAAGCGCCACTGGCCCGTGCGATTCATTACGTCCCATTGATCGTAGAGGTCGAGCGCGAGCGAATGGCTGCGGCCCTTTGCTTCGCGCAGCGCGCGCCTGCGCGCGATCACGAAGCCGAAACCCGGCACGCCTTCGATGCATTTGTTCGCGGACGACACGAACGCCTCGCATGCGATGTCACGCACGTCGAGCGGCACCGCGCCGAAGGCGCTCATCGAATCGATCAGCAGCTTGCGACCGTGCTTCGCGACCGCGGCGGCGATTTCGTCGAGCGGATTGAGGATGCCCGAACTCGTTTCGCAATGGATCGCGACCACGTGGGTGATCGACGCATCGGCGGCAAGCATGCGCTCCACTTCGACGCCGCCCGGCGGCAAGTAGTCACCCTTGTCGAGCAGCGTGCAAGCGCGGCCGAGGTAGCCGAGCGTCGTCGCCGCGCGCTTGCCGTATGCGCCGTTCGCGAGCACGAGCACGTGGCCATCGCGCGGGACCAGGCTGCCGAGCATCGCTTCGACGCAGTAGCTGCCGCTGCCCTGCAGCGGCACGCAGTCGTAGTCGCCGGCGGCATCGCCGGCGATGTCGAGCAGACTCGCGCGCAGCCCGGCGGTCATCGCGCGGAACTCGCCGTCCCACGAGCCCCAGTCGCGCAGCATCGCCTGTTTCGTCGACAGCGCCGTGGTCAGCGGACCCGGCGTCAGCAGGTAAGGCTCGCCGCCGGCAGGCGCGGCGCAGGCCGTCGTGCCACGGGTGACCGATGTTGCCGCGGTTGCAACGCTCAGTGCCGCCGCCGAACCGCCGATCGCGCTTTCCATGTCCGCAACTCCGAGATTGCGTGGTTGACCCCCACACGGTACAGAAACGCTGTCCATCGGCAAAATCGATATAATCGATGGCGACATCGTAAAAACTTATCGAATCGCGAGGCACACGTGCAGTACGCGCAATTGCGGGCGTTTCATGCGGTCGCCGAACATGGCGGCTTTTCGAAAGCGGCGCAAGCGTTGTCGCTGACACAGCCGGCGGTGTCGGATCACGTGCGGCGACTCGAACAGGATTACGGCGTCAAGCTGTTCGAGCGCGGGCCGCGCGGCGTCCAGACGACGGAGCTCGGCCTGCGCCTTTTCAGCGTGACGCGGCATATGCTCAGTTGCGAACGCGATGCGCGCCAGCTGCTCGAATCGGCGGGCGGCCTGGAGTCGGGTTCGCTATCGCTCGCCGCCGACGCGCCCGATCTCGCCGTCGCGCTGATCGGCGCGTTTCGCGCGCGGCATCCCGGCATCGTCGTTACGCTATCGATCGCCAATGCGGCCGAGTGCATGCAGCGCGTGCTGTCGAGCGCGGTCGACGCGGCGATCACCGCCGCGCCGCAGGTGCATAGCCGGTTGCGCTCGCGCGTGTTGCGGCGCGATCCGCTGGTCGCGATGGTGCCGGCCAGCTACCCGGCCGCGAAGAAGCGCCGGCTCAGTTACGCGGAGCTCGTCAAACAGCCGATGATCTTCCGCGAGCCGCAATCGGTCACGCAACGGCTGCTCGAAATCGAGCTCGTGCGCGAGTCCTTGCAGGTTGAGCCGGTGATGTACGTCGACGGCCGCGAGGCGCTCGAGGAAGCGGTCGCGCAAGGCATGGGCGTCGGGGTGATCGCGCGCGCCGAGTTCAAGGAGTCGCGGCGTATCCGGATGGTGCCGCTGCTCGATTGCCAGGTGCAGATGATCGAATCGCTGACGCGGCTCGCCGAACGGCCGGGTTCGAATCTGCTCGACGCGTTTTTTGCGGTGGAGTTGGCGGGAGCGGAAACCGAGGTCTCGGGCGGCGACGTTCAGCGCGCGTAGTTCGCGCACGGTCGCCGCCACGCGGCGCGGCCTTGGTGTCACCGGCCGCGCCGTCTGCTATCGCGCTCGAACTTTCGCGCGGGTTGCCACACGCGTTGGCAAGCCCGTCAGACTCAACGCGACCCGCCGCTCGCGATCAGGCTCTCGCCCGTCAACCAGCGCGCGTCGTTCGAGGCGAGGAACGTGACGACATCCGCGATATCGTCGGGCTGGCCGATACGGCCGAGCGGCGTCGTGCTGATCGCCCACGTTTCGAAGTCGGAACCGATCACGCCGGCGCTGTGCGCGCCCTCGGTCTCGACCATGCCGGGATTCACCGAATTCACGCGGATCTTGCGCGGACCGAGTTCCTTCGCGAGCACGCCGGTGATCGCATCGACCGCACCCTTGGTCGCCGTGTAGACCGTGGTGGTCGGCGGCGTGATGCGGGACGCGACCGAGCTCACGTTGATGATGCTGCCGCCTTCGCCCAGGTGCTTGACCGCCGCTTGCGTGACCAGCAGCAGCCCGAGCACGTTGACGTCGAAGTGCTTATGGAAATGCGCTTCGGTGATCTCTTCGATGGTCGCGAACTCGTAGACACCCGAGTTATTGACTAGCACGTCGAGGCGACCATAGGTTTCGATCGCCGAGTCGATGATGCCCTTCGCGTCCGCGGCCTTCGACACGTCGCCGCCGACCGCGACCGCCTTGCCGCCCGCCGCGGTGATATCGGCGACCACCTTGTCGGCGCCCGCGCGGCTCGACGCATAGTTCACCACGACCGACGCGCCTTGCGCCGCCAATGCCTTCGCAATCGCCGCACCGATGCCTTTCGATGCACCCGTTACAACCGCTACCTTGCCTGTGAGCTTGCTCATCATCGTGTCCTTTCAATGGGTTTGCGCCGGCTGCAAATGCAGTGGCGCTGTCACTGGACATCAATGTAGGCAACTGGCCGCACGGGATAAAGCGGCCCGGGACGAATTGAATCGTCGGCTGTCGCGAACAATCGATTGGCCCCGAACGTGGACGGGACCCTTTACGCGCGGCTTGCGACGATTAATTCCGCCTAAGCAGCAGCGCGATCTGCGCGGCGAGGCTAGCGAGCACCGCGAGCGCGCCAAGCGTATCGAGAACAATGGGCCACATGATCTCCCTCCTCCGGTATCCGCTGCCGCAACGAGCGTGCCGCCGAGGCGCCGAGCCTCCCAGGGCGCTGGCGCGCCATCGAACGGCCATTCGATGCCTCTGTTGCTATCATTCGTTGCCCTCGCGCAAGGCCGCGGCGGGAGCACCGCACCGGAAACGGGCACGCAGCGCGCAGCAGTCCAACGCCACACCGATTGCCGACGCATCACACCTCAGGGGCATGCATGGAATTTCGCCAACTTCGCTACTTCATTGCGGTCGCCGAGGAGATGAACATCACGCGGGCGGCCAACCGTCTGCATATGACACAGCCGCCGCTGTCGCGGCAGATCCAGCAGATCGAGGAAAGCGTCGGCCTGCCGCTGTTCGAGCGCGGCTCGCGGCCGTTGCGCCTCACCGAAGCGGGCCGCATTTTCTACACCCAGGCGAAACGTCTGGTCGATGAAGCCGACGAGCTCGCGCCGCTCACGCGCCGGCTCGCGCAACTCGCGGAGCGCATCGTGATCGGCTTCGTGCCGTCGACGCTGTATGGCGCGCTGCCCGCGGTGATCCGCGCGTTTCGCGAGGCGGCGCCCCATATCGAGCTGTCGCTGATCGAGATGTTTACGATCGAGCAGTTGGCCGCACTCAAAGGCGGCCGCATCGACGTCGGCTTCGGCCGCCTGCGCTTCGACGATGCGCAGCTCGCGCGCGAGGTGCTGGTCGAGGAGCGGATGATCGCCGCGTTGCCGCAGGACCATCCGCTCGCACGACAGAAGAAGCCGCTGACGCTCGCGGCGCTCGCCGAGCAAACGCTGATCGTCTATCCGAGCACGCCGCGGCCGAGCTACGCGGACCAGCAGATCTCGGCGATGCACGATCAGGCGCTGGAGCCGAAGGCGATCCATGAAGTGCGCGAGTTGCAGACCGCGCTGGGGCTGGTCGCCGCGCAGGTCGGCGTGTGTCTCGTGCCGCAGAGCGTCGAGGGCTTGCGCGCGCATGGCGTCGCATACCGGCCGATTCCGTCGGCAAGCGCTGCGTCGCCGATCATCATGAGCCGGCGCCTGCAGGACGAATCGCCCGCGACGATGCTGATGTGCTCGCTCGCGCGGCAGTTGTTCAAACGGCTTTGAGCGACGCTTGCGCGAGCACGGCGACATGCCGCGTCGTTCCGTCCTACTTCACATCGAACCCATAATCTCCATGCGTTCGATGTCCGTCTCGCGCCACCGCGACCCAATGCACGGTGTAGTGCCCGGCTGCGAGCGTCGGCAGCGGCACGGTCATCACCGCGGGCTGCTGCGCATCGACCGAGGACTTGCGCGTGCTGACCTGCTTGCCGCTCGCGTCGCTGACGGTGAGCGAGCTGAACGCCGGTTCGAGCGGACCGTCGAAGGTCACCTTGACCTGCGCGGGCGCGGCCACCGATGCGCCCGCGCCCGGCTCCTCCTTTTGCGGAAACACATGCGCGAGGGCCGCACTTGCGAGCGTCACGCCGGCGATCAGTGCCGCCGCGCGCATCGCGTGACGTTTGAAGATGTGGTTCATCGTCTTTCTCCTAGGTCACTGGAACAGCGGTTTGCCGAGCGTGGTCGGCGCAATGTCGTCGAAGAACAGGTGTGCCTGCACCAGAATGCCGACGTGCGAGCCGCTCGCGCGGTTGATCGGAATCTGCGCCTCGACGCCGAACTGTCCGTAGCGATTCATCCAGATGAAGCCCGGATTGAGCGTGCCGGTCGTTTGCCCCTGGCTGCGCGACAGCGGAATCTCGACGAGCGGAATCAGGTTCGCGAACGGCTGCGGCAGGCCCGCGTCGTGCACGTGCTGCTGCAGATACGGCAGGCTGTACTGCACGGTAAAGCCGTAGTTGAACGCGTTGGGCTGACCCGCGCCGGTGCTCAATGCGGGGGCCGCCTCGGCCGTGATCGCGACCGGCCGCAGATACGCGAGCGAATCGGGCAGATCGCCCATGCCCTTGCCGATGTAGACGGTCGGGGAGATCGTCGAGAAGTTGTCGGCGATCGCGCGGCTGCCGGTGCCGCCGAGTTCCGCATTGACGCCGATCGACGTCATCAGTTCGTGCGGCTCGTTCACGTACAACAGGTACTTGAGGCCGACGCCGAAGTTGTCGAAGCCGGCCGCTCGCGGGTTGTTCTGCATCGCGTACGCGCCGTCGATCGACACCGCGAGACGCGGCGTGATCAGCTTGTCGTACTCGAAGCTGAAGGTGTTGATGCTCTGGTCGCCAGTGTCGCCTGGCACGCGCTGATGGCCGTACTCGAAGTTGGCTTCGTCGCCGACGCCGGGGTCGTCGACGGCGAGCGTCGCCGGGAATACGCGGTCGCCCGCAATCGCGTGCGCCTGCGCGATGGACGGCGCGGCGATGAGGCCTGCGACGCCGCACGCGGCGCAGGCGGTGTAGGCGACATAGGTGGCGGCCGCGACGAGCGGCGCCGCGCGCGGCGGACGGCCGCCGCGCGTTGCTGGTGTGTGCATGAATGCGTCCTGTCTGATCGGTCGTGACGAGGCCGGCGCGCCGTTGTACGGACGCGCGCGAGCAGGCGCGAGGCGGCTTGGCGCATCGCGTCGCAAGTGCTTCGAATCAGGAGGCGAAAGGCGGGGCGCGCGGCTGCGCGAAGGTCAGCGGTTCGACACGGCGCACGCTGTCAAAGCGCGTCGCGGCCGTGTGCTGCCGTGCGCGGACGGCGGCGACGAAGAGCATGCCGATGCCCGGCATCACCGGCAGATGCGCGAGCAGGCTGCAATAGCCGCATGCGTCCCCAGACATCTGGGCATGCTTGTCGCCGCCATTGCTGGCCCGCGTGCCGGCGTGGTCGGAGTCGTCGGGCGTGTCGCCGTGCATCTGCATGCCCGGCATCGACGCCATCCCGCAATACTCGTCCGCGATCGCGTCGGCGCGATAATGGGCCGCGAGCGTCTGTGAGATCGTCGGCGCGAGCGTCGTCATCAGGATCGCTAGCAATCCCAGCCAACTGCCGATCTTCCGTTGCCAACGATTCGACATCCGCCCAGTGCCACGCCGCGAGTTGTGTAGTCCACTACTGCCAGACTGCGATTTGCGGCAAATTATGCCACGCCCGCGGTTTTTTTCAGGCGGCCGGCGCTGGCTCGATCGACTCGCCGCGTGCCCGGTCAATCGAGCAAAACCGCCAACGGCAAAGCTGCCCGGCGCAGGCGACAATGCCTGATCTGGGCTTTACGCACGGAGTCTCCATGAAAGCGCAGCGTCCGCGTCCTCCGCACTTTCCCGGCGAAGCGACGCGCGCCGAATGGCGCGAGCACCTGCTGCCCTACTTCGTCACGGCGCTGCTGATCGCGTTCGCGGTCGTGCTGATCGTCTGGGTCGCCAATCCGGCGCCGCCGCGTACGATCACGATCAGCGCCGGCCCGCGCGACAGTTCGTTCGTCGTCACGGCGAACCAGTACCGCAAGATCCTCGCGCGCAACGGTATCCGCCTGAACGTGCTCGAATCCGATGGTTCCGTAGAGAACCTGCAACGGCTGCTGGACCCGAAGCAGCACGTCGATATCGCTTTCGTGCAAGGCGGGGTGGCCGAAGGGCTCGACACGTCGTCGCTGGTGTCGCTCGGCAGCGTGTTCTATGTGCCGATCGTCGTGTTCTATCGCGGCGCGACGCTCACGCGGCTCGCGCAGCTCGAAGGCAAGCGGATCGCGGTCGGCCGCGAAGGCAGCGGCACGCGGCTGCTCGCGCTGCAACTGCTCGCGGCGAACGGCATCGAACCCGGCGGCAGCACGACGCTGGTGCCGAGCGACGGCTTGCAGGCCGCCACGCAGCTGGTCGCCGGCGAGCTCGACGCGGCGATCCTGAGCGGCGACTCCGCGACGCGCGGCCTGATGCTGCGGCTGCTGCGGGTGCCCGGCATCGCGGTGATGAATTTCGACGAAGCGAACGCCTATACGCGCGTCTTTCCGTTTCTCGACCAGATCGACCTGCCGCCCGGCGTGCTCGATCTGAAGCGGCGCATCCCGCCCGAGACCGTGCACCTGATCAGCCCGACGGTCGAGCTGGTCGCGCGCAGCACGCTGCATCCGGCGATTTCGGATCTGTTGATCGAAGCGGCGCAGGAAGTACACGGCACCGCGGGCCTGTTGCAGCACGCCGGACAGTTCCCGAACCCGGTCGCGCACGAGTACCCGATCAGCGAGGACGCGCAGCGTTACTACCGGACCGGCAAGGGCTTTCTGTATCGGACGCTGCCGTTCTGGCTCGCGAGCATCGGCGATCGCACGCTGGTCCTGCTGTTGCCGGTCGCCGTGCTGCTGTTGCCCGCCATGCGGGTGATTCCGGCGCTGTACCGGTGGCGGGTGCGCTCGCGCATCTATCGTTACTACGGTTCGCTGATTGCGATCGAGCGGCACGCGCTCGCCGGCGCAACCGACGAGGAGCGCACGCAGCTACTGGGGCAACTGGACGAGATCGAGGCGGCGCTGAGCCATCTGCGCATGCCGCTCGCTTATGCGGATGCGTTTTATGTGCTGCGCGAGCATGTGGGATTCGTGCGCAGCCGGCTAACGGCTGCGCGGCCCGTCATGGCCTCGTGACCGAGACGGCGACGGGCGATGCCAAGTTTAGGCTTGGGACGGAGCGGAGGCCGGAGCGGTGGCTTGCGGATCGTCTTGCGCACTGGTTTGCGCTTGCGCGTCCGTGCTCGCGGCAGCCGCCGGCGCATCAGGGCTTGCCGTCGCTTCGGCCGCCTTCTGCGCGCCCTTCGCCGCGCGATGCGCGAGCAGGCGCTGTGCGCCGGCCGCTTCCTGCGCCGTCACCTTGCCGGCTTCGACGCCCGCCAGATCGACGCGCGCCGCGCCTTCGACGAGGCTCTTCCAGTAGCGCCCGCCACGGCACCACGTCTTGATCGCGTCGCGCAACTCGGCTTCGCTCAGCGACAGTTCCTTCGCATGCACGACTAGATCTTCGAAAACGCCGATCTTCAGCGGCAGCTTCGGGGCGGGATTCTTTGGGAAAGCGACCGGGAAACGTTTTTGCAGACGACCGATCGAGCGCACCACCGGATCCACCGGCTTGGCGTCCGCGGGGGCGGCATGGCGCGCCGGCTGCGAGCGGCCGGCGCGCGCGCCGGGCTTGCCGTCGGGGCGAGCGCCGGCGTTCGCGGCCGGCTTCGCACCGGGCCGGCCACCCGGCTTCGTGCCGGGATTGGCGCCACGGTCGGGATGTGAGCCAGGATTTGAAGCAGGCTTGCCAGCGGACTTCGAAGCGGGGCGCGCGGCCGATTGGCGATCGGGCTTGCCGGCCGACTCGGCGGCGGCGCGCGCCGCGGCCAGTTGCTTCTTCAGTTCAGCGAGTTGTTCGAAACCCATAGTGCAAAACCAATCTGTCGATCTGTAAAGCTGAGATTGTAGCAGCGTGCGCGCAGGCGCTTGTGACAACCCGAGCGAGAGCGACGATCGTCAATTCGTGGCTGCGGCCGGCGCGGGCGCATCGCGCGCGCGCAGCCCGGTGACCGACACCCGCAAACCGGGCGCGCCGACGTTGTTGCGCAGCGACAGCTCGAGCTGATGCCGCTCGGCGATCCGCGCGACGATCGCGAGGCCGAGTCCACTGCCCTCGCCCTTCGAGCCGTCGCCGCGATAGAAACGGTCGAACACGCGTTCGCGTTCCGCCTCGGGAATCCCCGAACCGCTATCGACGACCTCGAAGCCGACGCACTCGCCCGCGCGCCGCAGCACCACGTCGACACGGCCGCCGGGCGGCGTATGACGGATGGCGTTATTAATCAGGTTGCCTAACAACACGCTGATACTGTGCGGCTCGGCGAGCACCGTATAGGTGTCGTTCGGCGCGCGCGCGTGTTCGCACTCCAGGCCGAGATCGATCTCGCGCAGCTCCGCGAGCACGGAATAATCGCTGACCGCCTGCTCGCCGATGCGGCGCAGGCTGACCGGCACCGTCGAGGTCACGGGCTGCGCGTCTTCGCGCGCGAGCGCCAGCAGTTGCTGCACGAGGTGAATGATCCGATTCACGCGCTGTTCGACGCGCTCGAGCGTCTGCCCCTCGCCCTTCAGTGAACCATCGCGCGAGGCCGCCTGCAGTTGCAGCTTCAGCGCCGCGAGCGGTGAGCGCAATTCGTGCGCGGCATCGGCGATAAACGTGCGCTGCGCTTGCGATGCCGTATGCAAGCGTTGCAGCAGATCATTCAGCGCTTCGACGAGCGGCCGGATTTCGACCGGCACGTTGCCGTCGAGCCGCAGCGGTTCGAGCGAATCGATCGAACGCGTCGCGAGCGCGCGCGACAGCCCGCCGATCGGCGCGAGCCCGCGCGCGACCACCAGCAGCACCAGCGCGATGGTCACCGGCAGCAGCACGCCAAGCGGCCACAGCGTGTGCAGCGCGAGATGCAACGCGAGGTCCTCGCGCACCGAGACCGGCTGCGCGACCTGCACGTAGCGGTCTTTCTGCGCGACGCCGAAGGTGCGCCAGTGGTAGTCGCCGTGCGGCACCGTGTTGAAGCCCGGCGGCAGACGCCCGAACACCGGCGCCTGCGCGGAGTGATAGACGAGCGTACCGCTGCTGTCCCAGATCTCGATGACGATGCGGTCGTCGGCGAGATCGCCGAGGTCGGGGTCATGCCGCTCGCTGCTGCCCGCGCCGCGCAGCCCCGACGGCAGCGACAGCGCGACGGTGCGTAGTTCGTAGTCGAACAGCTCGGTCGCCTCGCGCCGCGCGGTATGGAAGATCGCGAAAGCCGCGACCAACGAGGTCGCCGCCATGCCGAAGATCAGCCAACCGAGCAGCCAGCGGCGAATCGACGTCATCCGCACCTCTTCAGGCGGTAGCCGACCCCGCGCACGGTCACGATCTGGTCCGCGCCGATCTTGCGCCGCAGACTGTGCACATGCACTTCGATCGTATTGCTGCCGACTTCCTCGCCCCAGCCGTACAGCTTTTCTTCGAGCTCCGCCTTCGTGAACACCCGCGCGGGCTCCTCGATCAGCGCCTGCAGCAACGCGAATTCACGCGGCACCAGCGGCAGCGGCACGCCGTGCTTGGTGACTTCATGCGCGGCGGGGTCGAGCGTCAGTTCGCCGTGACTGTAGACCGGCTGCTTCTGGCCGGTGCGCCGGCGCAGTAGCGCGCGAATGCGCGCGGCCAGTTCGTCGAGATCGAACGGCTTGGTCAGGTAGTCGTCGGCGCCGGCGTCGAGACCGCGGATGCGTTCGTCGACCGCGTCGCGCGCGGTCAGAATCATCACCGGCGCCGCGCCGCCGTGGCGGCGATACGCGTTCAGCACGTCGATGCCGTCTTTTTTCGGCAGGCCGAGATCGAGCAGCACGAGGTCGTACACGCCGTTATCGAGCGACAGTTCCGCCGCGCGGCCGTCCTCGGCCCAGTCGATCGCGTAGCCGGCGCGGCGCATCGCGCCCAGCACCGATTCCGCGATCATGTCGTCGTCTTCGACCAGTAGCAGGCGCATGGCCTCTGCTCTCCTTCGTGCGGTTTTAACCGCGGCATTATCGGCCACCGCAGCTTAACGAACCCTTACGGGTACTGATGACGCGTCGATTTCGCACGGCTCGCGTCGCGCGCTTCGACGTTAAGCCTGTCTTAAGCGCGCGCTACGGAAAATCGGCTCTCGTTGCGACGCCTCGTTCGCGAGTCGCTCGCGCCTTTCATGATTCGCAGGAGCCGGATTTTGCCTGTTTTCCATGCCGTCGCGGCGCTGCGCCTGCGCGCGCTCATACCGTTGTGCGTGCTGCTGATGAGCGGCTGCGCGACCTATCACCGCGAGCCGCTCGCGCCGCAGGACAGCTCGACGTCCGCGCGAGCGCTCGAACGGATCCGCATCGATCCCGCGAGCATGCCGCTGCCCGAACTGGCCGCGCATCGCTTCGATCCGGCCGACGGGCTCGACATCGATGAAGTCGCGATGCTCGCGGTCGCCAACAATCCCGATCTCAAGCTCGCCCGCGACGATCTCGGCATCGCCGCTGCGCAAGCTTATTCGGCCGGTCTGTTGCCCGATCCGCAACTGAGCGTGTCGAGCGACTATCCGGGCGCGGCCGGCACGACGCGCGCGTTCAATTATGGTCTCAGCATCGACGTGATGGCGATCGTGCTGCGCAGCGCGAATAAACAGTCCGCCGACGCGACGGTCGCGAAGACCGACCTCGGCCTGCTGTGGCAGGAGTGGCAGGTCGTCGCGCAAGCGCGGCAGCTGTTCGTGAAGACGTGCTTCCAGCGACACACTCTACCGCTGCTGCAACAGCAACGCGACCTCGCGCGCACGCGTTTCGAGCGCATGGCCGCGGCGCGCGCCGACGGCAATCTGACCGACGACACCCTGAGCGCCGCGCTGCTCGCCTATAGCGACGCGCGCAAGCAATACACCGACGCCGAGCGCGCGGCCGCGCAAACGCATCACGATCTGAATGCGTTGCTGGGCCTCGCGCCGGACGTGCGATTGCAGTTGCAAACGGGCAGCGACAATCAACTCGCGCCGCTGCCCGACGCCACGCTCGACACCGCGCTCGCCGGGCTCGCTCGCCGCCGGCCCGACCTGATCGCGCTGCAGGCCGGCTACGAGGCGCAGGAGCAGAAATATCGCGCGGCGATTCTGAGCCAGTTCCCGAGTCTGTCGGTCGGCTTCGTGCGGGCGCGCGACACGTCGAACATCTACACGAGCGGGTTTCAGATCAACCTGAGTCTGCCGATCTTCAACCGCAACCAGGGCAATGTCGCGATCGAAAAAGCAACCCGTCAGCGGCTTCGCGACGAGTACCAGACCCGCCTGAACCAGGCATATGCGGACGTCGCCCGCCTGCGCGAAGACAGCGCGATTCTCGCGCGCCAATTGCAGCAGACCGAAGCCGCGCTGCCCGGCGTCGAGCGCGCCGCGCGCGACGCCGCGGCAGCCTACGCCGAACACAACCTCGTGCTCGGGGCGTACACCGACGCGCAAAGCGCCGCATTGGCCAAACGCATCGACGTCGCGACGCTGCGCGAAACGCTCGACGAACAGCGCGTCGGCTTGCAGGCGCTGCTCGGCAGCGCGATTCCCGATGCTTTCTCTCCCGCTCAGACTTTCATCGACACTCATGCGAACTAGCCTCTTTTCAGCGCGCCGTGCGTGGCCGCGTGTGGCGGCCGTCGCCGCGCCGGTGGTTGGCGCGCTCCTGCTGTATGCATCGGTCCATCCGGTTCATGCGGACGACAACGCCGCCAGCGAAGCTCAACCATCGGTCGCAGTGCAGACCGTGCGCGTGCAGCGCGCCGCCATCGCACAGCCGGTGCGAGGCTTCGGGATCGTCGCGGCCACCGCGTCGAACCTGACGACGTTCAACCTGCCCTACGTCTCGCGTATCGTGCAGATGCGCGTGCAGGCGGGCGAGACCGTCAAACGCGGCACGCCGCTTTTCGTCGTGCAGGCCGATCCTGCCGCGGTGCTCGCCGCAACCCAGGCGCGCAGCGCGCTGACGCTCGCGCAAGGCGAACTCGCCCGCACCCGGTCGCTGTACGACAAGGGGCTCGCGACCCAATCGCAGCTCGCCAGCGCGAGCAAGGCCGTCGACGACGCGCGCGAAGCGCTCGCCGCGCAGAATCAGACCGGCATCGCAAGTGGCAACAAGGTCGTGAGCGCGCCGTTCGACGGCGTAGTGCTGCAGTTGTCGGCAGCGCAAGGCGACCAGTTGCAGGCCGGCGCCGCGATCCTGCAACTCGCGAGCGGCACGAGCGGCACGAGCCGCGACGCACGCGCAAACGTGACGCTCGGTGTCGAGCCGAGCGATGCCGCCTCGATCCATCCCGGTGACGCGGTCACGCTGCACGGCCTGTCCGCGACACTCGCGCAGACGTCGATCGAAGGCCGCGTGGTGCTCGTCGGCGCGGCGATCGATCCGCAATCCCAACTGGTCAACATCGGCGCGACGGTACCGCTCGCGCAGACGCCGTTCATCCCCGGCACACGCGTGGCCGGCGACATCGCGACGCGCAACGGCAGGCACTGGATCGTGCCGCGCGCGGCCGTGCTGCGCGATGGCGAGCACGCCTACCTGTTCCAGATCACCCCGCAACACACGGCGCACCGCGTCGCGGTGACCATCGCGATCGAAAACGGCGGGCGCTACGGCGTCGATGGTTCGCTCGACCCCATGCTCGACGTCGTGACCAGCGGCAACTACGAGCTGAAAGACGGCATGGCGGTGCGCGCCGGAGGGGACGGCGCGCGATGAACTTCGGCCAATGGATGCAGACGCATCGCCGCTCGCTGCTGTTCGTCATCGCATTGCTCGCGATTGCCGGTGCGCTGAGCGCGTTCCGTCTGCCGATCTCGCTGTTTCCGAACGTCGCGTTTCCGCGCGCGGTCGTGTCGCTCGACGCGGGGGACCGCCCCGCCGAGCAGATGACGACGCTCGTCACGATGCCGGTCGAGGAAGCGCTGCGGCGCCTGCCGAACGTGCGCGACGTCGCATCGACGACGAGCCGCGGCGCCGCGGAAATCTCGCTGAACTTCGACTGGGGCACCGACATGGCGCAGGCGACGTTGCAGGCGCAATCGGCGATCAGCGAAATTCTCGCGACGCTGCCGCCCGGCACGACGATGCACGTGCGGCGCATGGACCCGACCGTGTTTCCGGTGCTCGCGTACAGCCTCACGTCGACGCGGCAGTCGCTGTCCGCACTGCACGATCTCGCGCAGTTCCAGATGCGGCCGCTGCTGTCGTCGGTGGAAGGCGTCGCGCGCGTCGAGGTGACCGGCGGCGCGCAGGACGAATTCGAAGTCGCGGTCGATCCCGCCCGCCTCGCCGCGTACAAGCTCTCGCTCGCCGATGTATCGAAGGCGATCGGCGCGAGCAATGTGCTGATGGCAAATGGCCGCATCGAGGATAATGACAAGCTGTACCTCGTCGTCACCAACTCGACGATCACGCAACTCGACGAACTGCGCAACGTCGTCGTGTCCGCCAATGGCAATGCAAACGGAACGCAGATCCGTCTCGGCGACGTCGCGACGGTGAGCCAGGGCGTCGTGCCGCAATGGATGCGCGTCACCGCCGACGGCCAGGATGCGGTACTGCTGAACGTCTACCAGCAGCCCGGCGCGAACAGCGTGGCGATGGCGCGCGCGATCCGCGCGAAGATCGCCGGGTTCGAGCCGCAGATGCCCGCGGGCGTGCATCTGTCGAACTGGTACGACCAGAGCGAGCTGGTGATCGCATCGGCCACCAGCGTGCGCGACGCGATCATGATCGGCGTGGTGCTCGCGGCACTGACGTTGTTCGTTTTCCTGCGCAACTGGAAGATCACCGCGATCGCGGTCGCGCTGGTGCCGGTCGTGATGGCCGCGACGATCCTGCTGCTCGACGTGTTCGGCATGGGCTTCAACATCATGACGCTGGGCGGCATGGCAGCCGCGGTCGGCCTCGTCATCGACGACGCGATCGTGATGATCGAGCACATCGTGCGGCGCATGCGCGAAGCCGGCGCACACGCGTTCCACGGCCGCGTGATGGCCGCGGCGCTCGAATTCACGCGGCCGCTCGCGGGTTCGTCGGCGGCGACGCTGATCATCTTCGTGCCGCTCGCA
Source organism: Paraburkholderia sprentiae WSM5005 (assembly GCF_001865575.2). NCBI lineage: Bacteria > Pseudomonadati > Pseudomonadota > Betaproteobacteria > Burkholderiales > Burkholderiaceae > Paraburkholderia > Paraburkholderia sprentiae. The sequence continues at coordinate 1,861,805 of NZ_CP017561.2, forward strand.
TTTCTGTCGGGCGTGACGGGGGCGTTTTTCAAGGCGCTGTCGCTGACGATGGCGAGCGCGCTGTTCATTTCGTTCCTCGTGACGTGGCTCGCGGTGCCGATCCTGTGCGACCGCTGGCTGAAGCCGAAAGACGCCGAAGAGCACGCGGAAACCCGTTTCGCCGAGTGGCTGAACCGGCGCTATGCGGCGAGCGTCGAGCGGGTGATCGCTCGGCCCCCGCTCGTGCTGCTGGGCCTCGTGCCGTTGATCGTCGTCGCCGCGTTCGCGTTCACGCGCGTGGGCAGCGGCTTCATGCCGAGCATGGACGAAGGCGGCTTCGTGCTCGACTATCACACCCAGCCGGGCACGTCGATCACCGAAACGGACCGGCTGATGAAGCAGATCGAGCGCATCGTGCGCGCGAATCCGAACGTCGCGACCTATTCGCGCCGCACCGGCGCAGGCCTCGGCGGCGATCTGAACGAGCCGAACAAGGGCGACTTTTTCGTGCGGCTGAAGTCCGGCAAGCGCGAGCCGATCGATACCGTGATGGAAGAGATCCGCTCGCAGATCGACACCCAGGTGCCGGGCGTCAGCATCGAACTCGCTCAACTGATGGAAGACCTGATCGGCGATCTGACCGCGGTGCCGCAGCCGGTGCAGATCAAGATCTTCTCCGACGACTCCCGCACGCTCGACACGACGGCGCGCAAGGTCGCCGCGCGCATCGGCCGGATCCGGGGCATCGTCGACGTGAACGACGGCATCAATCCCGCCGGCGACGCCATCGAGCTGCACATTCTGCCCGCCGCTGCCGCGGCCGAAGGCATGGACCCGCAGGCGATCGCGCAGGCCGTCACCGACATGCTCGAAGGCAGTGTCGCGACGCAGTTCCAGAGCGGCCCGAAAACGGTCGGCGTGCGCGTGCGCGTAGACGGCGCGCGTCAGCTGACCGATACGCAACTGGGTCTGTTACAGATACGCGCGCCGGACGGACATCTGTTCGCACTGAAGCGCGTCGCCGATCGCGTGAGCGTCACCGGTCAACCCGAGATCAGCCGCTCGAATCTCAAGCGCATGGTCGCGGTCACCGCGCGCATCGACGGGCGCGATCTCGGCTCCACGATCGCCGACGTGCAAAAGGCGCTCGGCGACGCAAATCTGCTCCCCTCGGGCGTCTATTACGAACTCGGCGGTCTGTACCAGCAACAGCAGATCGCCTTCAAAGGTCTGCTGACCGTGTTCGGCGCCGCGATCGCGCTGGTGTTCGGCCTGCTGCTGTTTCTGTACGAACGCCTGCGCGTCGCGCTCGCCGTGCTGGCCATGCCGTTGCTCGCGGCCGGCGCGGTGTTCATCGGGCTGTGGATCACCGGCATCGAGTTGAACATCTCCGCGATGATGGGCATGACGATGATCATCGGCATCGTGACCGAGGTCGCGATCTTCTACGTGTCGGAGTTGCAGGCGCTGGTGCGCGACGACGAGATGCCATTCGACGACGCCTTGCAGGCCGCCGGCCGCAACCGTCTGCGACCGATCGCGATGACGACGATCGCCGCGATCCTCGCGCTGTTGCCGCTCGCGTTCGCACTGGGGCGAGGTTCGGCGATGCAGCAACCGCTCGCGATCGCGATCATTTCGGGGCTGATCGTGCAGTTGCCGCTCGTGCTGTTGCTGCTGCCGGTGTTGCTCAAGCTATTGATGAAAAAGCGGACGGTGTGAGCGCGAGCCAGGGTCTTGCGCGTTTCGCGAAACCGATCGCTATGCAAGCACATCCGCGAAGCCGCCCACCCGCGCGCCGAGCGCGCGGATCGCGGCGGCCACGCCTGGCGACAGCAGCGCCTGCAACTCGTCGGCGTGCCGATAGTCGCGCATGCCTTCGCTGAGCGCGTCGCCGGCCAGCGCCGGATGACAGTAAATTTCGCCGACGCCGTGCGGCAGACTCGCGAGCGCGGCGAGCCAGGCCGCCTCATCCATGCGCCCGCTCGCCGCGATGCCGACCACGTAGTCGTTGTGCGCGATGTTCGCGCGCTCGAGCCGCGTCTTCACGTGCGCGATCCACGGGCGCAGCCACAGCGGCGCGTTCGCTTCGAACGGCAGACGCATCGCCTTCATGCCGTAGTCGCGGCCGATGTCGAGGATCAGGCCGAGCACGGTCGGATGCAGATGAAAATGCTTGTGCGTGTTCACGTGGTCGAGCGTAAGACCCGTCGCGGCGAAGGCTTCGAACTGCGCACGAATTTCCTGCGCGAGCTGCCGGCGCACATGCGGCAGAAAGAAAAAGCGCACGCCGTCGCGCACCATGTTGCTGCCGAAGCGGCCATTCTCGTCGAGCAGCGCGGCAACCTGCTCGCGCGGCGCCAGCGCGGCACCGTCGGCCAGCACGAGGTGCAGACCCACGCGCAGTTCCGGCAGCGCACGCGCGCGCGCGACCGCGTCGGCGGCGGCCGGCGCGCCGACCATCAGACTCGCGGCGCGCAGCACACCGTTGCGGTGCGCGCGCTCGACCGCGTAATTGACGCGCTGATGCAGGCCGAAATCGTCGGCGGTGATGATCAGTCCGCGCGGCTGCGCCGGCTTCGCGCTGCCGATCACGTGAGACTGTCCAGCCGGCCGTTGCGCTCGGCCGACGGTGTGCCGAGCTGCATGCGCTCGCCGCGCCAGACGACGTGCGAACCGAACGCGCTGACCAGCCACTGGAGCGCGAGCAGCGTATCGCGCAACGGCACGAGCGGCAGATCGCGCCAGAACGTACGCGCGCGGCGCGCCGCGCGCAGATGCAGCAGCAGGCGCGCGCCAACGCACAGCGCGGTGGCCGACGCGCTCGCGATCACCGCCGCGAACGGCGCATGAGCACAGTTGCGGATCGCGAGCGACGCGGTCAGCCACGCGCCCGTCAACAGCCACGGTGTGGGGAACGTGATCAGCAGCGACACGAAACCCGGCGGATTGACCGAGCGGATCGTGCGCAGCCAGCGCGTTTCGCGCTGCCATAGCGCGGCGAAGGTCGGCTCGATCACGTCGGTGGCGACCATCACGCGCGAGAGCACCGTTTGCAGACCGAGCGCGCGCACGTGCTCGGCGAGCCAGTAGTCGTCGGCGAGGCAGTTTTTCAACGCTTCGAAGCCGCCGATGCGCTCGAGCGTCGCGCGCCGCAATGCGAGCGTCGCGCCGAAACCGAAGCGCCGTGAACCCATCGCATGGGCGACGCGCACCGAGGGCGCGAACCACTCATTGATGAACAGCGCACCGACGCGCGGCCAGAATCCGCCGACACCGCGCGCGACGTACAGGCACGTCACGACGCCGACGTTCGGATCCGCGAGCGGCGCGGCGACGCTGTCGAGATAATCCGAGTCGACGGCGATGTCGCTGTCGGCGATCACGATGATGTCGTGGCGCGCGCGCACGGCCATGTTGATCAGGTTGCTGACTTTCAGATTGCTGCCATGCACGCGCGTGTCGATGGCGAGCTCGATGTCGCATGTCGGATAGGCAGCCTGCAAACGGCGCACCACTGCGATGGCAGGATCGTGCGGCGACGAGACGCCGAGCACCAGCTGAAAATGCTCATGGCGCTGTTCGCAGAAGGTTCGCAGATTTTCGTAGAGACGCGGCTCGGCGCCGCACAGCGGCTTCAGCACGCTGACGCCGACCTGCGCGAACGAATCGGCCGAGCGATTGGCCGAATGCATCGGCGAACGGCTGTGCGCCCGACTGACGGCCCGAGCGCCGTGATGATTCGATTTATGCCGTGCCGAAAAAAACGGCATGGCGAGCGCGGCGGCAACCGTGTAGATCGAAGCGCTAACGCAGCCGGCTAACAGGAGCCATTGACATGCAATCAACGCGTGGGCCGCCATTGTGTGTCGTCCGTGTCCGTCAGTGCCCGGCGAGCACGAAGGGTTGTCCCGTCAGGCGCAGATGCAGCACGACGAGCCAGCGGCGCGGACAGTTCGACGCGATCGCGGCCGGCCATTCACGCACGGCGCAAGTTACATAGTCGCGCCGCACCGCGACCTCGAAGGCGACCGCGGCAAATTCGCGGGCGATGATCACGCCGCCGACGATCAGCGCGAGCGCGAACAGCCTGAACGACGCCGAAGCGATAAACGAGCCGGGGACCGGCAGAACCAGCAGCGTGATGCCCAGCAACGCTTCGGCGGCCGCGGCCGTCACGGAGGCGACTAGTAGATGGGCTCGCAGCATGTCGATGGTGACTGGCTTCATAACGTGCCTCGTGCGCGGCTTGGCGGCCTGACCGGATGCCTGGCAATGTGGCGGGACTCGTCTACACCGTCCATTGACGCCATCGACCAGCATAAAGAATGCCTCGCGCGTCACTCCGTCGAAGTCCTTACGATCAGGTTGCGATGATCTGACGGCGCCATGGTCTCGCACCTGCATCACGATCTGCGACGACCATTTTATAGCGCGTCGATGGTATCGATTCAAGCTGAAGGAAACCTTAAGCACGTGCATGGCATAAAGCGGCTAACGAACGGCGTCGCTACACTTCGGAGCGCGCCGGATCGCGCATACATGCGCACCAATGGCGCTTGCATAAAAGCGCCGGACGTTATGCAATAAGACCCCACCACGGAATACTTGCCTCATGCGCTTACTCCTCGTAGAAGACGACGAGCTCATCGGCTGCGGCGTCGAAGCGGGCCTTCGTCAGGCCGGCTTCACAGTCGACTGGGCACGCGACGGCCACAAGGCCGGCCTCGCGCTCGACACCACTCAATACGCATTGGTGATACTCGATCTCGGCCTGCCGCGCGTGAGCGGCACCGAACTGCTCAAACGCGTGCGCGATGCCGGCAATGACGTGCCGGTGCTGGTGTTGACCGCCAAAGGAACGGTCGTTGATCGGGTCGGCGGTCTCGAAGCGGGCGCCGACGACTATCTCGGCAAGCCGTTCGATCTCACCGAACTGGTCGCGCGGTGCCGCGCGCTGTTGCGCCGCGCACAAGGTCGCAGTATCGATCTGATTCGTTACCAGAATCTGACAGTGAATCCGGCCGCGCAAACGGTGCAGCTCGACGCGGCGCGCGTGCCGCTCACCTCGCGCGAATGGGCGATCCTGCTGCAGCTGCTGACCCATCTCGGCATTCCGCAGTCACGCTCGCGGCTCGAAGAAAGCCTATACGGCTGGCAGGAAGAAATCGAAAGCAATGCGATCGAGGTCCACGTGTCGAACTTGCGCAAGAAGCTCGGCGCAAACCTGATCAAGACCGTGCGCAATATCGGCTATGTGATGGAGAAAGAATGATCGGCCCGTCGATTCGTCGGCGTCTCGTGCTGCTCGTGCTCGCGAGCATCGCGATCGTCTGGGGCGGCGCGCTGGTGTCGAGCTACCGGCAGGCGACGCGCGAAGTCGCCGAATGGGAACAAGCGCGCCTCGCCGAACTCGCGCAGATTCTCGCGTTGCTCGACGCGGCCAGTCTGGCCACGCTGGCCAACGCGCGCATCGACGTGCGCGAAGAGGAGAAAGGCGGCGAGCCAGGCGCGAGCGACCTCGACGACGACGACACGCTGCCGCGCGACGCCCTTTTCCAGGTGCGGTCGGCCGACGGCGCGATCCTGGCGGGCAGCCCGCAACTGCGCGCGCTCGCCGCGTGGGATTTGCCGTTGCCGCCCGCAAGCGGCGCGCAGGACGTCACGCTCGGCGATCAGCTCTATCACTCGTTCACGCTGCGCGAAACCACGCCCGGCCACAGCGTGCGCGTGTTCGAGCCGGCCAACACCCGCAGCGACCTGGTGAGCGGTGTCGCGAGCCGCATCGCGCGGCCCACGCTGATCGCGCTGCCGGTGCTCGCGCTGCTCGTGTGGTTCAGCATCGGCTGGAGTCTCGCGCCGCTCAAGGTGCTGTCGGCCGCGATCCGTTCGCGCGACATCAACCGCATGGAGCCGGTCGGCATCGGCCGCACGCCGCTCGAAGTGCGACCGCTCGTCGATGCGATCAACCAGATGCTCGCGCGCCTACACCGTGCGCTTGAACTGGAGCGCGCCTTTACCGCCGACGCCGCACACGAACTGAAGACGCCGCTCGCCGCGATCAAGGTGCAGGCGCAGGTCGCGCTCGCCGAGACGGACATCGCGTTGCAGCGGGTCGCGATGGAGCGTGTCGTGCAAGGCGTCGATCGCAGCGCGCGGCTCGCCGAGCAGCTACTGTTGCTCGCGCGGCTCGACGTGCAGGAGAAGCTGCCGACCGAGCCGCTGAAGCCGGCGGCGATTGCCAAAGATGCGCTGCTCGCGAACCGGCGCATTGCGCAACAGAAGCACATCAACGTGATGCTGGTCGGCGACATGCGCGCCGAGATCGATGCCGAGCCGGTGCTGCTAGGCATCCTGCTCGACAATCTGCTCGATAACGCGATCAAGTACGGACGCACGGGCGGCAATGTCGAAGTCGCGGTGCAGCGCGTCGACGAGCACGTGCAGGTGAGCGTGCGCGACGACGGGCCCGGTGTCGCGCCGGCCGATCTCGCGCGGCTCACGAACCGCTTTTTCCGCGCGACCGGCAATCAGGCGACCGGTAGCGGGCTGGGTTTGTCGATCGTTGCGCGAATCGCCGAGCATTTCGGCGCGAGTCTGCAGCTAGGCGCCGGAATCGGCGAGCAAGGGTTGGCGGTGCGGGTGTCGTTTCCGGCCTATGGCGCGGCACGCTGAAGGGGTGCCGCGAACGCTCAGCGCGGCTCGCCGCGCCGGTTCGCGTCTGCGACGCCCGAGCGCTGCTTGGCCAGTTCGGGGCGCACGCCGTGCGGCGCACTATGCCGCCGCGCGTTGCCGGACGCCTCGAACAGCTGCCACGCGATCAGACCCGGCACGAAGATCAGCAGATCGCGAATGCGCCGCGCGGCCGCGAGCGCGAGACTGGTGGCGGGGTCGAGCCCCAGTGCGCCGCCGATCAGCACGAATGCGCCCTCCTGCACGCCGAGACCACCCGGTACGAAAAACGCGGCGCTGCTGATCGCCTGAATCAGCGACTCGATCACGACCGCTTCGACGAGTGTCACGCGCGCGCCGAGAAAATACAGCGCGAGCCAGATTTCCAGCGACGTCGCCACGCATTGCAGCGGCTGCCAGAAGAACAGATAGCGCAGCACGACCGCGCGGCGGCGCCAGATCAGCTTGATCGACTGATCGATCTGCGCGGACTGGCCGACCAGCGTGGTGAGCTTGCCGCTCGTGAGACGATTGAGCACGCGCGTGATGCGCTCAAACGGATTCGCGTGCTGCACGAGCCCGAATAGCAATAGCACGGGCGTCAACGCCACCACGCCCCACGCGAGCTGCCCGGCGAGCCGCAGCGCGCCCGATTGCGCATTGGCAAATAGAAAACCGATGCCGACCATCGTGAACATCAACTGGCTGATGACGGTCAGCTGCATGTCGACGATGGTGCTGGCCACCGCTGTCGACGGTCTGACGCCCCAGCGCCTGAACATGCGGAACGACACGAGTTCGCCGCCGATCCGCGCGACCGGCAGCATGCAATTGACCGATTCGCGCACCCACACCAGATGCAGCATCTTGCCGAAGCTGGGGCGGTTCGCGCCGCGAATCAGCGAGCGCCAATCGCAGGCGTTGGCGATCATCGGCAACACGTGCGCGAGCGCGGCCAGCACGAGGCCTCCCCCGGCCATGCGCAACGCGGCGAACACGGCGCGCGGATCCTCGCGCCAGACGAGCCACAGCGAAACGAGCAAACCCGCGAGCGCAGCCGCGCGGCCCAGATGCTTCATCATGCGGGCACCTCGCAGACGACCTCAATCAACGTCATGCGCCGCATGCTGCGTGCCACGGTCTGCTTCACCGCAGGCGCCGCTGTCCGTACCGCCGGGGCGCTCGCGGTCGCCTCCAGGGCGCTCCCATTTCGCCCGGTCAAAACCTCTTCGATCATTGCCTGCCCAATCTGCCGTTCGTTCGTCATTCGTCCTGTGCCGCCGACAACAACCCGTCGCCGTCGACCTTGAAGCTAAAGCCCCGCCAGGTCACCCGCGACGAGCGGAAGCTCGCGACGAAAATCGCAAACGATACGATATCCCATAACGGCAGTAGCCACAGATCGCGGCAGCGCTGGCGCAACGCCCGATCCGCGCGCCACTTCAGCGCGAGACGCGCGAGCAGCGCGGCCGCCGCGAGCAGCCACGCCCACGGCGCGCCGCCCGAGCACGCGAGCGCGAGCAGCGCGAACGGCAACGGATGCACGAGCGCGGTGCCGAAGTGCCCGAGCGGATCGATGCGGCGAATCGTGCGGCTCCAGCGCAGTTCATGCGCCACCAGTTGCGCCGCGCTCGCTTCGACACACGCGTGCGCGATCGCGAACGGCGGAATCGCGACCTGCTCGCCCGCCGCGCGCACCGCCGCGCCGATCTCGTAATCTTCCGCCAGATGCCGCACGAACGGCTGGAAGCCGCCGATCCGCTCGTAGGTGTCGCGCCGCATCGCGATGGTCTGGCCGAAGCACGGCCGCGCAAGCCCGAGCGCGAGTCCGGTGACGACGCCCGGCAGAAACTGGTAGTTGGTGGCGAGCACCGACAGCCGCGGCCAGAAACCGGGATCGGGCTGGCCGCGATACGCGCAGGTGACGAGCCCGACGCCCGGCCTCTGTAATTCGCCCATCACATTGCGCAGATAGTCGGGGCCGACGCACACGTCGCTGTCGGCGAACACGAGCACGTCGTGGCGCGCTTGCGGCAGCATGTTGAGGATGTTGCTGATCTTGCGGTTCGGGCCATACAGACGCGCATCGGCGACCACGGTGATGTCCGCCTGCGGATAGCGGCGCCGCAACTCGTCGACGGTTTGCAGCGCGGGGTCGGCGCGGTCGTGCACGCCGAACAGGAATTGCATGGGCCCCGGATAATCCTGTGCGCAGAAGCTCGACAGATTGTCGAGCAACGCCCACTCGGTGCCATGCAATGGTTTGATCACCGTAATGGGTGGAAAGCTGGCGGGTTCGGCTACCGGCTTCGCGAAGAAGCGCCCGATCAGCGCGCTCGCGAGCACGGTGTAGCCGATGCCGACAACGGTCGCCGCCGCGCTCGCGTACGCGAGCGTGACGGCGGCGAGATGCACGGCGCTCACGCCTCGTGCGCGCGCAGGAAACGGAAAAATTCGACGCCTTCGCGCAGGCGCCGTTTCATCATGTCCCAGCTCGTCAGCATTTCGCGCAGGATCTCCCAGATCTTCGACGGCCGGAAATAAAAGCGCTTATAGAAGTTCTCGAGCTGGTGATACATCTCGTCGCGCGACAGATGCGGGTAGCCGATCGCCGCCAGCTGCACGCCTTCCTTGCTGACGAGATTGATCACCTTGTTCTCCGCGAGCCAACCGTTCTCGACCGCCTGGTCATAAAGCCTCGTGCCCGGATACGGCGCGGCGAGCGATACCTGGATCGTCAGCGGATTGATTTCCTTCGCGTACTCGATGGTCTTCTGGATCGTTTCCGGCGTCTCGCCCGGCAAGCCGAGAATGAAGGTGCCGTGGACCTTGATGCCGAGCGTGCGGCAGTCCTGCGCGAAGCGCCGCGCGATGTCCGTACGCAGGCCCTTCTTGACGTTCAGCAGGATCTGGTCGTCGCCGGACTCGTAGCCGACCAGCAGCAGGCGCAGGCCGTTTTCCCTCATGATCTTCAGCGTCGAGTAAGGCACGTTCGCCTTGGCGTTGCATGACCACGTGACGCCCAGCTTGCCCATGCCTCGCGCGATCTCTTCCGCACGCGGCTTGAAGTCGGTGAACGTGTCGTCGTCGAACATGATCTCCTTGACTTCGGGCATGTTGTCGCGAATCCACTTGACTTCCTCTAGCACGTTCTCGACCGAACGCACGCGATAGCGATGGCCGCCGACCGTTTGCGGCCACAGGCAGAACGTACATTTCGAGCGGCAGCCGCGGCCGGTGTACAGCGACACGTACGGATGCTTCAGGTAGCCGTTGAAGTAGTTCTTGATGGTCAGGTCGCGCTTGTAGATCGGCGCGACGAACGGCAGCTCGTCCATGTTCTCGAGGATCGGGCGCGCTTCGTTGTGCTCGATCGAGCCGTCGGGGGCGCGATAGCTCAAGCCGAGGATCTGCGCGAACGGCTTGCCTTCGGCGATTTCCTTGCAGGTGAAATCGAATTCCTCGCGACACACGAAGTCGATGGCTTCGGTCGCGATCAGTGAATTATGCGGGTCGACCGCGACCTTCGCGCCGACCAGGCCGACCAGCAGCGACGGCTTGCGCTTCTTCAGGTCTTCGGCGAACAGGGCATCAGTCGGGAAGGACGGCGTGCTGGTGTGAATCACCACCAGATCGTATTGGGTGGCGACGTCGAGCGCGGCTTCAACGGACAGGCCGTCTGCCGTGGCGTCGAGCACGCGGCTGTCGGGAACCAGTGCGGCCGGTTGTGCGAGCCACGTCGGATACCAGAACGAGCGGACTTCACGCTTGGCCTGATAGCGCGAACCCGCGCCACCATCGAAGCCGTCGTACGACGGCGCCTGCAAGAACAGGGTTTTCATGGATGCTCCAGCAAGTCTTATCGGCGCTTTCAATTTTCAGTCGGGAATCTATTTGTTCCATTGCCCGAACGCAGGCCGCGAAAGCCTGCGCACGACATGCAAGTAGCGGCGGCCGCGGTCCGAAAAGGCCAAGGGCAGTGGCGCAAATAGTACGGAGCAAAGCTGAAGGAAACCTGAAGAATAATACTGCGTTCAGCGCGCGCGCGGCAGGCCAACATAAGTGGATGTGTTGCGATGCGATCCGCTCCGGTAGCCGTGTCGCATCGATGTCGTATCGATGTGGTAAATGGATGGCTGCTCGCATGGCGTGCCGGCGAACTCCGTGCGCGTGCCCATCATGCCACGTTCACGCACGAACGCGCAGTCTTACGCGCACTTATCGCCCGACATGCCTCGCCCACTCGAGCCAGCCGAGATTCAGGGCCGCGTTTACCACTACGCCGAGCGCCGACGCGAGCGCGGCGATCATGGTCCAGAAGGCCGAGCGGCGCGCCGCGCGTGCCGACGTGTGGGCCGCGGTTGCGGCGTCGCGCGACGCGCTCGCCGCGGCCTGCGCGATATGCGACGACGCCTCCATGCGCGCGAGCGACCTCAGCGCGAAGCCGCGCTCGTCGTCGTGCGTGGCCGCGGCCGCGTCGTGCGCCGCGTCGTCGCGCTGCGACTGTTCGAACAGATAGCGGTGACAGAACGGCGTCAGCGGTTCGTCCGGATAGCGCGCGGCGAAATGCTTCGCATAGGCGCCGCCGCCATTGCGCTCGATCTCCGCGTAGGCGGCGTCCTTATCCATCGTTACCTCGCATGCGGGTGAGCCGCCCTGCCGGTGTCACACGGGCTTGATGTCGGCCGCTTGTTTACCTTTCGGCCCCTGCTTGATTTCGAAGCTGACCTTCTGGTTTTCCTGCAACGACTTGAAACCTTCGGAGCGGATCTCCGAAAAATGGGCGAACAGATCTTCGCCGCCGTCATCGGGGGTGATGAAGCCGAAGCCCTTCGCGTCGTTGAACCATTTCACTGTTCCGGTTGGCATGGCGATGTCCTCGTGATGCGCTGTAGTAGCGGTTGAATGGATGAAGCGCTGTGTCGTGCAGGCTGTTCGTGCAGCGCTGACGCGGCGCCCCGCACCGACCCGCAGTGTCGGTCCGGTGCCATGCCCTCAGCAAACGGCATGCCACCGGCGCGCGCCTGCCGGGCGCGCCGGTGCGATCGTCCGCGATCAGATAAGATAAACGGTATCGGCAATTCATTCATGGCCGCGCAGGTGTGTCGCCTCGTGCCGCACGACCGCGCGGCCAGTTGTTTTCCCACTCACAGGAACCCAGCATGGCCATCTCGAGCTATACCGATACCCGTCTTCTGATCAACGGCGAATGGTGTGACGCCGCCAGCGGCAAGACCCTCGACGTGATCAACCCCGCGACCGGCCAGGCCATCGGCAAGGTCGCGCATGCCGGCATCGCCGATCTGGACCGCGCGCTCGACGCCGCGCAGCGCGGCTTCGAAGCCTGGCGCAAGGTGCCGGCCCACGAGCGCGCGACGATCATGCGCCGTGCGGCCGCCCTCGTGCGCGAGCGCGCCGCCGACATCGGCCGGCTGATGACGCAGGAACAGGGCAAGCCGTTCGCCGAAGCGCGCGTCGAAGTGCTGGCGGCCGCGGACATCATCGAATGGTTCGCGGACGAAGGCCGCCGCGTGTACGGCCGCATCGTGCCGTCGCGCAACCTCGCCGCGCAGTCGCAAGTGCTGAAAGAGCCGATCGGCCCGGTCGCGGCATTCACGCCGTGGAACTTCCCGGTCAACCAGGTCGTGCGCAAGCTGTCGGCGTCGCTCGCCTGCGGCTGCTCGTTCCTCGTGAAGGCGCCGGAAGAAACCCCGGCCTCGCCGGCGGCCCTGCTGCAGGCGTTCGTCGAAGCAGGCGTGCCGGCCGGCACGGTCGGCCTCGTATTCGGCGATCCGGCTGAAATCTCGAGCTATCTGATTCCGCATCCGGTGATCCGCAAGGTCACGTTCACCGGCTCGACGCCGGTCGGCAAGCAGCTCGCGGCGCTGGCCGGCTCGCACATGAAGCGCGCGACGATGGAACTCGGCGGCCACGCCCCGGTGATCGTCGCGGAAGACGCCGACGTCGCGCTCGCGGTCAAGGCAGCCGGCGCCGCGAAGTTCCGCAACGCGGGCCAGGTCTGCATCTCGCCGACGCGTTTTCTCGTGCACAACAGCATCCGCGAAGAGTTCGCCGCGGCGCTCGTCAAGCACGCCGAAAGCCTGAAGCTCGGCGACGGTCTCGCCGAAGGCACGACGCTCGGGCCGCTCGCCAACGCGCGCCGTCTGAGCGCGATGGCCAAGGTCGTCGACGACGCCCGCAAGACCGGCGCGAAGGTCGCGACGGGCGGCGAGCGCGTCGGTACCGAAGGCAACTTCTTCGCAGCGACCGTGCTGACGGACGTGCCGCTCGACGCCGACGTGTTCAACAACGAGCCGTTCGGCCCGGTCGCCGCGATCCGCGGCTTCGACAAGCTGGAAGAAGCGATCACCGAAGCGAACCGTCTGCCGTTCGGCCTCGCCGGCTACGCGTATACGAAGTCGTTCGCCAACGTGCATCTGCTGTCGCAGCGCATGGAAGTCGGCATGCTGTGGATCAACCAGCCTGCCACGCCGACGCCGGAAATGCCCTTCGGCGGCGTCAAGGATTCCGGCTACGGCTCGGAAGGCGGCCCGGAGGCGATGGAAGCCTACCTCGTGACCAAGGCGGTCACGGTGATGTCGGTCTAAGCACGCTAATCGCGCCAATCACGCGCTTCCGGAACGGCGCCGCGGGTTTGCCGCTCGCATCGTTCCCAAGCGCGGCTCGACCGAACTGCCAGGTCCGCGAGTGTTGCGCTCGCGGGCCTTTTTTATTGCCATGAACGAGATTTCCGCCGAATCGATGCAGCCCACGCTGAGCGGCACGTTCGTCGAGTTGCGGCCGCTGCGCGAGGAGCACGCGCAGGCCCTCGTCGACGCCGCCGCCGATGGGCAACTGTGGGACATGAAGCTGACCGTCGTGCCGGGCCCGGCGACGATCGGCACTTATATCGCCACCGCGCTTGCCGGCCGCGCGGCTGGCAAGGTGATGCCGTTCGTGATCGTGCGGCGCGACAAAGACGAAAGCAACGGGCTCGCTGGCCGGATCGTCGGCAGCACGCGGTTCTGGAAGATCGATCGCGCGAACCGCAAGCTCGAAATCGGCCACACGTGGCTCGGCGCGTCGGCGCGGCGCTCGGCCGTCAACACCGAGGCGAAGTACCTGCTGCTGTGCCACGCATTCGACGTAATGCGCTGCGTGCGGGTGCAGTTCACCACCGACGAGCTCAACGACACATCGCGCGCGGCGATCCTGCGTATCGGCGCAAAACTGGAAGGCATCGTGCGGCACGAGCGGATCATGCCCGATGGTCGCAAGCGCAACTCGGTGCGCTTTAGCGTCATCGACGACGAATGGCCGGCCGTGAAGGCGATGCTCGAAGCGAAATTGGCGCGCTGAGCGGCGCGCCAATCTCCGGCTACCGACTCATTCAGACGGGCGCATCGCGCTGCTCATTGAGCGGCGCCGCCTGGCTCGCCGCTGCCAACTCCTCGCGCAGCGCGTCGCGCGCGGGATGCCGGCGCACCCACAGCGCCGTGAGGATCGGCACCAGAATCGCGGTCACGAGGCATGCGGTGGCGACCATCGCGGTCGCGGCCGGCACCAGCGGTTTGAAGCTGGGAATCATGTCGGCAATGATCGCCGGATTCGCGACCGCGGCGCCCGCCGTCGACGACGCGGCGAGCCCCGCCGCGCCGTTGCCGCCCGCGATCCAGCGATCGGCGAGAATCAGCGGCACACCGGTCACGACGATCACGCCCAGCCCCAGCACGAGGCCCGGCAGGCCGCTCGTGACGATCACGTTCAGATCGATCCCGTTGCCGAGCGCAAAGCCGAAAAACGGAATCAGCGGATGCACGCAGCGGCCGAACAGCTCGCGCAGCTCGCTATCGAAGTTGCCGAGCGCAAAGCCGATCAGGAACGGCAGCACGGCACCGGCGAACAGGCGCGGCTCGAAGAACGCGACACCCGTCGCGCCCAGAATGATCATGCTGATCAGCGGCCCCGATTCGACCGACATCAGCACGAACGCGCCCGCCTCTTCCTTCGTGCCGTACTGTTGCATCACGGCCGCGTAAAGACCGCCGTTGGTCATGTCCATCGACGTGGTAATCGCGAGCAGCGACAGCCCCGCGAACAGCCCGGTCTTGATGCCTTCGATCGGGATGAAGCGCGCCGCGATCAGCGTGACGATCCACGCGACCAGCATCTTGGTGGCGAGCAGCGTGCCCGACTTGCGCAGCACGGTGCCGGTCGCGCGCAGGTCGATCGTCGCGCCCATGCAGAAGAACCACACCGCGAGGATCGGCACCGTACCGGTAATGAGGCCGTTGGTGAACGAGCCGAAGTATTTGCCCGCGCCCGGCGCGAACGTATGCACGCAGGCGCCGAGCAGTAGCGGCACCAGCATCAGACCGCCAGGAATGCGGTCGATGGCCTTCTTGATCTTCATGCCTCCTCCATGGACGGTGACGTCCCGTTGACGGTCGAATAACCCGCGTTGGTGTCCCGTTCTGCGCCGGGCTCTCCCTGTCCGGCGCAATATAGCATCACGAAAGGAACGACGTTCCGTTTTGTTCGGCCGAAGCCGGCTATCGTTTACCCGCTGGTTCACGCAAGGCGTTGCCAGCGCTCGTCGCGCGTCGCATTGTTTTCGGACCACTGTTCCGAAGCTGGGATTCTGCGTTACAGTTTCGCGCACAACGCGGCGCGGCGCCCGCATACCGACAGGAGAACGATCAATGGACGTGAGACAGGCCATCCACAGCGAATACGCGAAAACGCTCGACACCACCGGGCTGCGCGAAGCGTTTCTGGTCGAGCGGATCTTCGAGCGCGATGCGTTGAAGCTCACGTATAGCCATATCGACCGGATCATCGTCGGTGGCGTGTGGCCGGTCGAGCGCGCGGTCGAAGTGCCGGACTCGCTCGGCCGTGCGATCGGCGTGAACTACCTGCTCGAGCGGCGCGAGCTTGGCGCGATCAACATCGGCGGCGACGGCTGGGTCGACGTCGACGGCACGCGTTACACGGTGCGCCGCGAAGAAGCCATCTATATCGGCAAGGGCGCGCAAGCAGTCGTATTCGGCAGCGCCGACACCGACCAGCGAGCGAAGTTCTATCTGAACTGCGCGCCCGCGCACACCACATATCCGACCCGCACCATCTCCTCGACCAGGCCTCGCCCGAAACCCTCGGCGATCCGGCCACGAGCAACCGCCGCACCATCCACAAGTTCATCGTGCCCGACGTGCTGCCGACCTGCCAGCTCTCCATGGGCATGACGAAGCTCGAACCGGGCAGCCTGTGGAACACGATGCCCTGCCACACGCACGAGCGTCGCATGGAAGTGTATTTCTACTTCAATCTCACCGACGATGCCGCCGTCTTCCACATGATGGGCGAGCCGCACGAAACGCGGCATATCGTCGTGCGCAACGAACAGGCGGTGATCTCGCCGAGCTGGTCGATCCATTCGGGCGTCGGCACGCGCGCCTACACGTTCATCTGGGGCATGGTCGGCGAAAACCAGGTGTTCGGCGATATGGACCATCTCGCGGTTCGCGCGTTGCGCTGAGCGAACATGAGCCCCACCACAGTGAACACTTTCGATCTGAGCGGCAAGGTCGCCATCGTGACCGGCAGCAACACCGGCCTCGGCGCCGCCATGGCGGTCGCGCTCGCCGCGGCCGGCTGCGACATCGTCGGCGTGAGTCGCGCGCACGCGGGCGCCACCGCCGCGCGCGTCGAGGCGCTCGGGCGCCGTTTCGCGGACGTGCGTGCCGACCTCGCTTCGATCGCATCGGTCGACGACATCGTGCGCGCCGCGCTCGAAGCGTTCGGCCGCATCGACGTGCTCGTCAACAACGCGGGCATCATTCGCCGCGAAGACGCGCTCGAGTTCGGCGAAGACGATTGGGACGCGGTCATGGACGTGAACCTGAAGAGCCTGTTCTTCCTGTCGCAGGCCGCGGCGCGCCAGTTCGTGCGGCAGCGAAGCGGCGGCAAGATCATCAACGTCGCGTCGATGCTGTCGTTCCAGGGCGGCGTTCGCGTCGCGTCGTACACCGCGTCGAAAAGCGGCGTACTCGGCCTGACACGGCTGCTCGCGAACGAATGGGCCGCGCGGCGCATCAACGTGAACGCGATCGCGCCAGGCTATATGGCCACCGCGAACACCGCCGCGTTGCGCGAGGACGCGCAGCGCAACGAAGAGATCCTGGGCCGCATTCCGGCCGGCCGCTGGGGCGTTCCCGATGATCTCGCGGGGCCGGTGGTTTTTCTCGCATCGTCGGCGTCGGACTATGTGCATGGGCATACACTGGCAGTGGATGGCGGCTGGCTCGCGCGCTAGGTACGGCGCAGCTCGCCACGAGCGCGCGCAACGCGCTATGCTCCCGGACCGCGGCCATCGGCTGAACGCAGCAGCGGCGCGGGTTGGCACAGACAGGGAATGACGGACATGGCGGCAAGGGCACCACATACGAACACTGCGAGGAACACTGCGCGCGACAAAGCACTCGATGCGGAAAGCGGCGAGCGAGGCGAATCGGCATCGTCGATCGGGCGGGTGTTCGCGATTCTCGGCGCGATCGGCGACACGGGACAAATCGGCATCAGCGAGCTGTCGCAACGGCTCGGCATGTCGAAGACGACCGTGCATCGTGTCATTCAGACCTTGAAGGCGCTCGGCTACGTGACCCAGGAAGTCGAAACCGAGCGCTATCGGCTGACGATCCGTCTATTCGAACTCGGCGCGAAAGCGCTCGAAAGCGTCGATCTCGTGCGCGAGGCCGACATCGAGATGCGCCGCATCGGCCAGATAACGCGCGAAGCGGTGCACCTGGGCGCGTTCGACGACGACGCGATCATCTACATCCATAAGATCGACGCCGATTACGGGCTGCGCATGCAGTCGCGGATCGGCCGGCGCAATCCGCTGCATAGCACCGCGATCGGCAAGGTGCTGCTCGCGTGGATGGACCCGCTCGACGCGCGTGAGGTGCTCTCGCACCTTGAATTCCGCAAGTCGACGCAAAAAACCTTGACTTGTGCGCAAGCGGTATTGAGTATCCTGCCGCGCGTACGCGAGCAGGGCTACGGCGAGGACAACGAGGAGCAGGAAGAAGGCCTGCAATGTATCGCGGTGCCGGTATTCGACCGCTTTGGCCGCGTGATCGCCGGTCTGTCGATTTCGTTTCCGACGATGCGCTGCGGCGCCGACACGAAGCAGCATTACGTCGCGCTGCTGAAAGAGGCCGGTCTCGCGATTTCAACGCGGCTCGGCTATCGCGATGCGACTGCCCCCGAGCCCGCGGCCGCGCAGTAAGCTAACCAGTCTGCAACCGAATGTATCTGAGCGGCATACACAAAGCCAAATTCGGTTCGCTTCTTTTTTCAGCAATCGATGCGCTGAAGCTGCGCTTCGCATCGGCGCATCGCATACGCTCGAATGCGTTTTTTTCCATAGCGCGTTCAAGGGTTTGCCCGCGCGCTTGACACTCGCCCGGCATCTTGAGGCGTAGCTGCCAAGGCGTCCCCTCTTCATTCGACGCACTCGCATCGTGCCATCGACGCGAGTTCCAATCGACACGTCCTGTTACACACAAACACACCGGTAATCGCGCCGCTCAGTAGAGTTCGGTTCAAACGAAAGCGGATTACATCAAACGCTTCGCACGACAGGCACTCGCATCATAGATTTCAGGGAGCAACATCATGAAAAGAATCCTCGCATTGGTCGTTCTTGCCGCCACGCTCGGCGGCGCGTTGAGCGGTTGCATCGTGGTCCCCGACGATCATCCGCATCACGACCACTACCGCGAACGTTATTGAACGGGCCATCACGCGCAATCGGTGCGCGTCCGGCTCGCCATTCATCACGGACATCCACACAGAGAACAATCATGAGTCATTCACGCAACCGCTGGCTATCCTTGACGCTCGTCGCCGGTCTCGCGATCGGCGCATCGACGGCCGCTTTCGCGCACGTCGATGTCGGCGTGAACATCGGCGTGCCGGGCTTCGCGGTCGAAGCGCCGCCGCCCGTCTATGTGCAGCCCGCGCCCATGTATGCGCCGCCTCCGCCGCCCGCGGTCGTGCTCGCGCCGGGCTGGTACGACGATCGTTATTACGATGGTCACCGCTATTGGGAGCGTCGCGAGTGGGAACGTCGTCACGGCGACTGGCGCGAGGCGCACGAGAGGCACGACGAGCGCGACTGGCGCGGCCCGCACGGCGACGGGCACGACAATGGGTGGCACGGACATGGGCATGACCATTGACAGACGGCAGGTGACGTCCAGCACGCCATCGTGCGGTGCCGGCATTCGCGCCACCCCTTCGACAGGAGCGACGACGTGCTACGCAATGATCCGAGACGAGTAACGGCGCAGGTCGACGGTGCCCACATCTGCGCCGAATACAGCGAACTGACCGGCCAATTGTGCCTGCGCCAGGACGGCACGCTGGTGCGCGAATGGTTTCCACCGCATTCGTGGATGGCGATCGCGTCGGTGGCAGGCGCGCGCCATTGGGGCACGCGGCCAACTGACGACGAATTGCTCGCGCTGCTGCACAACGAAATGGCCTTGCTGCGTGCGTCCTGAGTCGACGCGCGCGGTTCGAGCGTAGCGGCACGCCGAGCCGCGCTGCTTATTCGATCGCTTATTCGACCGCTTATTCCACCGCTACGGCGCCAACGTTTTCATCGGCCGATACGTGATTGAACGGCACGCGCCGCATCATCAGTACGACCCCGCCGGCCGCGATCAAGGCTGGCGCCGCGAGCAGGCTGAACACCGCGCCGAATTGCCAGCCGAGCCCCATCAACGCCGCACCGACGAGCGCACCCGCCACGCCGCCGACGCGGCCAATTCCGAGCATCCACGCAACGCCCGTCGCCCGGGCCCGGGTCGGGTAGTAACTTGCCGCGAGCGCCGACATCGACGTGACCGCGCTCGTCGCGACCGTGCCGGTCAGGAAGATCAGCGCACCGAGCCAGACCTGATGGCCGACGCCCCGCCCCACCATCAACACGAGCGCGCCGACCAGAACATAGGTGAACGCGATCACGCGATGCCCGGCGAAGCGATCCATCACCCAGCCGACGCACAGATTGCCGACGATGCCGCCGAGCGGAAACAGCGAGGTCATCAACGCAGCCTTTTCAGCGGAAAATCCCATGTCCTTGAACAGGGTTGGCAGCCAGTTGGTCAGCAGATAGTAAATCAGCAGCCCCATGAAATAGGCGAGCCACAGCATCAGCGTGCCGAAGCGGTAGCGCGCCGACAGGATGATCGCGAGCGCCCATTGCGAGCGTGCGTCGCCCCTATCGCGGCGCACGTCGAGCGCGAAAAAAAGGCATCCGTCAAAGCGGTCGCGGGGCGCGATGCGTTGCAGGATTCGCGCGATCCGTTGATCGGCCCGCTTGCGCACCGCGAGAAATTGCGCCGATTCGGGCAGCAACAGGATCAGCAGTACGCTGAGCACGAGCGGACCGGCGCCACCCGCGACCAGCACGCTCGGCCAGCCGAAATGCGGAATCAGCCAAGCGGACGCGAGTCCGCCGATCGCCAGACCGCCTGAAAAGCCGCAGAACATCGCATTGACCGCCACCGCGCGAATCCTGGCGGGAGCGTATTCGGACATCAGCGTGACCGCGTTGGGCATCGCCGCGCCGAGACCCAAGCCAGTGAAAAAGCGCAGCAGGGTCAGCGATTCGATCGACGTCGCGCGAGCCGCCGCGAGACTCCACAACCCGAAGAAGAACACCGACAGCACCAGCACCGTTTTGCGTCCGATCCGGTCCGCGCAGGGGCCGGCCGCCAGCGCGCCGATGCCGAGTCCGACCAGCGCCGCGCTCATCACCGGGCCGAGCGCGCTGCGCGCGATGCCCCACTGCTGCACGAGCGCCGGCGCAATGAAGCCGATAGCGGCGGTGTCGAAGCCATCGGCCGCGACGACCAGAAAACACAGCACGAGAATCGTCCATTGAAACGGCGAGAAGCGCTGTGCGTCGATGAAGGCCTGCACATCGATATTTAGTTCGGAGCGGGTCATGTGCGCGCTCCTTTCAGCTTGTTCATTGCGATGTCTCCTTGAAATGACGAGGTGTTTTCTTATGGTTCGAATTGCTGTCTAGAACGCGGTCGCCGGGATCGCCGGTGCCTGTCTGCTCGCCGAGAACGCACGGCTAGCGCAGCATCGTCAGCGTGCTGAAGTCGACGCGCCTGATGATGCGGCTCTCCTGCGCGACGATCAGATGCGCCGACGCCTGCAGGTACGCGGGCCACTGCGGATCGGCATCGCGCTCGGTGCGGCGCTGGTCGTAGTCGCCGAGGCTCTCATAGCCCCATAGATGCACGACCTGGTTCAACGCGCCGATATCACTCATATAGAAGCCGACCGGCGCGCCCAGATACTTGAGCTGAATCGGCATCGCGAGCCGGTCGAAGACGTCGATGAATTCCGCCATGCCGCGCGGACGGATCGTGTAGATGCGATGGTCGACGAAAGGTTTGCCCTGGCTCATGTGCCGGTCCTCAATACGGTTTCGGATGCGCGGGTGTGTGCGTCATTCGGGTGGTTAGCGGTGTTTGCGCTGTTTGCGCTGTTTGCGCTCACGCCCGCGAGATGACGACCGGTGATATAGCCGAACGTCATGATCGGCCCGAGCGTGATACCGGCGCCCGGATAGTTGCCGCCCATCACGCTCGCGCGATCGTTACCGACCGCGTATAGCCCGGCGATCGGCGCGCCTTTCCCGTCTAGCACCTGGCCGCTGACGTTCGTCGTGATGCCGTCGAAGGTGCCGAGGTCACCCATCACGACCTTCAGCGCATAGTACGGACCGTCGCCGATGGGCGCGACGCACGGGTTCGGCTCGCGCTCCGGGTCGGCAAGATAGCGATTGAACGAGGTCGTGCCGCGGCCGAACTCGCGATCTTCGCCACGCACCGCGTCGGCGTTGTAGCGCTTCATGGTCGCCTCGAGCGCCGCGCCGTCGAGGCCGGCTCGGCGCGCGAGTTCCGCGAGCGTGCGGCCCTTGCTCAGATAGCCGTTGCGTAGCAGCGGGCCGAGCGGCACCGGCGACGGCTTGGCGTAACCGAGCCCGTATTTGCGAATCGTCGCGTGATCGCAAATCAGCCACATCGCGGTTTCCCGTTCATTCGCGCAGGGCTCGATCATCGCGGCGCCCACGTCGTGATACGAATTCGCTTCGTTGCAAAAGCGCTTGCCCGCGCGCGTCACGCCGATCACGCCAGGCTTGTAGCGATCCACCAGATGCGGGAATACGCCGACGCTGCCGTCGCGCATCGGCACGCGCGATACCGGCATCCATGCGGCGGGCTGCGGATAACGGATCGCCACTTGCGCGCCGGCACGTTCGGCCATGCCGACGCCGTCGCCGGTATTGCCGCGCGGCACCGGTGACAGGTGTTCGCCGCCGCGCCGCAGATGCGCATACGCGCGTGCGATCCGCGCAACGTCATGCGAAAAGCCGCCGCACGCGAGCACGACGCCGCGTCGCGCGACGATGCTCACCTCGCCTTCCGGTCCCGCGACGAGCGCGCCGCTCACGCTGCCGTTCGTCACGCTAAGCTCGCGAGCGGCCGTGTTGGTATGGATCGGAATGCCGAGGTCGAGCGCGGACTTCGCGAGCCGCGCGGCGAGCGCGTTGCCGCTCGTGATCTGCACGCCGCGCCGGTACAGCGCAAGATCCTTCAGATGGCTCGCGAGCCGCTTCGCGACATACAGCGCGGACGGCAGCGAACGCGTCGCGTTGAAGAAGTGCTTCAGGTCCGCGTTCGATGAATTAAACATCATGCCGATGAACGTGATCGTCTTCAGCGGCGCACGCAATCGCGTGAGGTCCTTGCCAAGCGCGCGCGCATCGAACGGCGCGGCCACGACCGAGCGGCCGATGTCGACGCCGCCGCCAACGTCCGGGTGATAGTCGGGATACAGCGTCGGCACGAATTTGACGGCGGTCTCGCGCTCGAAGAAGTCGAGCATTTCCGGGCCGGTGTCGAGAAACGCGTCGACGGCGGCCGCGTCGAAATACGCGCCGGTTTCGTTGCGCATATAGGTCAGCGCGGCTTCGCGCGTATCGCTGACGCCTCTCTGCTTTGCGTGATGGTTGCCCGGAATCCACAGCACGCCGCCCGAGAACGCGGTCGTACCGCCGAAGAACGGCTCCTTCTCGATCACAACGACATCGAGACCGTGTTTGCGCGCGGTGATCGCGCTCGACAGCCCTCCCGCGCCCGAACCGATGACGAGCACGTCGCATGTGAGTGTCGTGCCGGGTGTTGCGTTAGTCATGATGGTCTCCCGATGCGCGGACCTGGCGGCCGGCTTGCGCGGCCTGATTGGCTTCGAAGCCGGGACGCGGCACGAGGTCCATCAGCATGCTTTCGAAGCCGCCGTCGACGACGACTTCGGTGCCGTTCACATACGCGGCACGTTCGCTCGCGAGAAACGCGACGACATCGGCGATATCGTCTGGTTCACCGATCCGGCGACTCGCCGTCATCGCGCTGCGCCGGCGTTCTATGTCGCCGTGCTCGTAAAACGCCGCGGACAGCGGCGTGCGGATCATGCCTGGGCACACGGTATTGCTGCGAATGCCGCGCGGCCCCCACTCCGCCGCGATCTGCTTCGACAGCATCGTGACGCCAGCCTTGCTTGCACTGTAGGCGCCGCTATAGGTCTGCGGATGATGCGCGGCCACCGACGCGACGTGCACGATCGCGCCAGCGCCGCGCTTCAACATGGGTTGACCGAATTGCTGCGAGCACAGCATGTAGCCGGTCAGGTTCACGCGCAGCATCGCATTCCATGCATCGAGTCCAATCTCTTCGATGCCGCCCGGCCGTAGCAGACCCGCGTTGTTCACGAGCACATCGGCGACGCCGAAGCGCGCTTCGACTTCCGACACCGCGCCGCGCACACTATCGATATCGCCGATATCGCAGGCCAGCGCCAGCGCTTCGACACCGCTTGCATTCAGCGCTTGCGCGACGTCGCCGCACTTTTTCTCATCACGATCCAGCAGCGCCACGCGTGCGCCAGCATCGCCCAACGCCTGAACAATGGCACTGCCGATGCCGCCCGCCGCGCCGCTCACGACGCAGACGCTGCCTTCGAGCCCGAGCCAGTGTCTCGAGTCGCCCTCTGCGTCGCATCGATCTTTGCGTTGATTCATTTGCTAAGTCCTCCGAATCTATGTGTTGACGAGCGCGGCGAAGGTGCGTTGGCTGGCTTCGCCAACTTGTGTCATTCGACCGCGTCTTCGATGGAAAAAGTATAGCCACGCGGTTCGACGGGAAATTGGACAAAGGCCGCACATCGCAGGACAATTCGAACATAGGAGACAAAGGCACATGAGGAATATCCCTAACTACGACCTGTACGGAGAGTCCGCGCGGCCGCCGTGGTACGACGCGTTCAATTTCGAATGGATCGTCGAGCGCAGCCGTCCGAACGGCTGGCATATAGCCGCGCACCGGCACGATGCGTTGCTGCAGATTCTGTATATCCGCCGTGGGTCGGGTCACGTGCTGATCGAAAGCGAAAAGCTCACGATCGAAGCGCCATGCCTGATCCTGCTGCCGGCGCAAACCGTGCATGGTTTCGTGTTTTCGCCGGAGATCGACGGGCTCGTGATTACCGCCGCGCAGCGTGCGTTGGAGTCGATTTCGAAAGCGGTGTCGCCAGGCCTCGTGCCGGTGCTGCAACACCCCGCGCTGATATCCGTGCGGCCCGCCGTCGGCGAGCGCACGTTGATGCCGTTGTTCGATTTGCTGGAGCAGGAATTTCGCGGCAGCGCGCGCGGCCATATCGCCGCGGGCATGTCGCTGATGATTGCACTTTTTGTGCAGGTCGCGCGTCTGACCGATGCCGCGTCGAGCGCGGGCGCGACCGTCAATGACCGGCGCGCCGCGCAGATCAAACGGCTACGCGAACTGATCACCGCACACGTGCGTGAGCATCAGCCGATCGATTTTTACGCGGAAAAATTGCGGGTGACCACGACGCAGCTGGGCCGCATTTGTCGTGAAGAGCTCGGGCATTCGCCGCTGTCGCTCGTCAACGACCAGTTGATACGCGAGGCGCAGCGCGATCTGGTGTACTCGGGTTCGAGCATCAAACAGATCGCGCATGCGCTCGGTTTCGAGGACGCCGCCTATTTCAGTCGCTATTTCCGCAAGCAGACGGGCGTCACGCCCAAGGAGTTTCAGGCGGCCGCGCATCGGGACCTATCGCTCAACTAGCGGTCCCGATCAGCGCGCGGGCCTGTGGTGGCAATCACAGTTGCGCCTGCATCTGCGCGCCGGCGACGCCGACGTAGTTTTCCGCCAGCACCGTCGCGGCCGTGCGCGACGTCGTGACGTACTCGAGCTCGGCAACCTGCAGCTGTTGCTCGAACGCCGACGCGCCTTCGATACGATGCATCATGCTGGTCATCCAGTACGAGAAGTGCTCGGCGCGCCAGATGCGTTTGAGCGCAGTTTCGCTGTAGCGGTCGAGCAGATCGGTGCAGTTTTCCTTGTAGAACGCGTCGAGCGCCTTGCTGAGCACGTTCACGTCGGCGACGGCGAGGTTCATGCCCTTCGCGCCGGTTGGCGGCACGATATGCGCGGCGTCGCCAGCCAGGAACAGGCGGCCGTGCTGCATCGTCGTCGACACGAAGCTGCGCATACCGACGATGTTCTTCTGGAAAATCTTGCCGTCGACGACCTTGTGGCCTTCGTCCGAATCGGCGCGTGCATGCAACTCGGCCCAGATCCGATCGTCGGACCAGTTGTTGACCGAGTCCTTCGGATCGCACTGGAAATACATGCGCTGCACGTTCGGCGAGCGCGTGCTGATCAGCGCGAAGCCGCGCTCGTGGCGCGCGTAGATCAGTTCGTCCGACGACGGCGGCCCTTCGCACAGAATGCCGAACCAGCCAAACGGATAGACGCGCTCGAAGTCTCGACGCAGCGCCTGCGGAATCGCCTGACGCGACACGCCTTGCGAGCCGTCGCAGCCGATCACGAAGTCGCATTGCAGCTCGTGCTCCGCGTCTTCGTGCCGATAGCGGATCGACGGCTTATCGGTATCGATGCCGTGCACCGACGTATCCGACACGCCGAAACGCAGTTCGGCGCCCGCTGCGACGCGGGCCGCGACGAGATCCTTGATCACTTCGTGCTGGGCATAAACCGTGATTGCATGACCGGTGAGGCCGCTCAGATCGATGCGCCGGCGCTTGCCTTCGAACGCGAGTTCGAAACCGTGATGCAGCGCGCCTTCGGCTTTCATGCGTTCGCCGAGACCGGTTTGCGTCAGCAGGTCCATCGTGCCCTGCTCGAGCACGCCGGCCCGTATCGTGGATTCGATCTGATCGCGCGTGCGCGTTTCGAGCACGACCGAGTCGATACCGCGCAGATGAAGCAGATGGGAAAGAAGCAGGCCAGCGGGCCCTGCACCGATGATGCCGACTTGGGTGCGCATGTATGTCTCCTGAACGCGGTGATGAAAATTGCGCTCAGTGTGACGATCGCGCCGCCTATCGTGCAACGCGATACGGCGGATAGGCCGTATCGTGCTGCGCGATAAAAGGTGTGGAGCGGGTGCGGGCGCGGCGCGGTCATGCCGGCCGCAAACGCCAGACTGGCGTGGCTTACCGGCGATCCGCACGACACGCGGCTCGTTCTGCCGGCGGCGCACCCCTCAGGTAAACCCCGATCTGGCAAACGAGGTCCAACTGACCAAGAAACAGCCGGTAGACAGGATTTTTCGTCTGTTCCCAGCACGGTGGTCGCTCCCGGGCACGTGATGCCACCAGTCTCGACGAGACACGCCGAGAATGAACCTGAAAGCGGACATAAAAAACCCGCCTCGTGTGGCGGGTTATGTGTGACTGCAAGTCGACGCGCTAACTGGTCATTCGATGGATGATGCTAATGATCAGCGCAATCGCGAATACCGAGGCAGTTCATGAGCAACACCGCGATCACTCGCGCACGCCGCTGTGCTTTTCGAATGCCGCGAGAATCCGCTGCTCCAGCGCGTTGTAGTCGCGGCCAAAGTGATGATCGCCGGCAGTGCGGATGACTTCGACACCGGTCTTCTCGAGCGCCGGGCACAGCGTGTCGGTCTCGTTCTTACCATAGAAGCATTGGACGATCGACGGCGGCACATGCGTCAACTCGGGCCGCACGTCCAGCGCTTTATCGCTTGCGGGCATGCCGAGCCAGCCGCCGACGCGGATCTGGAAATCGGCGTCGGGCGCAAAGCCGAGCAGCGACATCAGCGACACCTGATCGCGCTGCGCCTGCGGCAGACGGTTGTACGCGAACGGCATGACATCGGCGCCGAACGAATAGCCGATCAGCGCGATGTGCTGCGCGTGCCAGCGCGCGCCATAGGTTTGCATCACGCGCGCGAGATCGCGGCTCGTTTTCGCGGGAGGCTGCTCGCTCCAGAAATAACGCAGGCTGTCCCAGCCGACCACCGACACACCATCTTTCTGCAGCGCCTGCGCGATTGTCTTGTCGAGATCGCGCCAGCCGCCATCGCCGGAAATTACGATCGCCATCAAGCCGTTCGGATGCGCGGCCGGCAACTCGATCAGCGGCAGGTCGGACACGTCGTCGGCGCTTGACGGGACCGGCTGCAGATGCGGCGTCAGCAGCGCGACGAGACGCGCGCGATCGGCATTGCCCGTGCTCGCCTTGTCGACGAAACCCGGCACCTTGTCGCGGATCACGGTCGGATCGGGCGCACACGGCTCGAAGCGTGCGTCGAGCGCGTGGTCGGCATCGACCGACACCGCGCCCGCAATCGTATTGGACGGCGCCTGCTCGAGCACGTGCATCGCGAGCGTTGCGCCCTGCCCCGTCCCCGCGACGATCGGCGCGAAATAGTGGCTCGATTGCGATTGCCGTTCGAGCTGATGGCTGAGCGCCTCGGCATCGCCCACCAGCTGATGACAGCTTTCCTTTTTCGCGGCGAGGTTGGCCGCGTAGCGCGCGGTATCGACGCCGACCGTCAACGCGCCCGCTTTCGCGAGCGCATCGGCGCTCTGCTGATCGGCCGCGCTCCAGCCGCTCGCCTGCGAATACAGCACGACGAAGCCGCGCAGCGGCCCGTCGGGCTGGGTCACGTGCACGCTGCCGTAGCGGCCGCCGGGCACGGTGGTGGTGGCCGCGTGCGCGAGTGCGCCGCAGCTTAAAACGCTCGCCGCGACGGCGAGCCGGAACAACGGATGCAATGTCATGAACGCCGGCCTCCCGCCAGCAGCGACAGGTCCGCGAGCGTGAAGAACACGCCGGAACCGGATGCCGCGAGGTAACGCGGCTCCCAGTGCGGCTGGAACTTGCTCTTGAAAGCACGCAGTCCGCGGAAGTTATAGAAGCGGCCGCCGAAGCGCCACACGATGCCGGCCAGCCGATGCCAGCGCGACGCGAGCGGTGTCGGCTGCACGCCGGAGAGCGGCGCAATGCCGAGACTGAGCGAGCGGAAGCCCGCCTGTTTGAGATGCAGCGCGAGCTGCGTGAACAGGTATTCCATCGCGTATGACGACGCGCTGTCGACATGTCGCATCACGCCGACGGTCGCCTCGGTATGCATATCGGTCGTCATGAAGGTCACGAACGCGACCGGCTCGCCGTGCTGGCGCACCAGCATCACCGATTGCGCGGCGAGGTATTCGTCATGGAAAGCGGCGACCGAAAAGCTTTTCTCGCGCGCGTCGCGGCTGTCGAGCCATCCGTCGGAAATGCCGCGCAGCGTTTCGAGCGATGCCGGCACCTGCGCCCGATCGATCACTTCGACGCTAAAGCCGTCGCGCTCGCCGCGCTTTAGCGCATAGCGCAGATGCGCGCGATGCGAGCCCTTCAGATCGAAGTCGTCGAGCACGACGTGCGCTTCCTCGCCGAGCTTCATCAGCGTCAGGCCGGCGTCGAGATACAGCGGCAGCGCGTTCGCGCGCACCTGGTAGAACGCGGCCCGACCGCCGTGCGCATGCGCGAGCGCGACGAACTTGCTGATCAGGCCGGCCCACTCTTCGCGCGGGCCCACCGGATCGTGCAGCGCGGCCCACGTGCGGCCGTATTTCGCGTACATCAGGAAGGCCTCGCGCGACGCCGAAAACAGGAAGCTCTTGTCGCCCATCAACGCCAGACCGGCATCGCTGCGCTCCTGAGCGCGCACGATGCGCGCGGCGTCGTGCAGATCTTCGGGCGCCGGCTTCACGAAGCGGCCCGCAGCCGGACGCAGCAATTGCCAGAACGAAAAGGTCGCGGCGAACAGGCTCGCGGCGAGTGTCGCGCGCAACGCGCGCGGCGCGCGCTCGTCGAACGCGAATTGCCACCACAGGTCGCGCGTGTAAGGCACGTCACGGAAAGCGAACAGCATGACCCACGTCGCGAGCATCAGCACCATCGCGATCGATACGAGCCAGCCGGCCGTAAAGCGCTCGGCGAACAGCGACGAATGACGGTTGAAGCGCTTGCGCGTCGCGAGCAGCAGGACGATCAGCGTGCCGAGCACACCGGCCTCGACGAACGCGAGACCCTTGGTCAGCGACAGCGCGAGGCTCAGCACCGCAAGCGCGAGCGTCATCCACCAGGCCGCGTCGAGCCGCCGCAGCAGCCCGCGCGCGACGAACAGCAGCAGCACGCCGAGCACGCTGCACAGCATCTGCGAGCTTTCGAGCACCCACAGCGGCACGACGTCGCGCAGGATATGGATGCGCTGCCAGAACGCGGGCGTCGCGCTCGAAATCACCAGCATGCCGCCGACCACGAACGTGACGAGGCTCAGAAACAGTGGCGCGAGTTCCGACACGCGCTGCGCCTGCAACAACGACAGGCGGTTCTTCAGTGCGCGCCCCTCGAAGCCGGCCAGCAGCGCCGCGGAGACGACCAGCGGCACGCCGAAATAGATCGCCCGATAAGCGAGCAGCGCAGCGACCATCTGATGCATCTGCACGCTGCCGCTCAGCGTGAACACCATTGCCGCCTCGAACACCCCGACCCCGCCAGGCGTATGGCCGATCATGCCGAGCAGCATCGCGGCCGCGTAGACGGTGATGAAGCCGACGAAGCTCACGTTCGCATGCGGCAGCAAGGCCCACAGCGCGAGGCCGGCGGCGATCACGTCGAGCACCGCCAGCGCGACTTGCCCGAGCAGATCTCGGCGTGCGGGAATATCGAACGAGAGCCACTGCCGGCGCGTGCGGATCGGCCGGGTCTCGCGACGGCACGCGGCGGCCGCGAGCGCCAACGCGATCAGCAACGCCGCGCCGCTCCAGCGCAGCGCGACCGGCGACAAATGCAGCATCGGCGCGAGCTGGCCGGCCATGCAGACCATGCCGAGCGCGCTCATCAACACGAGCGCGAGCGTGAGCGACACGCTCGTGAACACCGTCATGCGGCCGATCTGCGCGGGCGTAATGCCCGCGACGCCGTACACCCGCGCACGCACCGCTCCGCCCGTCAGCGCGCCGAAACCGGTCGCATTGCCGAGCGCCGACCCGGCGGTCGCGCCGACCCATAGCGCCGTGCGCGGCACGCTCGCGCCGAGATAGCGCAGGCCGACCGCGTCGCGCCCGACCAGCGCGACGTAGCTGAGCGCGGTCGCGCCCAGCGCGCCGATCCACTCGCGCGCCGACAGCCCGCGCAGCTGGTGGATCACCGAACGGTAATTGACGGCCTCCGACAGATGCTGCAGCACCACCAGCAGCAGCCCGCAAATGACGAGCGCGAGCACGGGCGACAGAAGTCCTCGGCTGCCGAGCGCTTTCGCTGCACGGCCGAGCAGCGCGCGAAGGCGCTCGAACCTGGGTTGAAGTCGGTGAAATATGGTCAATGCGGGCCTTGCGAGGAGCGATCGCGGCGACGGGCCGTCACGCGCGGTATCGCGTGTGGCGGCGATTACAAAGAGATAACGGCAAAATGTGCAAAAGGTTGACAGCTTTAGCTATTTCGCTGTCGGCGCCGCTGCGCTTTGCGTCAAAGAGGGCGCGATTGTAATGGCTTGTCAGCGCGATGCGAGGCATCGATGGCGCTACAAGTGCGGCGTCAAAAAGCCGCTCGGGGTGTCGTAATCAGGAGCAGTCGCGCACTGCAGGACGCCGCGCGAGTACAAGCGCAAGCCACGCGCCTGCCGCGTCGGGTGCCAGCGCTGAAGGGAAATGCCGATGGCAGAGCGGGGCTGACTTCGAGGATGCGCAACAGACGCGTGTCTCATGCTCCGTTTGCCGGGGCCAGAAAGCACAATGCCCGCTACTCGAGCGGGCATTGACACGGCGGCCGCGCTTGCGCGGCGCGCGGGCAGCTTAGTTCGGGCGACGATGCGCTTCGGCGATCACTGCGCAGTTCTGCAAATGCAGTTCCAGCGCATGCAGCGCCAGCGCGCGCAGCTTGCCGAAGAAGGTGTTGGCGGCGGGGGTGGTACGGACGACGTTCGATGCGGTGTTCATGGCGGCTCCTGACTAGGGTTTATACCTACGCAATAACCCGATTATAGTCATCCGATGGCGCAGTGCAACAAAAATCGATATTTTCTTGGCGGGACCGCGGTGCCCTAACCGTGTGTCGGCGAAAAAGTTCGCCAAACGGCGTCTCGATCCAGCAGGTATTAACAACCTGCACCGTACAGGTGCAATAATCACCGCTTTGCCCGCGGCGCTTCGTCGCAGCCTTGCCGTCATGACCGTCGCCCAGACCCAGAAAGCTCTGATTGCGCCTCTTATCGTCGCGTGTGCGATGTTCATGGAAAGCGTCGACGCCAACGTCATCGTCACCGCGCTGCCGGCGATGGCGCGCGATTTCGCGCGCGATCCCGTCACGCTGAAGATCGCGGTGACGAGCTACGTGCTCGGGCTCGGCGTGTTCATCCCCGTGTGCGGCTGGCTCGCCGACAAGTTCGGCGCCCGCACGGTGTTTCGCACGGCGATCGGCATCTTCGTGACGGGCTCGCTGTTGTGCGCCGCGTCGAATTCGCTGGGCACCTTCACGGTTGCGCGTTTCATTCAGGGCGTCGGCGGCGCGATGATGGTGCCGGTCGGGCGGATCATCATCTTTCGCGTGGTGGAGAAAGCCGACTTCATCCGCGCGATGAACTACCTCAGCGTGCCCGCGATGCTCGGCCCCGCCGCCGGCCCGCTGCTCGGCGGCTTCATCACGACGTATCTGCACTGGCGGCTGATTTTCTTCATCAACGTGCCGATCGGCATTGTCGGCATCTATCTGACCAACCGCTATATCGCCAACACGCGCGAGCCTGACCCCGGCCCGCTCGACTGGGTCGGCTTCCTGCTGTCGGCGGCGGGCGCGGTGCTGCTCCTGCTCGGCTTGTCGCTGGTCGGCGGCGAACTGATTTCGAGTCTGGACGCGTTTGGGATGTGCGCGCTCGGCGCCATGCTGCTCGCGATCTACGTCGCGTACGCGCAGCGCGTCGCGCTGCCGCTGCTCGATCTGCGTTTTTTCAACGTGCCGACTTTCCAGGCGAGTGTGCTCGGCGGCTCGCTGTTTCGCATCGGCCTGGGCGCATTGCCGTTCCTGCTGCCGCTGCTGTTGCAGGAAGGTCACGGCATGAGCGCGTTCGAATCGGGGCTGATCACCTGCGCGTCCGCGTTCGGCGGCATGTTCATGCGCACGATCGCCTCCGCCGTGCTGCGCCGCTTCGGCTTTCGCGACGTGCTCGTGGTCAACGCCGCGCTATCGGGTATCTCGATCGCAGCATGCGGGCTGTTTTTCCCGCACACGCCGACGTGGCTCATCTGGTTCGTCGTGCTGCTCGGCGGCTTCTTCCCCGCCTTGCAGTTCACGAGCCTCAATTCGCTGACTTACGCGGAGATCGCGAGCCGCGACGTCGGCCGTGCGACGAGCCTCGGCAGCGTCGTGCAGCAGATGTCGCTCGGTCTCGGCGTGACCGTCGGCGGGATCGTGCTGCAAATTTCGCGCGCGCTGCATGGACATCCGGGCCTCACGTGGTCGGATTTCTGGCCCGCGTTTCTCGTCGTCGGGCTGTGCTCGTTCGCGTCGATTCCCGTCACGCTGCGCTTGCCGCGCGGCGCGGGCGCAGAGATTTCGCGCGGCGGGCGCGGCTAAGCCGTATCCGGGCGCCCCGCCCTTCAGGCGTTCGGGCGTTCATGCGCGCTTGCGAATCACGCTCACTTCGCCGTTGCGTTCGAGAATCGCGGCGGCCACGTTGTCCATCGAGCGCGAGCCGGTTTTCTGCCGCACGCTTTCCTCGACGTCGGTGCGCGTGACGAGCGCCGCGTGCATTTCGTCCGCGTGAAACTTGCCGTCGCTGTACACCTCGCGCTCGGTGCCGCCCACCAGCAGCTCGAAGCGGCGTGAGCGCATGCAGGCCCACGCCAGCACCCTATGACATACGACGATCACGAACGACGCGACCACGGTCGCGATGAACGGCGAGGCCCCGACGATCGCGCGGCTCAGCGTCGCGCCGAGCAGAATCACGACGACCGAATCGAACGGCGAGCGCTGTCCGAAGGAACGTCGCCCCGATACGCGGATCAGCGCGAGCCCGATCACGAAGATGGCGATCGAGCGCAGACCCATCTGCAACGGGTCGAGCTCCCTGCCTTGGCCGAATACAACGTAAAACGCGTCCATCATGTTCGCCCTCCCCGCGGCGTATTGCCGAGCCAATGTTCTGGTGTCCGGATCATGGCGATCGAGACGAGTTCGCGATGCCCCGCCGCCCATCAGGCCAGCGCGCTATCCGTCGCCCATGAGATGAGCCTGTCGCCGAAGCCGCCGCGCGCGCGGGCCGCCGTGCGCGCGCTCGTCGTCACACGCGGCGCCGCGCTCCACGCGATGCGCGCGCCAGTCGCGATCAGCCGATCGACGAGCGCGACGTCCTCGCTGCACTTGAGCGGCGGAAAGCCGCCCGAGCGCCGATAAGCGTGCGCTGAAACGCCGAGATTCGCGCCATGCACGTGGCGATGTCCGTCGGCGTCGACATAGGTCTTGCGAAAATATTCGCGCACGCTGCGGGGATGCGCGCTCCAGTCGTCGACGGCAATCGAGCCGCACACCGCATCCGCGCCGAGCGCCAGCTGCGCGGCCAGCCAGCCGCGCGACACGCGGCTGTCCGCATCGGTGAACGCGAGCCAGCGCGCACCGTGCGCGAGCAGCAGGGACGCGCCCAGTGCCCGCGCGATGCCGACGTTACGCGCCTTCAGTGTGAGCGTGTGCACGCCGTAAGCGCGCGCGATCGCCCCGCTGAAATCGCTGCAGGCGTCGAGCGCGACAACGATGCGCACCTCTTCGCCGGCGAGCGCTTCGTGTCGCGACGCTGCGAGCAAGGCCGTGAGGCAGCGCGCGATCAACGCCTCTTCGTTATGCGCAGGAACGACCACGCCGATCATAGGAGCCCCTCGCGTTGCGCGACCGAGCGTGCGTCGCGCGACCACACGTCGATCAGCAGATCGGCTTCGTCGTGATGCGCGAGACGCGCGAGACCGCAGCGGGCATCGAATAATGCGTGCGTGTGCTCCGCGCATCCGCGTGCTTCGGCGAACGGCCAGCGCCAATGACAGGCGAGCAGCGTGCCGTCCGTCGTCAGCGACCCGGCGATGCGCGCGGCCAGCGCTTCGAGCTCGGCCGCCTCGAGGTAGTACGCGAACTCGCTGATCACGATCAGATCGAACGGTGCGTACTGCGTCGGCCATTCGCGCGGCACCCTGCGCTGTTCGACCCGCACGTTCGATGCGCCCGCCACGCGTTCGCGCGCCAGCTCGACGGCGCGGGCGTGCAGATCGGCGGCGAGCAGCGCGTCGCAGCGCGTCGCGAGCCCGGCCGTCAACTCGCCGTTCGCGCAGCCCGGTTCGAACGCGTTGCGATACCGCGGCCGCGGCAGCAGCGCGAGGGTCAGCGAACGCTTGCGCCTTTCGTACCAGCCTTCGCGCAAGCGCCACGGATCGTCGCTGTGCCGGTAAAGTTCGTCGAAGTACAGCATCGTCGAGCTCATCTCAGCGATCCTCCGAAGGCTGGGGAGTAGAGGTCATAGCGTCCACGGTGCGAGCGTTTGCGAAGACGCGCGAGGCGGTGCAGGTGCGGCGCTCGTGTCACCCGAGGCGAACAGCCGTTCGCCGAGCGCGGCGAGATCGCGTTCGGCGTGGCTTTGTCGCAGAAACACCGGCAAGTCGGCGAGCGCACGCGCGAAGCGCGCGTTGCGGCACAACGGGCCCGCGCCGAGCGCGCGCGTCGCGTGCTCGATCACCGCGTTCGCGGCCTGCTCGACGGCAAGACGCGCGCGCAGCGCGCGCGTCTGCGCATCGTCGGCCGGCCGGGCGTCGATCCACGCGGCGGTTTCGCGCAGTACCGCCGCGGCCGACTGCAATGCAACATCGGTCGCACCCAGATGAGCCAGCCGATGCGCATCCGCTTGCCGGGCGCACGCGTCGCGCAGCGTGCGGCCGATCTGCGCGGCCGCGCCGTACCAGCACGCGGCGATACCGGCGCCGCCATGCCAGAAGCCCGGACGACGCAGATACGCATACGACCCGCCGACGAGCGTCGCGACGGTGTCGTTGAACGTGACATCCGCGCTGGCGGTCGCCTGCATACCGACGGCCTGCCACTTCGATGTATCGATCGAAATCGAGCTCTGGTCCAGCGCGAGCGCCGCGAGCACGGGCTCGTCGTCACGCCATGCCGTCACGAGCGCATGGGTGAGCGCCTGCGCGCCGGAACACCAGGCCTTGGTGCCGGACAGCCGTACCTGAGCGCCGTCGCCGGAAACCTTCTGGATGCCTTCGTTGATGACGCGCACCCGCGCGTGCGGCGCCTCGGCGGCCCACACGCCCCAGCGGCTGGCCGTGGGCGGCATCGGACCATCCAGCTCGGCGAGAATCGCAAGCGCATCGGTATGGCCTTCGAATAGTTTGACGAGACCGAGGTCGCACGCGCCAACGGCCGCGAGCGCGCGCCAACGCGCCAGCGTCTCGCCCTGCCCCGGCAACGGCACGCTCGGCGCGCGATCATAGCCGCGCTCGATCAGCCGCGCGAGCAGTTCACCGAGGGCGACGGGATCGTTCGGATCGAACCGCGCGTCGCGCAAGAAATCGTCGAGCGATACAGCGGATTTGCCGGGCTGCGGCGCGCGCTCACCTTGTTCTATCGGGACTTGCCGGGACCGGGCCGTGAAGCTGGCCGACTGGTCGCGCGTGTCGAGCATCGTGCCTCCCTGCACCGGTTCGATCCTCGGCCCGCCGGCGGCGGCGGACCGCAACGTATGCAGACTCGCAGCAAGCACCGTGCCACCGGAAGGCGCTCGCCGTGCCGCAAACCCAGCGGCTAGGTCTGCGCGCCTCCGCTCAAACGCCCATCCGCCTTCGCGAGCAACGCATCGAGGACCGCCATCTCGACCGGCTTCACGAGGTGCGCATGAAAACCCGCCTTGCGAGTGCGATCGAGATCGCTCGCATGACCGAAGCCCGTCATCGCCGCGTACATCGTGCGGGCCATCGCGGGCAGCGCGCGCATCGCCGCGAGCGTCGCGTAGCCATCCATCTTCGGCATCGCAATGTCGATCAGCGCGAGATGCGGCGCAAAGCGCGGCGCGATCTGCAGCGCCTGCTCGCCATCGTAGGCGATACGCACCTCGTGACCCTTCAGCTCGAGCAGCATCGCGAGGCTGTCGGCCGAATCGCGATTGTCGTCGATGAGGAGAATCCGCAGCGGCTGCACCTCCGGCGCGGCACCGATCGTGCCGCTTTCCGCGGTGTCGAACTGCGCGGAGAGCGGCAGACTCAACGTGAAGGTGCTGCCGAACCCCAGCCCTTCGCTGCTCGCGACGATGCTGCCGCCATGCATCTCGACGAGCGACTTGCACAGCGTCAGGCCGATGCCGAGGCCGCTCTCGCCGCCATTTTGTCCGTCCTTTTCCTGCGCGAACAGCTCGAAGATCTTGTCGAGCGAGCGCACCGGAATGCCGCAGCCGCGGTCGCGCACTTCGAGCACCGCCATGCGAAAGTCGACACGGCCCTCCATTTCGATCACGCTGCCGTTCGGCGAAAACTTCGATGCGTTGTGCAGCAGGTTTTGCAGCACCTGCACGAGCCGCGTCATGTCACCGCGAATGATCACGGGATCGTCGGGCACCTGTGCGACCACGCGCTGCTCGCGCGAGTCGGTGAACGGCCGCGCCGCTTCGATCGCGCGCGCGACGAGTTCGGCGAGTTCGACGTGTGAAATGCGCAGCTCGACCTTATCGGACATGATGCGGCCGATATCGAGCAGATCGTCGACGAGCCGCGTCAGGTGCGTGACCTGGCGATCGATCAGATCGCGCGCCCGCGCGATCACCGGGCTCAGATTGGTTTCCATCTGCATCGTGCCGACCGCGTTGCGCACCGGCGCGAGCGGATTGCGCAGTTCGTGCGCAAGTGTCGCGAGAAATTCGCGCATGCGCTCGCCGGAGCGCTCGAGTTCCTCGCGCCGGCGCCGCTCGGTCAGGTCCCGCGTGACCTTGGCGAAGCCGCGCAAGCGTCGCGCTTCGTCGTAGACAGCCGTGATGATCACGTTGGCCCAGAACGTCGAGCCGTCCTT